>NZ_JBWKEQ010000029.1:60384-104638 GCF_056435365.1 Kitasatospora sp. NPDC043949 | reverse complement strand
GATCCAGGAAGAAACTCTCACTGAAGTTCTGGTTGAACCACGCGCACCGCACCACCGTCCACGCGGCCCCCGACTCCATCACCGCCTTCTCCCCCGCCTCCGCCGCCTCCTCACCACGCCCCGACAACAGCACCAGACGCCCCACACCACGCCGCGCCGCCAACCGCGCGAACGCCCCCACCGCCTCCACCGCCCCCGGAAACGCCAGATCCGGGTAGTACGTCAGATACGCCGCACTCACCCCCTCCAGCGCCGCCTCCCACGTCCCCTCGTCATGCCAGTCGAACGCCACCGCCCCCGACCGCGACCCCACCCGCACCCCGTAACCCAACCCCGCCAACCGATCCGCCACCCGCCGACCGGTCTTACCCGTCCCACCCACCACCAGCACCACACCAGCACCGACCGGAAGATCCACAACACCCTTACGAGCCATCACGAGCACCTCATTCGGAGAGACGGAGGAAACTGACGGAACCGACGTCCCGAAGGCGCCGGCGGCGATCGGGAGGTCCGACGCGATCCGCGGGCCCCTACCGCTCTGCGAGCCCGGCCGGTTCGTCGTCATGGCACCATTCAAATCCACCCCGAGTCGGCGAACCATAGCCACCGCACTCACATCCATGCGCGAGCGTCTACGCCGCCCACCAGCGGCTGTCCGGCCGGTCCGGTCCGCCACGGAGGTGCGGACCGGCTCCACCACCACCCCACCACAACACACCGCACCCCCGCCGGAAAGCCCTTTCCAGCACCTCTCGACCTCCTCTCCACCACCTCCGGAAATCGACTTCGAAAGAGCTCCGGAAAGCGGCGGGGAAGAAAATCACCGCTGGTGCGGAAATGCGGGTGGAATTCCGGCGGAACACCGGCGCGGCGACAGCGGCGGGCCCCGGGAGCGCGTCCGGACCGGGTCCGGGCGCCCGCGCCCCACCCCGGCAGCGGTAGTCTCGCGGCTGCTGTCGACCCGTGGGAGGGCATGTTCATGGCCAAGCTGATAGTCCTGCTCGCCGCAATCTCGGTGGTCTTCTCGATGATCGCGTTCAACGGCGGAAACGCCCCGATCGGCGTGCTGTTCGCCGTGGTGGCGGCGTCCCCGATCCTCTTCCTCGCCTACGCCGTGGCGACCAGGAAGCGCGCCGCCACCGGCGCCGCACGGCAGTTGACACCCGGCCGGCGCAAGGGACGGACGATCGCCGCACGGGTGGTCGCGCTGGCGATGGTCGGATTCCTCGGGTACGGCGTGTACTGGGTGATCTTCGAGCCGAAGGCGAGCGACAAGGCACTCAGCCGGATCTCCGACCTCGACGCCGGCTGCGCTTCCAACATCGCGCGCAAGTACTTCCCCAAGACCGCCGAGCACACCGGCGCCGGACCGCACCCGGTCGCGATGTTCACCGTCAGCGAGTCCGGCTCCTCGCACCCCGCCTCCCCCGCCGCCGGCTCGCCGGACTACTGGAGCGGGACCCGCCTGGACCCGTACCGCGTCCAGCTGATCGCCTGCCTGGGCTCACCCGACGAGGGCGAGTTCCTCACCGACTGCAAGTTCACCTCGGACACCCTCAAGCTCTACCGCGGCAGGTACGAGGTGACCGTGTACGAGGCCAGGACGGGGAGGAAGGTCGGCACCGAGCAGCTGCTGGGCAGCGCCAAACCCAGCTGCCCCAGCATGGTCTACCTGAAGAAGGACGTCTCCAAGCTGCACACCGAGCCAGAGTTCGCGGACTACCAGCAGGTACTGCGCAAGTACGTCGAGCAGTAGCCCGCCAGGAGCAGCGCCTCCCCGGGCGGCTCCTCCGCCCCCGGGGGATGATGACGGAGGGAGCGTCGAAGCTCACCGAGCGTAGCGAAGAGGACGCCCGCGTTCGATCCTGCGGAAAGCGGGCAGACGGGGCGTCTCGATACGGCGAGCGAAGGAGCCCCGCATGGCCGATCCGGCGAAGTCATCCGCGCGGAACCCGCACGACGGTGCGGCCCCCGGGGCCGGGTCCGGGTCCGGGTCCGCCGGAACCGGGGTCATCGAGACCAACGTGCCGGCCCGGCTGGACCGGCTGCCGTGGTCCCGCTGGCACTGGCGGATCGTGATCGGCCTGGGCACCGTCTGGATCCTGGACGGCCTCGAGGTGACGATCGTCGGCAACATGGCGGCCAGGCTCGCGCAGCCCGGCAGCGGCATCGCCATCTCGACGACCCAGGTGACGACGATCGCGGCCGCCGTGTACGTGGCGGGCGCCTGCTCCGGCGCGCTGTTCTTCGGCTGGCTGACCGACCGGCTCGGGCGCAAGAAGCTCTTCATGGTGACGCTCGCCGTCTACCTGGCGGCGACCGCCGTGACCTCGCTGTCCTGGACGGCCTGGTTCTTCTTCCTCTGCCGCTTCTTCACCGGGTTCGGCATCGGCGGCGAGTACGCGGCGATCAACTCGGCGATCGACGAGCTGATCCCGGCCCGGGTGCGCGGCCGGGTCGACCTGATCATCAACGGCAGCTTCTGGATCGGCGCCGCGCTCGGCGCCTTCGCCTCCGTCGCACTGCTGAACACCGCGCTGTTCGCCACCGACGTGGGCTGGCGGCTCGCCTTCGGGATCGGTGTCGTGCTGGGCCTGGTGATCCTGCTCGTCCGCCGGCACGTCCCGGAGAGCCCGCGCTGGCTGTTCACCCACGGGCGGGCGCCGGAGGCCGAGGAGGTGGTGGCCGAGGCCGAGCGGGTCGTGGAGCGGGAGACCGGCCGACCGCTTCCGGCCGTCACCGACCGGCCGATCCTGATCCGCGAGCGCGCCCCGCTCGGGTTCGTCACGCTCGCCCGCACCGTGATCAGCCGCTACCCGCGCCGCACGGTGCTCGGCCTCGCGCTCTTCATCGGACAGGCGTTCCTGTACAACGCCGTGACCTTCGGCTACGCGGTCATCCTGACCCTCTACTTCGACGTGCCGGAGGGCGACACCGGCTACTACTTCGCGGTCATCGCGGTCGGCAACTTCCTCGGCCCGCTGCTCCTGGGCCACCTCTTCGACTCGGTCGGGCGGGTGCCGATGATCGCCGGCACCTACATCGGCTCCGGCCTGCTGCTGTTCGGCACCGCCGCGCTGTTCCAGCAGGGTGCGCTGAGCGCGGCCGGCATGACGGCCTGCTGGACGGCCGTGCTGTTCCTGGCCTCGGCGGGGGCGAGTGCGGCCTACCTGACGGTCAGCGAGATCTTCCCGCTGGAGACCAGGGCGATGTGCATCGCCTTCTTCTACGCCGTCGGCACGGCGGTCGGCGGCATCAGCGGCCCGCTGCTCTTCAACGGCCTGGTGAGCAGCGGGAAGGTCTCCGACACCACGCTCGCGTTCTGCATCGGGGCGGCCCTGATGACGGCCGCGGGGCTGGTCGAGGCCGCGATCGGCGTACGGGCGGAACGGCGCAGCCTGGAGGACCTGGCGGCCCCGCTGAGCGCCGTCGAAGCGGCGGATCGTTAGCTGGTGCCGCCGCCGATGACCAGGATCCGTGTCAACTCGCGCACCCCTCACCGCGTTTGCCGCCGTCCCGAAGTCCAGGGCGTGTCTTCGAGCCCCGCCTGCGCGCCGACGCCGGGCAGGCTGCACGGCGGTGCGGTGGATCGGCCCGGCCGGGAATCGCTCAGCCGTCCGGCCGTCGAAGGTCGCATCGGAGATTTTCTGATGAATCATCAGACTTCTTTGGCATCAGCCATGTTGTTCGTGCGGGCCCCATCGGTCTGCGGCTAGCATGCGGGGCGTTCCGTTCGGAGACGAATCGCCCGGGAGGGCCGGCTGAGCTGCCGAGATCGGAGCCTGGCGGGCCAGGAGGAGAGTTCATGCGCGAGTCCTTAAAGCACGTCCAGCCCATCGGTGAGGGCCCGACCGCGGGCGACGTCGCGCTGCCGCCGGGCCTGCCGTACCCGGACGGGTGGGCCTCGGTCGGCTTTTCCGACGAGCTCAAGCCCGGCACGGTGCTCACCCGGCGGCTGGCCGGGGAGGACGTCGTGCTGTACCGGCTGCGGAGCGGGCGGATCCGCGCGATCCGCCCGTACTGCCCGCACCTGGGGGCCCACCTCGGCCTGGCCGCGGTGGAGGGCGACGACCTGGTCTGCCCCTTCCACCGCTTCGCCTTCGACCCGGACGGCCGGTGCGTGCGGACCGGGTACGGCTCCGCGCCGCCGAAGGCCTCCCTGGCGCAGCTTCCGGTCCGCGAGGTGAACGACGCCGTCTTCGTCTGGCGCCACCACGACGGCCGGCAACCGGACTGGGAGATCCCGTCGTGGCACACGCTCGGGCACCAGCCGTCCCGGCACGCCGCCTGGGAGATGGCCGGCTACGCCCAGGACGTCATGGAGAACGCGGTGGACCTGGGCCACTTCGTCACCCTGCACGGCTGGCCGAGCGGCGAGTTGGCGGCCCCGATCGACTGGGACGGCACGCGCTTCCACGTCTCGATGCGGGTGCAGGAGGACTTCCCGCTGCTGGGCCGGCGCCAGGTCGAGATCGAGGTCGACGGTTACGGCCTCGCCTGCCTGCACACCGACGTGCACACCCCGGCCCTCGGCCTGAAGATGTGCTCACTGGTGATGGCCACCATGGTCGCGCCCGGCCGGATGCAGTTCCGGCAGGCGAGCCGGTTCTCCTTCGACGAGCCGTCCCGGCTGCCGCCCGCGGTCGGCAGGGCGGTCAGCCGGTCGCTGTCGAGCCTGCTGGCGGGCCCGATGTTCAAGCGGAGCTGCGAGTTCACGGCGGCCGACTTCCCGATCTGGTCCACCAAGAAGTACCTGTCACCGCCCCGGCTCGCCCCCGGCGACGGGCCGATCGGCGCCCTGCGGCACTGGGCCCGGCAGTTCTACCCGCCGGACCCCCAGGAACACCTGCCCGCGCCGACCGCCCTCACGGTCCGGACCGAGAACGGTGCCCGCAGCGGGCTCGCCAAGCCCTGAGCGGACGGACGGACGGACGGCCGGGGCCCGGGTCGGGGCCCCGGCCGGCCGTCTGCTCAGCTCGGGAGCCGGCCACCGAGCAGGAAGGCGGTGAACGGCGCGAGCACCCGGGGGTCGGTGAAGTCGACGCCGTGCGCGGTCGTGTCGAAGGTGACCATCGCCGCCCGGTGCCCGAAGGCGCGCTGGGTCTGCCGGGCGCCGTTGTAGGTGGTGTCGGGGTCGTACCGGTTCTGCAGCATCAGGATGTTGCGCGGGCCGTCCGGGTCGGCCCGGACCGGCGGTTCCTTCGGGCCGTAGTGCCAGAAGGCGCACGGCCAGACGTTGCCGCTCATGCCGTTGGTGAGCGGGTACCGGGCCCGGTCGGCGGCGGTGCGGGCGGCGTAGACGGCCGGGTCGCGGGGCCAGGCCGAGTCGCCGCAGATCACCGCGAACTGGGCCGCGAGGAAGTTGTCGGGGATGACCTGCGGCAGCGGGTTGCCACCCGATCCGCCGGTGCCCGCGCCCGTCGGCCCGGCGGCGACCGTCGCGCCCTCCGGCGTCGGGGCCTGGGCCTGGGCCGGAGTCGTGTCGCGTTCCTCGGCCAGTTGCAGGACCCGCGCGCCGAGGGGGTAGTAGCTCGGCTTGACCAGCGAGGCGTAGACGACGCTGCGCAGGCCGCCGCCGGTGAGCAGCCGGCCGCCCGACAGCGGCAGCGGGTCGCGGTCAACCTCGCCGGCCAGCCGGAGGTAGCTCGCCCGGACCGCCTCGGGGGTGGCGCCGAGGTGCAGGGTGGCGTCCTGGGCGGCGACGAAGCGGGCCAGGGCCGGGAAGGAGTCGGCGAAGCCTTCGCTGAACAGCCTGAACCCCTGCTCCAGCCCGCCCGGCGGCACCGTGCTGTCCAGCACCACGCGGTCGGTGTGCGAGGGGAAGAGGGTGGCGTAGACCTGGCCGAGGTAGGTGCCGTACGAGCTGCCCAGGTAGGAGATCCGGGGCAGGCCCAGGGCGGCCCGGATCCGGTCCAGGTCGCGGGCCGAGTTGGCGGTGGTCACGTCGGCCAGGTAGCCGCCGCTCGCGGCCGCGCAGCCGTCGGCCACCCGCCGGGCCTGGTCGAGGTTGGCGGTGATCGAGCCGTCGGGGCCGGGGAAGGGGTAGTTGAGCTGGGCGTCCCGCTCGGCGGCGGACAGGTCGCAGTGGACCGGGGCGCTGTTGCCCACCCCCCGCTCGTCGAAGCCGATCAGGTCGTACGAGCGCAGGACGTCCGGCGGCAGCAGCTTCGCCATCTCGCCCGGGTAGTCGAGTCCGGAGCCGCCCGGCCCGCCCGGCACCACGGCCAGGGTGCCGCGCCGGTGGGCGGGGTCGGCGGTGCGCAGCCGGGAGACGGTGAGGGTGATCGTGCCCTCGGCCGGGTCGTGGTAGTCCCGCGGCACCCGCAGGGTCGCGCACTGCTGGCGCGGGTCACGGGTGAACGGCACCCCGTTGGCGTTCGGGGTCGGCGCGGGGCAGGACCCCCAGGCGAGTTGCGCCGCCGGGGCCGCGACGGCGGTCGGCGCGAGTGGTGCGGCGAGCAGGAGGGCGGCGGTGAGCAGCGCGCCGCCGGCGCGGGCCGTGGTGCGGCCGGTAGGTCGGGTCATGCGTCCGACGCTAGGACTGGTGAGGTTCCGTCAGCCTCGGCGCGGGGGTGGAGAATTCACCCGGGATGCTTCTCCACCCGGCTCCACCCGGCTCCACCCCGGGGGTGAGTTCGACCAGGGCGGGCCGGACGGGCCGGTGTCGGCCCGTCCGGCGTCGGACAGGTCCTACGCGTGGGCGCCCGCGCACTCCGGGTGCCCCCAGCTGCTGCCCACCTTGGTGATGGTGTCGCCCTTGGCGTAGGGGCGGGTGCAGGGGCAGGTGCCGGGGAAGCGGGCGGCCAGGGTCCGCGAACCGCCCGAGGAGCGCTTCTTCGCCGTGGACGAGCCGGCCGACGAACCGGCCGACGAGCCCGCCGACGAGGAGGCCGGGCGGGCGGCCCGCGCCGGGGTGGTCCGGGCCGGGTCCGGCTCGGGGAGGTCGGCGGCGGTTCCGCCCGCGGCCTGCTGCCGGCGGGCGGCGTCGCTGGCGGCCTTGTCGGCGATGGCGTTCAGCGGGTCGCCGTTCACCTGGTGGGCAGGGACGTACATGAAGGTGACGTCCCGCCCGGTCAGGAGCTCGTCGATGTGCTGGATCAGCTCGCGGTTGGCGACCGGCTTGCCGGCGGCGGTCTTCCACCCGTTGCGCTTCCAGCCGACCAGCCACTTGGTCACCGCGTCGCGGGTGTACGTGCTGTCGAGCCGGACCTCCAGCGGGACGGCCGGATCCGTCGACGCCAGCAGCTGCTCCAGCGCCGTCAGCTCGCCCACGTTGTTGGTGCTGTGCCCGAGCGGACCGGCCTGCCAGCGCTGGGGCACCCCGGCGGCGTCCGCCACCACGTAGGCCCAGGCCGCCGGACCGGGGTTGCCCTTGGCTGCTCCGTCACACGCTGCAATGACTCGTTCGACCATGCCCCGATCATGCCAGGACGTGGCAGGCCCGGGCCAAATCGGTCAGACGCGGAGCAGCAGCAGGAGCAGGGCCGCGGACCAGCTGAAGTTGGTCGAGTTCCGCCCCTCCCCCGTCAGCGGGTCGTAGTTCTCCCGCAGCGGACCGTCGCCGCCGAGCCCGGCTGCCGCGGCCAGCAGCCGGTCCGTCGCCCGGCGGGCGTCCTGGTTCCAGCCGTACCGGCGCAGGCCTTCGATGGCGAAGTAGGTCTGGTCGATCCAGGCCAGCCCGCGCCAGTACCCGGCCGGGTCGAAGGAGGGCGAGCTGCGGGCGACGGTCGGGAACGGCAGCGCGGTGCCGAACTCGGCCGGGTCGAGCAGGAGCCCGCGGACCGCGCGGGCCTGGGCGGGCGAGGCGGTGCCGGACCAGAGCGGGATCGCGCCCTCGATGCCGCGCCCGCGCGCGGTGAGGCGGGCGCCGGTGGCCAGGTCGGTGTCGTGGAACCAGCCCGTGGCCGGGTCGAACATGGTGTCGCGCACGGCCCGGTCGATCGCCTCGGCCCGTCCGCGCAGCCGCTGGGCGGCGGTGCGGTCGCCGAGTTCGGCGGCGATGGCGGCCAGGGCGCGGTGGTCGGCGGCCAGGTAGGCGTTCAGGTCGACGGAGCGCTGGGTGAGCGACCAGCCCAGCAGGGCGCCCTGCGCGTTGCGGTTGGCGACGACGGCGGTGCCGAGGGCGGCGTCGAAGCGCGGCGCGTTGTCCATGCCGGACTCCCAGGCCGCCGCCGCCAGGCAGTCCGCCGGGGCGGCGTTGCCCGGGTCGACGGTGGCGCCGTACTCGCACAGGCCTTCGCCGTCGTGGTCCCGGGTGCGGTACCACCAGTCCTGGTAGGCGGTCAGTTTGGGCAGCAGCTCGCGCAGGAACGCCCGGTCGCCGCCGCGCCGGTAGACCTCCCAG
Source organism: Kitasatospora sp. NPDC043949 (assembly GCF_056435365.1). Classification (NCBI taxonomy): domain Bacteria; kingdom Bacillati; phylum Actinomycetota; class Actinomycetes; order Kitasatosporales; family Streptomycetaceae; genus Kitasatospora; species Kitasatospora sp. NPDC043949. The sequence continues at coordinate 96,291 of NZ_JBWKEQ010000029.1, read as the reverse complement.
ACCGCCCAGGAGGCCAGCGGGGGCTTGGAGTTGCGCTCGTTCCAGTTGCCGCCGCCGGTGCTCGGGTCGTTGTAGAAGACGCAGTCCGGGATCATCCCGGCGTCCTGCGGGCGGTCGGCGGAGTCGGGCCGGATCTGGTGGTCGAACATCGCCCGGATCTGGTCGGCGGCCAGGTCGGGGGCGAAGACGGCGGTGCCGGCGGCCTGCTTCCAGGTGTCCCAGGCCCAGACCCCGCTGAACCACTTGTACGAGAGCGTGGGCGTGACCGCGTCGTGCCGGATCCGCCCGGCCGGGCTGCGCCAGTTGGTGACCAGGGTCTGCACGCACTTGACGGCCGTCCGGCGGCGCGCGGCGGGGACGCCCTCGGTCGCCCGGGTGACGTACCCGGCCCAGCGGGCGGCGCCCGCCGCGGCGACCCGGTCGGGGGCGCGCAGCGCGGCGTCCGCCTCGGCGACGGCGCGGGAGTGCTCGGCGTCGGTGAAGGTGTAGCTCTCGGCCCAGTCCAGGGTGCGGGCCGCGCCCGGGGCCAGCCGGACAGGCCCGGCCAGTTCGGTGCGGTGGCCGTCGCCGCTGACGGTGGTGCGGACCGGCGCCGCGTGGCGGACCTCGAAGCGCTCGGTGCCGTCGGTGAGGTAGTCCCAGGTCTGCCGTACCCGGGCGAACCGGACGGCGACGCCGCGCTCGGCGGCGACCAGGGCGGGGGCGTCGTGCTGGGGGCCGGTGGCCGGGCGCAGCAGTGTCCCGGTCCAGGCGACCTGGAGGGTCCGTTCGGCCGGGCCGCCATTGGCCAGCCGGGCCCTGACCAGGGCGGTGCGGTTGCTGGCGAAGCGCAGTTCGAGGGTGAGCGCCAGGCGGCCGCCGAGGTCGTAGGACTGGCGCAGCAGCCCGGGCAGCGAGGTGAGCCGGGGGGCGCCGCCGGCGGCGAGGTCCAGGATCCTTCCCTGCTCGGTCAGTTGGAGGCGGTTGAGGCCGTCGCTGAGCCACCACGGGTATTCCTGGGCGAGGTGGAGGGGGCCGGTGAAGCCGCCGAGCGGGTCCTGCGGGCGCGGCAGGGCGTAGGCGTGCCAGGCGCCGAGGTCGGCGAAGACGTTGATCGGGTTGTTGCCGGTGGCGTCGCCGGGGTAGGCCTGCGCGGGGGTGCCGTGCAGGTCGAGGATGTCGGCGTAGCGGTCGGACAGGTCGGACAGGGCGGACGGGTCAGCCAGGTCGGACGGGGCGGCCTGCCGGTCGTCGGCGTGGGCGGCCGGTGCGACGCCGCCCGCCACGGCGAGGGCGGTGCCGGTGGCGGCGGTGGCGGCCAGGAGTCGGCGGCGGGACAACGGCGTCATGTGCGCTCCTCGGCGGGCGTGGACGGAGACGGAGACGTGGACGGGGAGGCCGGATCGGGGCCGGCTGCGGGAACCCGGACGATGGCGGCGCCGAGCGGTGCGAGGGTGACGCCCCGGCCGGTGTCGGCGCCGGTGAGCAGGTCGGTGCCGGTCCGGTCCAGCGCCACCCGGCATGCGGCGGGGCCGTGGTTGAGCAGGAACAGGTAGTCGGTGCCGTCGGCGGCGCGGCGGCGGGTGGCCTCGACGCCGGTCGGCAGGCCGGGCAGTTCGGCGCCGACCCCGGCTTCGGCGAGCGGCAGGTCGAGCACCCGGCCGACGTCCGCGCCGAGGTGGCAGCCGAGGTACCAGGCGCTGCCGGTGCCGTGGCGGTGCCGGGTGACGGCGGGCAGGCCCGCCAGCTCGCCGGAGGCGTAGCGGGCGACGGTCTCGGCGCCCTCGGTGTCGATCCATTCGCTCCAGTGCTCGGCCCGCAGCTCCGGCCCGCCGTCATCGAGCCGGACGGTGGTGGCGGCCCCGTCGGGGATCGGCCAGTGCTCGTCCACGACGAGGCCGAACAGCGGCCGCAGCGGCCCGGGGTGGCCGCCGGGGTGGAGGTGGTCGTGCCGGTCGCTGATGCCGCTGAACGGGCCGCAGACCAGGTGGCCGCCCGCCTGGACGAAGGCGGTGAGCCGGGCGGCGGTGGCGGTGTCGAGCAGGTACAGGTTGGGGGCGAGCAGCAGCCGGTAGCCGTCGAGGTCGCCGGTGGGCGGGACGAAGTCGACGGTCACGCCGCGGTCGTGGAGGGCCGCGTACCAGGGCCGGAGCAGGTCGAGCCAGCGCATCCGCGCGGAGGGGTGGTCGTCCAGCTCCAGCGCCCACCAGCTGTCCCAGTCGAGCAGGACGGCCGCCCGCCCGCGGATCCGGCTGCCCGCGATCTCGCCGAGCCGGCGCAGCTCGGCCCCGAACCTGACGGTCTCCCGCCAGCCGCGCGAGGAGGTGCCGCGGTGCGGGAGCATCGCGCTGTGGAACTTCTCGGCCCCGGCGACGGAGGCGCGCCACTGGAAGTGCAATACGCCGTCCGCGCCCCGGGCCAGCGCCTGGAGCGACCAGAGCCGGTACAGGCCGGGCCGTTTGGGCAGGTTGACGGGCCGCCAGCTGACGGCCGAGGGGGCCTGTTCCATCAGCAGCCACGGCTTGCCGCCCTTGAGGGAGCGCATCAGGTCGTAGTTCATGGCCGCGTTGACGTGTGTGCGGGGGTCGGCCGGGTCGGGGTAGGCGTCGTCGGAGACGAGGTCCTCGTGGCGGCTCCACTCCCAGTAGTCCAGCGACTTGAGCATCGACATGAAGTTGGTGGTGACCGGCACGCCCGGTGAGACCTCGTCGAGGACGGCCTTCTCGGTGCGGTGCAGGGCCAGCAGCGCGTCGGAGCAGAACCGGCGCCAGTCCAGCAGCTGGGTCGGGTTGACCGGCCCCGGCGCGGCGCGCGGTGGTTCGATCTCGTCGAACGAGCCGTAGCGCTGCGACCAGAACGCCGTCCCCCAGGACCGGTTGAGCTCGTCGACGTCGCCGTGCCGCTCGCGCAGCCAGCGCCGGAAGTCGGCGGCGGACGCGGGGCAGAAGCACTCCTGGACGTGGTCGCCGTACTCGTTGTGGATGTGCCACAGGGCGAGTGCGGGGTGGTCGTGGTAGCGCTCGGCGAGGGCCCGGGTGAGCCGGGCGGCGGCGGCCCGGTAGACGGCGGAGGAGGGGCAGTAGTGCTGGCGCGAGCCGAACTCCAGCCGGACGCCGTCGGCGGTGACGGGCAGCAGCTCGGGGTGGGCGCGGACCAGCCAGGCGGGTGGCGAGGCGGTGGCGGTGGCCAGGTCGACGGCGATGCCGTGGCCGTGGACGAGGTCGAGGAGGCGGTCCAGCCAGCCGAAGTCCCAGCTGTCGGCCGCTGGTTGGATCCGCGCCCAGGAGAAGACCCCGACGGTGACCAGGTTGACCCCGGCCTCGGCCATCAGCTTCACGTCCTCGGCCCACACCTCCTCGGACCACTGCTCGGGGTTCCAGTCCCCGCCGTAGAGGAGGCCGGGCACGCGGGTCAGCGCGGCCGCGTGGGAAGGAGTACGGGAGGTCATGCGGGGGGTCATCCTTTCAGCGCTCCGCCGAGCAGGCCGGCCACGAACTGCCGCTGGAACACCAGGAAGAGCAGCACCAGCGGGAGGGTGGCCAGCAGGGAGCCGAGCATGAGGCCGGAGTAGTCGACGCGGGTCAGCCCGGTCAGTGTGTTGAGCGCCACCGGCACGGTGTACTTGTCCTCGGTGTTGAGCATCAGAAGCGGCCAGATGAAGCTGTTCCACTGGCCCATGAAGGTGAAGATCACGAGCGCGCCCAACTGCGGCCGCACGCACGGCAGGACGACCTGGTAGAAGGTGCGCAGTTCGCCGGAGCCGTCGATGCGCGCCGACTCCAGGAGTTCGTCGGGGAAGTCCAGGAAGCCCTGGCGCATCAGCAGGATGCCGAAGGAGTTGGCCAGGAAGGGCAGGATGACCGCCTGGTAGCTGTCGATCCAGCCGACGCTGGCCATCATCTGGAACAGCGGGACGAGCAGCACCTGGAGCGGGATCATCATGGTCGCCAGCACCAGCCCGAGCAGTAGCCCGCGACCCCGGAACCGGTACTTGGCCAGCCCGTAGCCGCACATGGCCGACAGCAGGGAGCTCAGCGCGGTGTAGACGACGGCCACGCCGAGGCTGTTGAGCAGCACCCGGCCGAAGCCGATGCTCTGCTGGAGGTGCGCCAGGTTGCGCAGCAGTTCCCCGCCGGGCAGGAACGGCGGCGGGGAGTGGAAGAGTTCGGAGCTGCTGTGGGTGCTGGCGATCAGCATCCAGGCGAACGGCACCAGGCTGACGACGGCGCCGAGGGCGAGCACGGCCAGGACGACGGCGCGGCCGAGCCGGGCGGCCGGCGGGCGGGCCACCGGTGGGCGGACGGCCGCCGGTCGGGCGGGCCGGGGGCGGGCGGAGGTGGCGCTCATCGGCGGCGTTCCCTTCCGTAGAACCGGAACTGGAGGAGGGAGACGGCGGCGATGACCAGCACCACGACCCAGGCGATCGCGGCCGCGTACCCGAAGTCGAGCTGCTGGAAGCCGACCTTGTACAGGTAGACCACCGGGGTGAGGGTCGCGTCGCCGGGGCCGCCGCGCGTCAGCACGTAGTTCTCGTCGAAGAGTTGGAGCGTGCCGATGGTAGAGGTGATGACACAGAACAGCACCACCGGCCGCAGCTGCGGCAGGATCACGCTGGTGTAGGTGCGCAGCGTGCCCGCGCCGTCAAGGGCGGCGGCCTCGTACTGGTCCCGGCCGATGGCGTGCAGGCCGGCGAGCAGGATGACGGCGTTGTAGCCGGTCCAGCGCCAGGTGACCGAGCCGATCAGGGAGATCCTGGCCCAGGTGGGCGAGTTGAGCCAGTCGACGGGGCCGGCGCCCAGGGCGTGCAGGAGCTGGTTGGCCAGGCCGCCGTCGGTGCGCAGCAGCACCTGGAAGACGACGGCGTAGGCGACCAGCGTGGTGACGGCGGGCAGGAAGAAGACGGCCCGCCAGCCGGCCCGGAAGCGCAGCCAGGACTGGTTCAGCAGGACGGCCAGCACCAGCGCCAGGCCGATCATCACGGGCACCTGGACGGCCAGGATCATCCCGGTGTTGACCAGGGAGTGCAGGAAGGCCGGGTCGTCCAGCATCCGCCGGTACTGGTCCAGGCCGACCCAGACGGTGGCGCCGTCCCGGCGGGCGGTGAAGCTCTGGTAGAGGCTGGCGCCGAGCGGATAGGCGAAGAAGAGGATGAAGAGCACGGCCGTGGGCCCGGCGAAGAGCCAGGCCGCGGAGCGTGGCAGCCGTCGTCGCCGGGTGGGCGCGGTGCGCGCGGGCGCGGCGGCCACCCGGGGGGCGGGGGCCTGGAGACTGGTCATGGCGCGTGTCCCTACGGGGCCGGCTGGCGACTGGTCGCGGTGGCGATCTGGCGGGCGGCGGAGCGCAGCGCGGTGCCGGGGTCGGCTCCGTTGTGCAGCACCTGGTTGACGGCGGTGTTGACGATGTCGCCGGCCTTGGAGTCGTCGGCGGTGCTCTCGACGGTGGGGATGGACCGGGCGAGGTCGGCGAGGAGCCGCATGGCGGGCTGGTTCGCGTAGTACGGGTCCGGCTGCTGGAAGTACGGGTCGTCCAGGGCCGGGAGGTAGGCGGGGAAGAGGCCTTCGTGCTCCATCATCGAGGCCTGGTTGGCCCGGCCGGCGAGCAGGAAGGAGAGGAATTCCCAGGCCAGTTCGGGGTTCTTGCTCTGGGCGGTGACGCAGAGGGTGGAGCCGCCGCTGTTGGAGGTGCGGCAGCCGCCGGGGTCGAACGCGGGCAGGGGGACGACGCCGAACCTGCCGTTCAGGTCGGCCATGTCGCCGGTGAGGGTGCCGTCCCACCAGGCGGCGGTGGGGGTGGTGGCGGCCTTGCCGTCGTGGGTGCCGGAGACCAGGCCGTCCCAGCCGTTCTCGAAGTCGACCAGGCCCCGGTCGACCAGTTGCTTCATCAGGGTGAGCGCCCGTTCGGCGGCGGGTGAGGCGACGGCGACCTTGCCGTCGACGAACCAGCCCTGGCCCTGCTGTTGGAGCAGCAGGGCGAACATGCTGTCCTGCTTGGCGTCCAGGATGAGCAGTTTCTTGCCGGTGCGGTCCTTGAGGGTGGTGCCGGCGGCGAGGTAGTCGTCCCAGGTGGTGAGGGTGGCGGGGTCGATTCCGGCCTGCTGGAAGTGGTCACGGCGGTAGAAGAGGGCGCACGGGCCGCTGTCCCAGGGCAGTGCGAGGACGCGGCCGCCCGCGTCGGTGACGGTGCGCCAGGCGGACGGTGCGAAGTCCTTCGCGAGGCCGCCGGCCCGGCTGGTCAGGTCCACCAGCGCGTGGGGGAAGTTGCCGATGTAGGTGGGCATCCTGTGGCCCTCGACGGTCAGCACGTCGGGGAGTCCGCTGCCGGCTCCGAGCCCGACGGTGATCTTGTCGTAGGCGTTGTCGTAGCCGATGTCGACGACGTCGACGGTGGTGCCGGGGTGTGCCTGTTCGAAGGCCTTGCCGAGCCGTTGCATGGCCTTGGCTGCGACGTCCCAGGACCAGATGGTGATCTTCCCGGCGACCTTGCCGCCCGAACTCGCGTCCAGCCGTTTGGCGTCCGGGGCGCCGGCGCCGCCGGTGGCGCAGCCCGTCGCCCCGGTCAGCAGCAGCGCGCCGCCCGCGAGCCCGGCGCCGAGGACCCGGCGCCGGGTGGGGCCCGGTCCGGATCCGGCCCGGCTGCCCACCGGAGCGTCAAGGCGTCTGTGCCGGGTGCCGGTTGAGTTCTTTCCTCCCGACATCTTGCCTCCTGAAGAGTGAATGCCGAATGCTGTATACAGAACTCAGCACACACAGTGCCGTCAAGGCCTGTGACCGAAATCGCGGAAGGTGCCAGGATGACCGCACGCGCCCCCCGGACCCACCCGTACATCCCCAACTCCGCCCCCGACGTGAAGAAGGCCATGCTGGCGGCGATCGGCGCGCACAGCGTCGAGGAGTTCTACGCCGACATCCCCGCCGAGCTCCGCCTGGACCGCCCGCTGCGACTGCCCGAGCCGCTCGGCTCCGAGGCGCAACTGGTCGCTCACATGGAGGAGTTGCTCGCCCGCAACGCCGCCGTCCCGCCCGGCCGCAGCTTCCTCGGCGCCGGCTGCTACCGCCACCACGTGCCCGCCGTGGTCGACGAGGTCGTCAACCGCAGCGAGTTCCTCACCGCCTACGCCGGTGAGCCGTACGAGGACCACGGCCGGTTCCAGGCCCTGTGGGAGTACCAGTCGCTGATGGCCGAACTGCTGGCCGTCGACGTCGTCAACGTGCCGACCTACGACGGCTTCCAGGCCGCCGCGACCGCACTGCGGATGGCCGGCCGGGCCACCGGGCGCCGCCGCCTCCTGCTGGTCGGCGACCTCGACCCGGACAAGCTCTCCCGGATCCGCGACTACGTGCGCGGCGTCCACGACCTCGTGCTCGTCCCGGCCGAGCCCGGGGCCGTCCGCGCCGCCCTCGCCGCCGGCGACGCCGCCGCCGTCTTCGCCGAACTGACCGACCACTGCGGCCGGGTCGACCCCGAACTGCCGCAGTACGTCGAACTCGCCCACCAGGCAGGCGCGCTGGCCGTCATCGGCGCCAACCCGCTGAGCCTCGGCGTGCTCGCCCCGCCCGCCTCCTTCGGCGCCGACCTCACCTGCGGCGACCTCCAGCCGCTCGGCATCCACCCCAGCTTCGGCGGCGGCAACGCGGGCTTCATCGCCAGCGCCGACGACGAACGCCTGGTGGCCGAGTACCCCAGCCGCCTCTTCGGCCTCACCCCCACCGACGTGCCGGGCGAGTACGGCTTCGGCGACGTCGCCTACGAGCGCACCTCCTTCGCCCTGCGCGAGGAGGGCAAGGAGTGGGTCGGCACCGCCGCCGCCCTGCACGGCATCGCCGCCGGGGTCTACCTCTCGCTGATGGGGCCGCACGGCATGCGCGAGATCGGCGAGACCATCCTCGCCAACACCGCCTACGCCCGTCGGCGCCTCGCCCAGGCCCCCGGCGTGGAACTCGCCGACCCCGAGGCCGTCCACTTCGCCGACTTCACCCTCCGCTACACCGGCGGGCGCACCGCCGCCGAGGTCGCCGCCGCGCTGCTCGCCCGCGGCCTGCACGCCGGCTCCCCGGCCGGGGAGCACGAGGGCCGCTACTGCGTGACCGAGCTCCACACCCAGGCCGACATCGACCGCCTCGCCACCGCCCTTGAGGAGATCGTCAAGTGACGGATCGTCAGAACAGCGGCGGGACCGACCCGCGGATCGCCCCCAAGCCCGCTCTGCGCCGCTTCCACCAGGCCCGCTGGGACGAGAAGCTGATCTTCGAACTGGGCGCGCCCGGCGAGCGCGGCGTCCTGCCACCGACCCCCGGACCCGGCGTCACCGCCGCCGTCGGCAGCCCCACCGACCGCCTGCCCGCCGCGCTGCGCCGCGCCACCCCGGCCGCGCTGCCCGAACTCGGCCAGCAGCAGGTGCTCCGCCACTACCTGCGGCTCTCCCAGGAGAACCTCGGCGCCGACCTCAACGTCGACGTCGGCCAGGGCACCTGCACCATGAAGTACAGCCCCAAGGTCAACGACGCCTTCGTCCGCGACCCGCGCATCGCCGCCCTGCACCCGGCCCAGGACCCCTCGACCGTCCAAGGGGTGCTCGAACTCGTCCACCGGCTTGAGCAGTTGCTCAAGGAGGTCTCCGGCATGGACCGGGTCTCGCTGCAACCCGGCGCCGGCTCCGCCGCGATCTGGACCAACGTCTCCGTCATCCGCGCCCACTTCGCCGCCCGCGGCGAGGCGGAGCAGCGCGACGAGGTCATCACCACCGCCTTCTCGCACCCCTCCAACGCCGCCTGCGCCAAGACCGCCGGCTTCAAGGTGATCACCCTGCACCCGGACGCGGACGGCTACCCCGACATCGAGGCGCTGCGCGCCGCCGTCGGCCCGCGCACCGCCGCGCTGCTCATCACCAACCCCGAGGACACCGGGATCTACAACCCCCGGATCGCCGAGTTCGTCCGCATCGTGCACGCCGCCGGCGGCCTGTGCGCCTACGACCAGGCCAACGCCAACGGCGTCCTCGGCATCACCCGGGCCCGCGAGGCCGGCTTCGACCTGTGCCACTTCAACCTGCACAAGACCTTCTCCACCCCGCACGCCTGCGGCGGCCCCGCCGCAGGCGCCTGCGGCGTCACCGCCGAGCTCGCGCCCCACCTGCCCAGCCCCACCGTCGAGTTCGACGGCGAGCGGTACGTCCTGGACCACGACCGGCCGGAGTCCATCGGCAAGATCCGCCCCTACCTGGGCGTCGTCCCGAACCTGGTCCGCGCCTACGCCTGGATCATGTCGATGGGCGCCGCGGGGCTGCGCGAGGTGGCCGAGACCGCCGTGCTCAACAACAACTACCTGATGCACCAGGTCCAGCGGATCCGCGGCGTCTCCGTGCCCTACGCCAAGGGGCGCCCGCGCGTCGAGCAGGTCCGCTACAGCTGGCAGCAGCTCAACGAGGACACCGGCCTGCACAGCGAGGACCTCGGGTACCGCGCCGCCGACTTCGGCACCCACTACTGGACCAGCCACCACCCGTACGTCGTCCCCGAGCCGATGACGCTGGAGCCGACCGAGTCCTACTCCCGCGCCGACCTCGACGAGTACGCCGCGATCCTCGCCGAGGTCGCCCGCGAGGCCTACGAGGACCCGGAGACCGTCCGCACGGCCCCGCACAACTCCACCGTGCACCGCATCCGGCACGAACCGCTGGACGACCCGGCGGTCTGGGCCGTCAGCTGGCGCGCCTACCGCCGCAAGGTCCTCGGCGAGCGGCCGTGACGGCGGGCCCCGGGGCCGGTCGTCCGACTCCCGCCGTCCGCCCGGCGGGCGGGAACCCGACGACCGGCCCCACCATCGGGCTCGTGGTCAACCCGGTCGCCGGACTCGGCGGCCGGGTCGGCCTCAAGGGCAGCGACGGCGCCGAGGTCCAGCAGCGGGCCCGCACCCTCGGCGCCCGGCCGGCCGCGACCTCCCGCACGGAGCTGATGCTCCGTCAATTTGCTGTGCTCGCAACGCACTCGACCTTGCTCACGGCGGCCGGGCCGATGGGTGCGGACGCGGCGCGGGCGGCCGGCCTCGACGCGACGGTGGTCCACCGGCCCACCGGCCCGGGCACCACGGCGGCGGACACCCGCGCGGCCGTCCGCGCCCTCGTCGCGGCCGGCGCCGGCCTGCTGCTGTTCTGCGGCGGCGACGGCACGGCCCGCGACGTCCTCGACGCGCTGGGATCGCTCGGATCGCTCGGATCGCTCGGTCCGGAGCCAGGACCGCCCGTCCTCGGCATCCCGGCCGGGGTCAAGATGCACTCCGCCGTCTTCGCCGTCCACCCCCGCGCCGCCGCCGAGGTGGCCGCGGCCTGGGTGGGCGGCGGCGTCCGGCTGGCGTCCGCCGAGGTCGTGGACCGCGACGAGGCGGCGCTACGGGAGGGCCGGGTGTCCGCCCGCCTGCACGGGTGGCTGACCGTCCCGGTCCTGCCCGCCCGGGTCCAGCAGCGCAAGACCGGCAGTTCCGCCGCCGACCCCGAGGCGCTGGGCGGCATCGCCGCCGAGGTCGCCGAACGCGTCGGCCCCGGCGGGCTGCTCGCCCTCGGCCCGGGCGGCACGACGCACGCCGTCGCCACCGCGCTCGGCGCGGCGGACGCCTGTCTGACCGGCGTGGACGTGCTCCGCCTCCAACCGGGCGGCGGCGCCCGGGTCGTGATCCGCGATGCCCGGGCCGACCAGCTGCTGGCCCTGCCCGCCGCCCCGTGGATCGCGCTCTCGCCGATCGGCGGCCAGGGCTTCCTGCTCGGCCGCGGCAACCAGCAGTTCACCCCCGAACTGCTGCGCGCCACCGGCCGCGAGCGGCTGCTCGTCCTCGCCACCGAGGCGAAGCTCGCCGCCCTCGCGGGCCGCCCGCTGCTGCTGGACACCGGTGACCCGGAGCTGGACGATGCCCTGTCCGGGCACGTCCGGGTGATCACCGGCCGCCACGCCAGCGCCGTCTACCGCCTGACCGCCTGACCGCCTGACCGGCCCGACCATCTGACCAGCCGGGCCGGCCGGACCTCCTGAGACCCGCCCCCCTGAGACCTCCTGAGACCCCCTGAAGAGGAGCCCCCAGTGATCGACCTCCACGGCAAGCGCGCCATCGTCACCGGCGCCGCCTCCGGCATCGGCCGGGCCACCGCCGCGCTGCTGGCCGAACTCGGCGCGGCCGTCGTCCTCGCCGACCTCGACGCCGACCGCGGCGAACGGGCCGCCAAGGAGACCGGCGGCACCTTCGTCCGCTGCGACGTCTCCCAACGCGCCGACTGCGAACGGGCCGTACGCACCGCCGTCGACCTGCACGGCGGCGTCGACGTGCTGTTCAACAACGCCGGGATCATCCGCCGGTCCACCGTCTGCGACATCGCCGACGACGACTGGGACCTGGTGATGGCCGTCAACGTCCGCTCCGTCATGCTGCTCAGCGGGCTGGTCGTGCCGCTGATGGCCGCGAACGGTGGCGGCAGCATCATCAACACCGGCTCCGGCTGGGGCATCCGGGGCGGCGGCCGGGCCGTCTCCTACTGCGCTTCCAAGGGCGCCGTCGTCAACATGACCCGGGCCATGGCCATCGACCACGGCCCCGACAACATCCGCGTCAACTGCGTGTGCCCCGGCGACACCAACACCGGTATGCTCGCCGAGGAGGCCCGCCAGCTCGGCGAGAGCCCGGACGCCTTCTACGCCGACGCCGCCGACCGACCGCTCGGCCGCATCGGCCAGCCTCGGGACATCGCCCAGACGGTCGCCTTCCTCGCCAGTGACGCCTCCACGTTCGTCAGCGGCGCGATCATCGCCGTGGACGGCGCCGGGACCGCCTGACCAGTCACCCGGCCGGTACGCTACGGACCGAGGAAGAAGGGAAAGCCCGATGGCGATCGAGCGGCGTCCGCTGCGCGAACAGGTGAAGGACGAACTCCTGGAGCGGCTGGGCCACGGCCGGTTCACCCCCGGCGAGTCGATCAACGAGGTCCACCTCGCGGAGGAACTGGGCGTCAGCCGCACCCCGTTGCGCGAGGCGCTGATCAGTCTGGAGCGCGAAGGCATCATCACCAGCGAGCGCGGCAAGGGCTTTCGCTTCGCACCCACCGGCCGGCAGGAGTTCCTCGACCTCACGGCCATCCTGATCGCCCTGGAGTCGCTGGCGCTGCGGACCTCCGACCGCGCGTACCTCTCGGCCATCGCGCCCCGGCTGCTGGCGGAGGCCCGCGCCTTCTCCGCGCCCCAGGCCCCGCACGGCACCATAGAGCGCTACGACGACGCCTGGCACGCGCTGTTGCTCTCCGGCTGCTCCAACACCCGGCTGCGCGAGCTGATCGACTCGCTCAAACTCACCCTCCACCGCTACGAGCGGGTGGTCGTCGGCGACCACGAGATCCTCGAACGCGCCGCCGAGGAGCACGAGCGGATCGCCCAGTGCCTCCTCGACGACGACGTGGAGCAGGCCGTCGCCGCCCTGGAGGCGAACTGGACCAGCGGCATGGAACGGATCATGGAGCGCCTGCCGGCCCTCGGCGCCCGCTGACGCGCTCTCCCCCGCGGCCGGGACGTCACTCCTCGTCGGACCGGCCGCGGACGCAGGTCAGCACTCCGGCCACGGCCGCGATCTGCGCGGTGAGCCCGCCTGCGTCGCCCTGCCCCTGCACCGACAGGGCGACCTCGACGGGCTTCTCGGAGACCTCGCCGGGGAGCTCCCCGTCCGTGCCGGACAGCGTGCGCAGCTCGAAGACGGCGAAGCCGGCCCGGGTGCACTGGTCCAGCACGTCCCGCAGCACCCCCCTGCCCGGACGGTAGACGATGCGGTACGAGACCGGCGGCCGGTGCAGCGCGGGCAGGCGGTTGAGCAACGGCCTGATCGCGTAGGACGCGAGGAAGTACGCCGCGACGGTCAGCGCCGCGAGCAGCGGCAGGCCCGCGGCCGCGGCGGAGCCCACCGCCGCGGTGAGCCAGATCGTGGCCGCCGTCGTCAGGCCCTGCACCCAGCCCCGGTGCACGAAGATCACCCCGGCGCCGATGAAGCCCAGCCCCGACACGATCTGCGCGGCCATCCGGGACGGGTCCAGCTCGACGGTGCCCGCGCGCACCACGTCGGCGAAACCGTACTTGCTCACCAGGGTGAACAGCGCCGCGCCGCTGCCCACCGTCGTGTACGTCCGCAGGCCCGCGGACTTCTGGCGGATCTGCCGCTCGACCCCGATCAGGCCGGAGAGCAGGAAGGCGAACAGGAACTCCAGTACCTGGACCGACCCCTGACCGGACGGCCCGGCCGCCCATTGAACCGCTGCCATAGCCCTGACGCCTCTTCTCCGCCGCACCGCCGGCCCCGGACGTGGTGATTCATGCTAGGGCCCGGTGCCCGGCGGCGTGGCCTCCTCCCGGCAGGCCGGGGGTCGATTCCGCGTCAATTCCCGTCGAGTCCCCACCCGTCGGCGCGCACGGACGGCCTGGGCCGGACCGAGGCGAGCAGGGCGGCCGGGTCGGGGTTCTTCTGGAGGCCCGGCAGCAGCAGTTCCCACAGGTCGCACAGGCGCTCCTCGATGGTGCGCCGTCCGTCGATCGCGTCGGAGACGGTGTGCAGCCCGAAGAACGCGCAGATCACGCCGTGGGCCGCGGTCGACGGGTCGACCCGGGCGGCGAGCTCGCCCTCGCTGCCCGCCCGTTCGAGCAGGACGCGGACGGTGTCGATCCACCCCACGAACGGCACCGGGAGGTCGGCGTCGATGGCCGCGCGCTCGGACCAGAGCCGGGCGCCGGCCCTGACCACGACGTCGTCGCGGAAGGCCCGCGCCACCGCGAAGCTCAGCCGGACGAGTTGCTCCAGCGCCGGCACCGGCGTGCGGGTGTGGCGCGCGACCAGCTCCGGCCAGGTGGCGAAGTGCGCTTCGATCACGGCGCGGGCCAGGTTCTCCTTGCTGGTGTAGTGGAAGTAGATGGCCCCGCTCGTCCTGCCTGAGGCCGCGCTGATGTCGCTGATGCTGGTGCCCGCGTACCCGCGTTCGTCGAACAATCGCGCAGCTGATTCGAGGACTGACCTCCGTGTCGTCTCCGCCCGATTCTGCACGCGCCTCTGCCTTTTCAAGATCACCTCGGCTTTTCGCACGCACTGTAGTGATCCGCGGGCCGGATCGCCAACTGACGACATGCGAAACCAAGGGGATTGATATTTTCTGTAAATATGAAGATGCTGGATTTCCTCCCCTCCTCGGCGGCCCGGCATCCTGCCCGACCGCTCAGCTGGTCCCGCACGGTCCCCCGTGAACTGGTCCACCGCGCCGCCGTGGCGGAGGTGCTGCTGACCGACGTCCGGGCCCGAGGCGGCGACCGCTTCGAGGCGGCGGCCCAGTGGCCCCGTTCCCACCCCACCTTCCCGCGCGGACGCGGGGAGCGGCACGACCCGCTGATCGCCGTGGAGACCGCCCGCCAGCTGGGCATCTACCTGCCGCTGCGCCACTACGGCGTACCGGCCGACACGCACCTGCTGATCACCGACGTGTCCTGCCGGGTCGACCCGGCGGCCGAGCCGCGCGGCGACGGCCCGGCGGCGGTCCTCTGCCGGGCCCTGGTGCACGACCTGCGGACCTCGGCCGGAAACCACCGGCCCACCGGCATGCGGCTGCGGGTCGACTGCTCCGCGCGGGGAGTGGTGTTCGCCCGGATCGAGGGCGGCACGCGCTTCGTCGAACGGCCCGCCTACCCGGCCCTGCGCGGCACCGCGCTGGCCGGGGACCCCGCGGACTCCGGCCCGCCCCCCGACCCCCCGTCACCGGCGGAGGTCGGCGTCGCCCTGCCCTCCGACGTGCTGGTGACGCGCGCGGCCGGTCGTTCGTGGGCGGATGGCCCCCTCCTGATCTGCCCGGCCGATCCGGCGCACCCGTTCTTCTTCGACCACCCGTCCGACCACATGCCCGGCATGGTGCTGCTGGAGGCGGCCCGGCAGGCCGCGGCACTGCGGAGCGCGGGGCGGCTGTCGCACCCCGTCGACTACCGGATGAAGGCCGTGCGGTTCACCGAGTTCGCCCCCCTCCCGGAAGTCGGCATCACCGAGTACGAGCATTTGTGTGTTTTTCATATTCGTCAGAACGGTCATATCACCGCCGTGGGGTCGTTGGGCTATTGAAGTAAAGACCCGGCAAATCTAGGGCCGCCAAGTTTGACCGCGAAACATATCGATCGTAACGTTGCGATCGTTATGTTCCGGGTCGTTTTCTCCGGCCCGGACGCCGATGCGCGTCGTTTTGCCGCGCTCCAGATTCCGGCCCCGGACAGGTCGGCAAGCGGCGACGGCCCCAGGCCGTGGCCGCCCCCCCTCGTCCCGACGCGCACCCCGGCGAATCCCACAGAGCCAATCCCACCTGAAGGGCGTAGGCATGACCGTGGAGAGAATCAACGACTGGACCCCTGCAGCCGTCGTCTTCGACTGCGACGGCACGCTGATGGACACCGAGTCGCACTGGCACGAGGCCCGTGCGGAGGTGCTGCGGGGCTACGGACTCACGGCCGGACCGGAGTTCACGGCGCGCGCGGCCGGGCTGCACTACTCGGACTGCGGGCGGCTGATGGCCGAGACCGCCGGCGACCCCTCGCTGGCGCCGGAGCTGACCGACCGGCTGCTGGCGAGCTTCCGGGCGCTCGTCGACGCCGACCCGGTCCCGATGCCGGGCGCGGCCGAACTGGTCGGCCGGCTCAGCGGGTTCGTCCCGCTGGCGGTCGCCAGCAACTGCCCGCGCGACGTGATCGAGGCCGGACTCGGCGGCGCCGGACTGCTCGAACACTTCGAGCACATCGTGGTCCCGGCCGAGGGGATCGGGCCCAAGCCGGCGCCGGACGTCTACCTGACCGCCGCCCGGCTCTGCGGCGCCGAGCCCACCGACTGCCTCGCCGTGGAGGACACCTTCTGCGGCATCCGCTCGGCCGTCCTGGCGGGGCTGCGGGTGATCGGTGTCGGACCGCACCCGTCGGCCGAGGCGCGGGACGCGGTCGACCTGTGGGTCGCCACCCTGGGCGAGCCGGGACTGCTCGACTGGGTCCGGCGCCGGAGCGCTCTCGCCCTCACCAGCTGAGCGGCCCCCGGCCGAGCAGCGCCCGGCGGAGCAGCGCCCGGCGGAGCGCAAGCCGGGTGGGGACCCGGCCAGGCGGTCACGGTCCGGCGGGGGCCGGCTCGGGGCCGCACAGCGGATCGGGCCCGCCGAACGCGGTGTCGGTGGACGTGGTGTCGGTCGGCGCGGTGTCGGTAGACACGCTGCCGGTGGACGCGCGGTCAGCAGCGCTGTCATCGCGCAGCACTCCGTCCAGCGTCCGCGGCACCGCGTGCGCCGAGGCGAACAGCAGCGCGATGCCCACGGCGCCCGGGTCGGGCACTCCCGAGGCCCGTTCGCCGAGATAGCTGGCCCGGCCGCGGCGGGCCCGCAGGGCCCTGGTCCGGCGGACGCCCGCCGCCGCGGCGGCGGCGGCCGCCGCGAGGCAGTCGTCCGGGCGGGCATCGGGAGTGCAGCCGCGCAGGGCCAGTGCGGCCGGGTGCAGGGCGTCGACGAGCGTCTTGTCACCCGGCCGCGCCTCCCCCACCCGCTGGACGGCCTCCAGCGCCGCCGTCGCTCCCCGGGCCAGGGCCGGGCCGGTCAGCGGGCCGGTGCCGACGGCCGCCGCCAGCTCCTGGAGCACCAGGCCGAACAGCGGCCCGCTCGTCCCGCCGACCTCGTCCAGGAACGCGCCCGCCGCCGCGCCCAGCGGTACCGCCGCGGCCTGGCGCCCCGGTGGCAGCCGGTCCAGCGCGGCCAGGGCGCACCGCACGCCGGTGAGCAGGTTGACGCCGAAGTCGCCGTCCCCGGCGGCCTGGTCGAGCCGGGTGAGCTCCTCCTCGGTGACCGCGACGGTCTCGGCGAACCGCCGCATCCAGCCCGCCGTGAAGAGGCCGTCGAAGGCCTTCGTGCCCGTCATCTCCTGACCTCCTGGTGACCGGGGGCCGGCGCCGATTGCGCGACCGGCCAGGCCGCCGTGTACGCGGGGGCGTCGAGCAGCGCGAGCGTCTGTTCGTCGGCGGCGAGCAGGGTGATCGAGAACCCCCGCATGTCGAGGGCGGTGACGTAGTCGCCGACCAGGCTGCGCGCCAGGCGGCGCCCGCCGGCGTCCAGGACTGCGGCCAGTTCGTACAGGACCGCGTACAGCTCCAGGCCGGTGGTCGCGCCCAGCCCGTTGACCAGCGCGACCAGGGGGGCGCGGGCCGGGCGCAGCGCCTCCAGCAGGCGCAGCGCCATCCGGCCCACCAGGACGGCCAGCGGTTCGCACTCCAGGGAGAGTTCGGCCCGTTCGCCGTGGATGCCGACGCCGAACTCGACCGTCCGGTCCGACACCTCGAAGGCCGGCCGGCCGGTGGCCGGGGAGGTGTGTGCGGCACCGGCCACCGCGATGCTGCGGCAGCGCCCGGCCAACTCCGCTCCCAGCAGCGAGAGTTCCGCCAGTCCGAGCCCGAGGTCGGCGGCCGCTCCGAGGATCTTCTGCACCAGGACGGTGGCTGCCGTCCCGCGCCGGCCGGCGGCGACGGACTCGGACTCGGAGGCGAGGTCGTCGTCCACCAGGACCCTGGCGCACGGTATGCCCTGGCGGTGCAGCCGTTCGGCCGCGATGCCGAAGTTGATCCGGTCGCCGGTGTAGTTCTTCACGATGTGCAGGACGCCGTCCTCGCCGGCGACCGCGCGCGAGGCCTCGAAGATCTGCCGGTTGTGCGGTGAGGCGAAGATCCGGCCCGGGCAGGCGGCGTCGAGCATGCCCCGGCCGACGAATCCGACGTGCAGGGGCTCGTGCCCGGAGCCGCCACCGGAGAGCAGTCCGACCCGGCGCCCGGGGGCCCGGTCACGGGCGCGGACGAATCCGAGGTCGGGGTCGTGGACGACGAGCGATGGGTGGGCCCGGGCGAATCCGGCGAGTGCGCTCGCCACCAGGGCGTCCTGATCGGTTTCGAGGTAAGGGGCCACGTCCGGCTCCGCTCGGTAGGGCGGCCGCGCTGCGCGCGATCGCCGATCACGTTCACCCATGCTTGGGCAGGCGCCCGCGCGCGGCAACCCGCAGACGGAAGTGCGCGAGGGCCCGGAACGGCCGCCCGGCGGGCGGTTCCGGGCCTTCGGGGCGCCGGCGCCCCGAAGGGTCGCGGCACCCACTCGGGTGATGTCGCGCCCGCCGGTCCGGCGGGCACGGGCCCCGGTTTCCCCCCGCTTCCGCACGATCTCCCGGCGCCCGGGCCGTAATCCGTTCCCGGCGTTCCCGCGGCGGCCGGATGCTATCCGGAGTTTTGACATTCCGCTTAAAGTCATACAGTCTTCTCGGCATGTCTGACCGTCACCCGATCGAGTGCGCCGCCATTGAGCTGGCGCTGATCGGCGTGGCCGCGCACTGCGTTTCCGACAATCTCTGTCGCTGAATCCGCCTGTCCCGACGCGTAGCGGTGATCGCCGCCCCGGGACGTCGCCCCTTCCTGCGGGCGCGGTGCCGCTCACTCTCCTCACGGCCTCACTGTCGCCCGCCTTCCTCCGTACACCATCGGTAGCGAAAGGCCCCCTTTCCGATGTCTCGAACCACCTTCACCCCCCGCCGCCTCGCCGCGGCGACCGTCACCGTCGCCCTGGCCGTCGGAGTGGCGGCGTGCGGACCGAAGGGCGACGGCGGTGGAAGCACCGGCAAGGACGCCGCGCCGCAGCAGGGCGGCACCCTCACCGTCCTCAACCAGAACCCGCAGGACCAGTTCGACCCCGCACGGCTCTACACCTCCGGCGGCGGCAACGTGCCCTCCCTGGTCTTCCGCACCCTCACCACCCGCAACCGGGCCGACGGCGCGGCCGGCACCAAGGTCGTCCCCGACCTCGCCACCGACACCGGCACCCCCTCGGAGGGCGCGACGGTGTGGACGTACCACCTCAAGGACGGCCTGAAGTACGAGGACGGCTCGGCGATCACCACCGCCGATATCAAGTACGGCATCGAAAGGTCATTCGCCCCCGAACTCTCCGGCGGGGCGCCATTCCTGAGGGACTGGCTGGTCGGCGCCGCCGACTACCAGGGCCCGTACAAGGACGGCCGCGGTCTGGACGCGATCGAGACGCCGGACGAGAAGACCATCACCTTCCGTCTCAACAAGCCCGAGGGCGACTTCCCCTACCTGGCCACCCAGACGCAGTTCGCCCCCGTCCCGAAGGCCAAGGACACCGGGACGAAGTACCAGGAGCACCCCGTCTCCTCCGGCCCCTACCAGGTCGTCAAGAACGAGAACGACGGCGCACACCTCGTCCTCAAGCGCAACCCCAACTGGTCCGCGGCCAATGACGACCAGCGCAAGGCGTACCCGGACACCGTCGACGTGCAGTCCGGGCTCGACCCGGCGGTGATCAACCAGCGGCTCTCCGCCGGCACCGGCGCCGACGCGGCCGCCGTCACCACCGACACCAACCTCGGCCCCTCCGAGCTCGCCCAGGTGAAGGACGACAAGGCGCTCGCCGCCCGCGTCGGCACCGGCCACTTCGGCTACGTCAACTACCTGGCGTTCAACCCCAAGGTCAAGCCCTTCGACAACCCCAAGGTCCGGCAGGCCGTCGCCTACGCGCTCAACCGCACCTCGGTCGTCAACGCCGCCGGCGGCTCCTCGCTCGCCGAGGCCGCCACCACCTACCTGCCCGCCCAGGAGACCTTCGGGTACACGCCCTACGACCCGTTCCCGGCCGGCGCCACCGGCAACCCGGAGAAGGCCAGGGAGCTGCTGAAGGAGGCCGGCTACCCGGACGGCCTGACCATCACGCTCACCCACTCCACCGAATCGGGCAAGGGCTACGGCCCGAACCTGGCCACCGCCGTCCAGGACGGCCTGAAGGCGGCCGGGATCACCGTCCAGCTCGACGCCCTGGACTCCACCAGGTACTCCAAGACGATCCACACCGTCAGCACCGAACCCGGCCTCTTCCTCTCCGGCTGGGGCGCCGACTGGCCCTCCGGCGGCCCGTTCCTCGCGCCGATCTTCGACGGCCGGCAGATCGTCACCGACGGCTACAACTTCAACTCCGCGCAGCTGGACGACCCGTCGGTGAACGACGAGATCGACCAGATCAACAAGATCACCGACCACGCCGAGGCGGCCAAGCGCTGGGGTGCCCTGGACAAGCGGATCGGCGACCAGGCCCTGACCGTCCCGCTGTTCCACCCCGTCTACAAGCGGCTGTCGGGCAAGGACGTCCGCAACATCGTCATCAGCGACTGGACCGGCGTGCTCGACATCTCCCAGGTCGCGGTCAAGTAGCGGACGGGATCGGACGGATCGGTCGAACAACCATGGCTCCACAGGAACCCCAGGCCGGGGAGGCCCTCGCGGCCTCCCCGGCCGCCGGGGGCCGGACGGTGTGGCGGCGGCTGCTCGCGCGGCGCGCCGTCCTCGCCGCCGTCCTCGTCATCGCCCTGCTCGCCCTGATCGCGGCAGCGGCACCGCTGCTCAGCGCGATCGAGGGCCAGGACCCCACCAGCTACCACAACGACCTGCTCGACTCGGCGGCCGGCGGGGTGCCCACCGGCTCCTTCGGCGGCGTCAGCGCCGAGCACTGGCTCGGCGTCGAACCCGGCACCGGGCGCGACGTGTTCGCCCGACTGGTCCACGGCGCCCGGATCTCGCTGCTCGTCGCCGTCGGCGCCACCCTCGTCCAGGTCGCCATCGGCGTCCTGCTCGGCCTCGCCGCGGGCCTCGGCAGCCGGCTGCTCGACCAGCTGATCGGCAACACCACCGAGGTGATGCTCGCGCTGCCCTCGCTGGTCTTCGCCATCTCGCTGATGGCGGTCGTGCCCTCCGACTTCCCCCGCCCGCTCCTGCTGACCCTGGTCATCGGGCTGCTCGGCTGGGCCGGCACCGCCCGGCTGGTCCGGGCGCAGACGCTCAGCCTCCGCCAGCTCGACTACGTGGCCGCGGCCCGGCTCGCCGGCGCCACCCGCTGGCGGATCGCCCGCCGGGAGCTGCTGCCGTCCCTGGCCGCGCCGGTCATCACCTACGCCGCGGTGCTGCTGCCGTCCAACGTGATCGCCGAGGCCGGGCTGTCCTTCCTCGGCGTGGGCGTCAAGCCGCCGACCTCGTCGTGGGGCCAGATGCTCTCCGGCGCGACCACCTGGTTCCGCGCCGACCCGATGTACGTGCTGCTCCCGTCCGCGTTGCTGTTCGCCACGGTGCTCGCCTTCACCGTGCTCGGCGACGCCGTCCGCACCGAGCTCGACCCCCGCGCGGCCTCCCGGCTGCGGGTCGGAACGGCGCGCGGCGCCGGCTCGTCGGGCAGCGGACCGTCGGGCACCGCATCGCCGGGCAGCGGCACGCCGGACCCCGCCCGCCCCGGCCCGTCGGCCGCCACCGAGGAGGCCACCGCATGACCCGCTTCCTGCTCCGCAGGGCCATCGGCATGGTCGGCGTCCTGCTCGCCATCTCGCTGATCGTCTACGCGGTCTTCTACATCGCCCCCGGCGACCCCGCCCAGCTGGCCTGCGGCGAGAAGTGCAGCCCCGCCCAGGTCCTCCAGGTGCGCGAACGCCTCGGCCTCGACGCACCGGTCTACCTCCAGTACGCCCACTTCCTCCAGGGCGTCGTCGCCGGCCGCGACTTCAGCGCCGGGACGGGCCTGCTGCACTGCCCGGCGCCGTGCCTGGGCGTCTCCTACCGCAGCGGCGAGCAGGTCACCGACATGATCGCCGCCCGGCTCCCGGTGACGGCCTCGCTGGCACTCGGCGCGATGGTGCTCTGGCTGGCCCTCGGGGTCGGTACCGGGCTGCTCTCCGCGCTGCGCCGGGGCCGGCTCAGCGAGCGGCTGCTGACCGCGCTGACGCTGGCCGGCAACTCCATCCCGGTCTTCGTCATCGGCCTGGTGCTGCTCATCGTCCTGTGCGCCCAGCTCCAGTGGCTGCCGTTCCCGAGCTACGTACCGCTCACCGAGGACCCGCAGCAGTGGTTCTGGGGCCTGCTGCTGCCCTGGGTCTCGCTCGCGCTCATCGAGTCCGCCAAGTACGCCCGGCTGACCCGCTCGTCCATGCTGGAGACCCTCGCCGACGACCACATCCGGACCTTCCGGGCGTACGGCGTCAGCGAGCGGCGCCTGGTGACCAGGCACGCGCTGCGCGGCGCGCTCACCCCGGTGATCGCGCTCACCGCCATGGACCTCGGGACGATGTTCGGCTCCGCCGTGCTGACGGAGTCGCTGTTCGGGCTCCCGGGGCTCGGCAAGCTGCTGGTCAGCTCGGTCAGCCTGATCGACCTGCCGACCGTCGTCGGCCTCACCCTCGTCACCGGGTTCGCCGTGGTCCTCGCCAACGTCGTCGCGGACGTGCTCTACGCGGTGACCGATCGAAGGGTGGTCCTGACGTGAGCGCCGAACCCCTGGCTCCTCCCCTGGTCGACGTCCGGGATCTCGTCGTCGACTTCCCGGTCGGCGACGGGCACGTACGCGCCGTCGACGGCGTGGGCTTCACCCTGGAGGCCGGGCAGGCGCTCGGCATCGTCGGCGAGTCCGGGTCGGGCAAGAGCACCGTCGCCTACGGACTGCTCGGCCTGCACCGCGGCACCGGCGCCCGGGTCGGCGGCTCCGTCCGGGTCGCCGGCATCGACGCCGTCACCGCCGAGGGCGACGAACTGCGGCGGCTGCGCGGCGGGTTGGCGGCCATGGTGTTCCAGGACCCGCTCTCCGCCCTCGACCCGTACTACGCCGTGGGCGACCAGATCGCCGAGGTCGTACGGGTCCACCGGGCCGTCTCCCGCCGGGCCGCCAGGGCCCGCGCCGTCGAGGTGCTCGGCCGCGTCGGCATCCCCGACCCGGGACGGCGCTCGCGGTCGCGCCCGCACGAGTTCAGCGGCGGCATGCGCCAGCGGGTGCTGATCGCGATGGCCCTGGCCTGCGAGCCGCGGCTGCTGGTCGCCGACGAGCCCACGACCGCGCTGGACGTCACCGTCCAGGCCCAGATCCTCGACCTGCTGCACGAGTTGCGGGCCGAGACCGGGGCCGGGCTGGTCCTGGTCACCCACGATCTGGGGGTGGTCGCCGGGAGCGTCGACCGGGTGCTGGTGATGAAGGACGGCCGGGCGGTGGAACACGGCCCGGTCACCGAGGTGCTGGGCGCGCCGCGCGAGCCGTACACCCGCGCGCTGCTGTCGGCGGTGCCCCGGGTCGACGCTCCGGGCGCACCGACCGGGCCCGCCGGGCCTGCCGGTTCTGCCGGGCCTGCCGCGGGCACCGCCGCCGACGGAGCCGCCGGGCGCACCGACGGCGACGTCCTGCTCGAAGCCACCGACCTGCGCCGTGAGTTCGCCACCCGCGGCGGCCTCACCCGGCGCGCGGCCCCCGTGGCCGCCGTGGACGGCGTCTCGCTCACCGTGCACGCGGGCGAGACGCTGGGCATCGTCGGCGAGTCCGGCTCCGGCAAGACCACACTCGGGCGGATGCTGGTCCGGCTGCTGGAGCCGACCGGCGGCCGGCTCCACTACCGCGGCCG
The DNA here is from genome assembly GCF_056435365.1 of Kitasatospora sp. NPDC043949. Classification (NCBI taxonomy): domain Bacteria; kingdom Bacillati; phylum Actinomycetota; class Actinomycetes; order Kitasatosporales; family Streptomycetaceae; genus Kitasatospora; species Kitasatospora sp. NPDC043949. The sequence goes on along the minus strand of NZ_JBWKEQ010000029.1, from coordinate 72,835 downwards.
GGACATCGGAGCGCTCGGGGAGAACGAACTGCGCCCACTCCGGAGGGAGTTGCAGATGGTCTTCCAGGACCCGGTGTCCTCGCTCAACCCGCGCCGCAGCATCGGGGAGTCCATCGCCGACCCGCTGCGCATCGCCGGTGGGAGCGACGAGCGCCGCATCCGCGCCCGGGTCGGCGAGCTCCTCGAACGGGTGGGCCTCGACGCCGACTGGTACCACCGCTATCCGCACGAGTTCTCCGGCGGACAGCGCCAGCGGGTCGGCATCGCGCGGGCGCTCGCCCCGCAGCCGCGACTGATCGTCTGCGACGAGCCGGTCTCCGCACTGGACGTCACCACCCAGGCCCAGGTGGTCGCGTTGCTCGGCGAGTTGCAGCGCGACCTCGGCCTCGCGCTGGTCTTCATCGCCCACGACCTCGCCGTGGTCCGGCAGGTGAGCGACCGGGTCGCGGTGATGCAGGCCGGGCGGATCGTGGAGCAGGGCGACGCCGACGCCGTGTACGACTCCCCCCAGCACGCGTACACCAAGGGCCTGCTGGCGGCCGTGCCGGTGCTGGACCCGGTCGAGGCGACCGCCCGGCGCAACGCGCGCCTGGCATCCGCCGGAGCCTGACCGGCTCCCTGACCGGCTCCCGGCCGGGGCCCGCATCCGGTGAGGTGCGGGCCCCGGCCGGAGTGCTCAGCTCAGGCAGCCGACGTGCGCCAGGGCCCGTTTGAGCAGCGCCCCCTGACCGCCGGGCATGTCCTGCTGCACCAGCGGGGAGGCGGCCTCCTGCGGGCTGAACCAGACCAGGTCGAGCGCGTCCTGGCGCGGCCGGCAGTCGCCGGCCACCGGCACGACGTACGCCAGCGACACCGCGTGCTGACGCGGGTCGTGGAACTCGGTGATCCCCAGGGTCGGGAAGTACTCGGCGACCGTGAACGGTTGCAGCGAGGCCGGGATCCGGGGCAGCGCCACCGGGCCGAGGTCCTTCTCCAGATGGCGCAGCAGGGCGTCGCGGATCCGCTCGTGGTGCAGCACCCGGCCGGAGACCAGCGTGCGGCTGACCGTCCCGTCCGGTCCGATCCGCAGCAGGAGGCCGATCTGGGTGACCTCGCCGGCGTCGTCGACGCGGACCGGCACGGCCTCGACGTACAGGATCGGCATCTTGGCGCGGGTGGTCTCTAGTTCCTCGGGGGCGAGCCAGCCTGGCGTGGTTTCCGTCATGTCAGCCATTCGCCGATCGTACGTTCCCGGGCCCCGTCCGCGCCGGGCGCCCCGCCCGTCACACCGTCGAGCGCCGGCCCGCCGCACCGGCCCGCCGCACCGCTCCGCCCGGAGGCGCCCCACCAGAGCGCCCGGAACCGCGCTCGACGGGCACTTGAGGAATCCGGCCCCCACCCCTCGGCCCAACTAGGGTGCGACGCGTCCGCCCCACCATTCCGTCGACCCGAACAAGCAGCCGAATGACGCCCACCCGAGCGGACGCCCCGCGCCCGAGAGGAGAACCGCCATGCACCTCAAGGTCCTCGGCCCCCTCACCGCCGACCTCAACGGCATCTCCGTCGTCCCCACCGCCGCCAAGCAGCGCCAGATCCTGGCCCTCCTCGCGCTCTACCCGAACCGCATCCTGCCCACCGCCACCCTGATCGAGGAGATCTGGGGCGACGACCCGCCCAGACAGGCGCTCACCACCATGCAGACGTACATCCTGCAACTGCGCCGCCGGATCACCCACGGCCTCGGGCCGACCCCGCACATCACCGCCAAGGACATCCTGACCACCCGGCACGGCGGCTACCAGCTCACCACCCACCCGGACAACCTCGACGTCCACACCTACAGCCTGCTCACCACCCAGGGGCAGCACGCCTTCAACCACGGCCACGACCACCAGGCCGCCACCCACTTCCGGCAGGCCCTCGCGCTCTGGCACGGCCCGGCCCTGGTCGACGTGCGGCCCGGGCCGATCCTCGCCATCGAGATCATGCGCCTGGAGGAGAGCCGCCTGATCACCCTGGAACGCCGCATCGACACCGACCTGCGGCTCGGCCGGCACAACGAGCTCATCCCCGAACTCACCCACCTCACCCACCAGCACCCGCACCACGAGGGCCTGCACGCCCAGGCCATGGTCGCGCTCTACCGGGCCGGCCGGCAGACCACCGCCCTCGCCACCTACCACCACCTGCGGCACCGCCTCACCACCGAGCTCGGCATCCAGCCCTCCCCGCACCTGCAACACCTGCACCACGCGATCCTCACCCTCGACCCCACCCTCAACACCCCGACCACGGCCCACCCGACCACCTACAACCTCTACCCGGCCTGAGCTCCCGCCCCGACCACCCCACCGACCCCCGACCACCGACCACCCACCACCGGCCCGAGCTCCCAGCCCGCCCTCACCCCCAGGACCCGCCATGACCACCGCACCCGAGCAACCCCTCGCCCTGATCACCGGCGGCACCCGCGGGATCGGCCTCGCCATCGCCCGCGAGCTCGGCAGCCGCGGCCACCGCCTCTTCATCTGCGCCCGCACCGGCCCGCACATCACCGACGCGCTGGCCACCCTGCGCGGCGAGGGCCACCAGGCCGACGGCACCACCTGCGACGTGCGCGACCCCACCCAGGTCAGCGCGCTGATCCGGCACGTGGTGGCCGAGCACGGCCCGATCACCGTGCTGGTCAACAACGCCGGCCGCACCGGCGGCGGGCCGATCGCCACCACCACGGACGACCTCTGGTACGACGTCATCGACACCAACCTGAACGCCGTCTTCCTGGTCACCCGGGAGACCCTCAAGCACGGCCACCTCACCGGCACCGCGCACCCGCGGATCATCAACATCGCCTCCACCGCCGGGAAGCAGGCCGTCACCCTCGGCGCCCCGTACACCGCGAGCAAGCACGCCGTGATCGGCTTCACCCGGGCACTCGCCAAGGAACTGGCCCCGACCGGCACCACCGTCAACGCCATCTGCCCGGGCTACGTGCACACCCCGCACACCACCCGGATCCACCACGAGTACGCCACCGCCTACAACACCACCCCCGAGACCATCCACCAGCACTTCCAGACGCACATCCCGCTCGGCCGCTACACCACCCCGGAGGAGGTCGCCTCGCTGGCCGGCTACCTCACCTCCCCGACCGCCGCCAGCATCACCGCCCAGGCGCTGAACGTCTGCGGCGGCCTCGCCACCCAGTAACCCCGGCGCAACCCTGGCCGGCCCACGGGAAGGAACCGGGCTCCGGTGCCCGCTGATCAGCGATGACGAACCGTCACTTCTCCAGCGCACCCGTCACCCTGCTGGTGGCCGGCGCCCCGTCGCCCGAGCCCTGCCTGCCCGCCGCCCGTCCGCCAAGACGGCTCGACACCGGGGCGGTCAACGCCGCGCTGGCCCGCACCGCCACCCGCCGGTGGCGTCCGCCGCAGCCACGCGGGGCCGGCCGGCCCCCGGAGTTCCTGCTGGTCGAGCTGCAACAGGCCTACGAGGCCGACGTGCTGCGCGCCGCCCTGCGCGCCGTCGACGGGGCCAGTCCCACGCCCCAGGACCGGGCGGACGCGCTCTGGGAGCGCACGGTGGACGGCCCCGACGGGCTCGACCGGGTCCTGGCCGACCTCGGACGCGCCCTCGCCGCCGGAGCGCGGCTGCGCGCCGTCCTGGTCGAGGACCGCCGGGACGGCCTCCGGCGCCTGTTCGTCGGCATCGCCGCCGGACCGTCCGCGCGCGCCGCCGAACTCGTGGAGCGGCTGCGGGAGGCGCTGGCGCACCCGCCGGAGCCCGTCACGGTGCCGACCAGCGCGCTGCAACGGGAGATGCTGCGCCAGGTCATCGGGCGCGCCGACCACGGCGGGCGGCACGTCGAACAGCTGTCCTGGAACTGGCACGGGCCGCTGGACACCGACCGGTTCACCGCCGCCTGGCAGTCCGTGTTCGACCACGAGACGGTGCTGCGCGCCGCCTTCGACTGGGACGACACCGCCGGCGACCCCTGGATGGTGCTGCACGAACGGGCCGTCCCCGAAGTCACCCGGCACCCGCACGGCGCGGTCGGCTGGGACGACCTGCTGGAAGCCGACCGGCACCGCGGCTTCGACCTGCGCCGACCCGCCCTGCTGCGCGCCACCCTGCTCGACTCCGGCCCGCAGGACCAGGACGAGGGGCCGGCCACCCGGGTCCTGCTCACCTACCACCACGCGATGCTCGACGGCTGGAGCGTGCGGCTGCTCCTCCAGGCCTTCTACCGCGCCTACCTGACCGGCGGCGTCCTGCCCGGCGGCGAGCGCCGCCCCGACGTCCGCGACCACGCCCGCTGGCTCGACGCCCAGGGAAGCGACGCCGCCCGGCAGTTCTGGGCCACCCGGACCGCCGCCGGCGCCGTCCTCCCGCTCGCCCCCGACCCGACCCGGCGCGGCAGCGGACGCGCCCGGCGCCGGCTCACCCCGTACGAGGCGGTCCGGCTGCGCGGCTGGGCGGCCGCCTGGGGGGCGGGCGAGAGCAGCGCCCTCCAGGCCGCCTGGGCACTGCTGCTCTACCGCGCGGCGCAGTCCCGCGAGCACCGACCGGCCCGGGCGGTGCGGGTCGGCTTCGCGGTGACGGTCTCCGGACGGGGCATCCCGCTGGACGGCATCGACCGGCTGCCCGGCGCGCTGCGCAACCCGCTGCCGATCTCCGTCCGGGTGCACCCGGGCACGACGGTGCCGCAACTGCTCGCGGCCCTGCGCGACGGCGTGCTCGACCTCGCCGCCTACGAGTGGGTCTCGCCCGGACAGGCCCACCGCTGGAGCGCCACCCCGCGCGGGCAGCGGCCGCACAGCCTGGTCGTCCTGGAACACCAGCCGACCGCCCCGCACCACCTGCGGCTGGAGACCGACCTGGCCGCGCACGGCATCCACGTGGAGAACCCCGTACCGGCCGGCACCTTCACCTCGTACCCGATCACCCTCGCCGCCCACTACGACGCCACCGGCGGACTCGTCCTCACCACCACCCACGACCGCGCCCTGCTGGCCGACCGGGACGCCGTCGAACTCCTCAGCCAGAGCGCCCACCTGCTGCGCACCTTCCCCGACCTGCCGAGCGGCCTCAGCACCACGGAGGTGCTGCGCTCCACCCTCGCCGGACACCCCGCTCCCCGACCCGGCGGGCCCGCCGACCACCCGCCGGCCTCGGACGCGCCGACGGACGGCCCGGCCGTCCGGCTGGAGGTGCTGCGCCGGGCCGCCCGCCCGGGCGCGGGCTGGGTGCTGCTGCTGCCCCCGCCCGACGCCCCGCACACCCGCTACCCCGGCACCGCGCGCGGCTGGCCGGGGCCGCAGGCGCTCGGCGTGCTCCGCCCGGCCGCCGGCCCGCCCTCACCGGCCGCCTACCGCCCGGTCCTCGCCCCGCTGCTGGAGTCCCCGGCCCCGGTCGCCCTGGTCGCCGCGCCCGGCAGCGGCGTCACCGCCTACGAGGTCGCCCGGCTCGGCCCGCCGGCCCGCCCCCCGCTGGTCGTCCTGCTCCCCGACGACGCCGCCCCGTCCGACCTGTTCGCCCTGGCCCCCCTCCTCGGCGGCACGCCCCCGCCGTGATCCGCGCCCGACGCCCGATCGTTCCCATCAGCCGGACGAGTGACCAGGGCGCGTGGCTCGCCCCCACGGCCGAATTGGGTCACTTAGCGTCACCAGCATGATCTGGCTCGCCCGTAGAACCGCCCTTGCCTGCCTCGGCCTGCTCATCGCAAGTCTGTGGTTGGCCGTCCCCACGACGGCGTCCGCGGCACCGACGTTGACCCAGCTGGATATCGCCGGCAACTGCTCGCTGTCCTTCTCCGACACCGACGCTTCCGGAGTCGCCTACTTCATCGTCGAGCCGATCGGGACCTCGGGCGATCCCTGCCAGTTTCAGCTCACCGGCCCGCAGGGCACCCAAGTCGCGGACGTCACCGTGACCGGTGACCCGGCAGTCGTGTACGTCGGCGCCGCAGGCACGTACAGCGAACTGCTCACGGACGTCACCCAGGGCTCGACGGCCGGGTTCTCCAACCCGACGGTGACGGGCAGCCCGGCGCTGCCCGCGCTCCCGGCGGGCGAGGCGAGCAGTGGCGGGTGTTCCAAGGCGCTGCAACAGCGCACCGTGGCCGGCGCGGTGGTGCCGCAGTACGCCACCGGGTGGAACATCGTCTCCAGCGACAGCGGCGGCGCCTGCACCAACCAGGTCGGGGCGGTCGGCACCAACCCCTCGGGAACGGTGACCGGCACCACGGTGCAGGTCGCCATCCCCGACCCGTTCGGCCTGTCGCTGGCCAAGTCGGCGACCGCCGGCGGAGCCCCGATCACCACGGCGCAGGTCGGCCAGACCGTCACCTACCAGTACACCGTCACCAACACCGGCCCCGTGCCGTGGACGGCGGTCGCGGTCGACGATCCGCTCCCGGGGCTGTCGTCGATCAGCTGCCCCGGCACACCCCTCGCAGCCGGGCAGAGTCAGACCTGCCAGGCCACCTACACCCCCTCCGCGGCGGACGGAAGCGCCGGATCGGTCACCAACACCGCCACGGCCTCCGGCGTCGACGGGACCAGGCCGTTCGCCACGGGAGCCACGGTCACCTCGGGCCCCGCCACCGCCCGACTGAACATCACCACCGCCAGCCCGTCCCCGTCCCCCTCACCGTCGGCGTCCCCCTCCTCCTCACCGTCGCCGTCGGCCTCCCCCTCGCCCTCCACGACCACCGCGCCGCCGTCGCCGTCGCCCTCCACGACCACGACCACCACGCCCGCGACCGCGACCGCGACCGCGACCGCGACCGGGCCTGAACTGCCCGAGACCGGAGCACACGTCGGCCCGGCAGCGTGGATTGCCGCCGCCCTCATCGCCACGGGGGCGGGTGCCGCCTGGTTCGGCAGGCCGAGGCCGCGACGCCGACGCCGCTGACGGCACGAGGAAATCCGCGGACCCCTCTCACTCCGCCATCGGGCCTGCCAGGCCCTCCCAGACGGGTGAGGGGGGTTCGGCCACGCTCCGGCGGGGACGTGAACGTGGCGGGCGGGTCAGCTCCCGGAGTGCCCGGACCGGTGCACTGGTGCACTGGTGCACTGGTGCGCCGGTTCGCAAAGGCCTGGCCGCGATCTCCCTGATCGGCCGCGACCTGCTGGCGAAGGGCGCCAGGCTCCGTCTTCAGCACCTGCGGTGCGGCGGACCCTAAGGTGAGGCATGGCCTGCTTCGTCCTGACCCGCCGTTCGCCGCTGCCCCCGGCCGTCTGCTGGGAGCGGCTGACCGCCTGGCCCCGGCACGGGGACCGGGTGCCGTTCACCCGGGTCACCGTGGTGCGGGGCGGTGGCGGGCAGGCGGGGGACGCCATCCTGGCCCGGACGGTCATCGGGCCGTTCCGGTTCGACGACCCGATGGAGATCGTCGGCCTGGCCGCCCCCGCACCTGGGCGCGACGGGCTGTGCCGGCTGGAGAAGCGGGGCCGACTGGTGCTCGGCTGGGCCGAACTGCGCGTACGGGCCCCCGGCCAGGACACCGGGCAGACCGGGGAGACCGGCGGATCCGAGGTGACCTGGACGGAGGAACTCCGGGTCGCGTGCCTGCCCGCGCCGCTCGACCCGCTCGTGGCCCGCGCCGGGCGCCTGGTCTTCGGCCGGGTGCTGGACCAGCTGCTGGGGGCGGGACCCCCTACGGCCTGACGTCGCGCCAGAGCCGGTACTGCCGGCGGACGTACCCGCGCGGGTCGTCGTCGACCGTGACGCGGTCGTACTCCGCCGGCATTCGGTGACGGTCCCGGCCAGTGGCGTCGGGTCGGCCGGTGGCCTCGGGCCGGCCGCCTACGCCGACAGGATCCGCCGCAGGACTTCCCGCAACTCGCGGTCGCCGGCGGGCGGGTGTGGCGCCTGCCAGGCGATGTGGCCGTCGGGGCGGGTGAGGAGCGCGCCGGTGGCGGGGAGGCCGGAGAGGCCGGGCCAGTCGGCTGCGGGCAGTGGCCGCAGCACGACGGGCAGGCCTGCCGCTGCGGCGGTGTCGGCCTGGCGTTGCCAGGCGGGGTCGCCGGTGGGTGTGAGCAGGGTGAAGCCGGGGCCGACGAGGTCGAGCGTCGACGCCGCCCCGGGGAGTCCGGCCAGGCACAGGTGCGGGAGGCGGCCACCGGGCCCGCCGTCGGGGTGCTCGCCGTCCGGGTCCAGCGGCGGGCGAGCGGGTGCGTCGGGGTCGGCGTGGACGGCGGTGGAGCGGTAGGCCGCCGTGAGCAGCAGTTCGTCGTCGATCCGGTAGCCGGTGCGGGCGCGGGAGTTGGCGAGGGACAGGTCGATGACCTGGCTGGCGACGGGGCGGCGCTCGGCCTGGTAGGTGTCCAGCAGCGCTTCGCCGGCCGACCCGGCCACGACCGCGGCGAGCTTCCAGGCCAGGTTGTCGGCGTCGCCGATGCCGGTGTTCATGCCGTGTCCACCGGTGGGGGGCGTCACATGGGCCGCGTCGCCCGCGATCAGGACCCGTGACCGGCGGTAGGTGTCGGCGAGTTGGGCGTCCAGCCGCCAGGTCTGGGTGTCCCGGACGGTGACGTCGAGGTCGGGCAGTCCGGCGGCGTCGCGCACCAGCCGGGCCAGCTGCCGGTGGTCGCCGAGGAGGTCGGCGAGGTCGTCGCGCCCGGGGTCGTAGGGGTGCTGGTAGATCCAGTGCCGGTCGTTGTCCACGGCCAGGAAGCCGCCGCGGCCGGGCTCGGTGAGGAAGTAGGACGCGCTGGCCCGGTCGGCGACGACCTCGCCGAGCGGCGCCTCGAAGCGGATGCTGAGGAAGTGGCCGAGGCCGGTCGGCCCTGCCATGGCGATCCCGGCGCCGGTGCGGACGGTGCTCGCTGCGCCGTCGCAGCCGATCAGCCAGTCGGCGCGCACGGTGTGCCGGTCGCCGGTGGCCCGGTCCTCCAGCACCGCGTGCACGCCCTCGCCGCCGCCTGCGGATGCGCCGACGGCGGCGGGCTCGGTGAACTCGGTGAACTCGGTGAACTCGGTGAAGGAGAGCAGCCGGGTGGCGAACCGCACGCCGTCCGGCGCGAGTTCACGGGCCCGGCGCAGCAGCACGGCCTCCAGGGCGTCCTGCGAGCAGATGAGCCCCGGCGACGGGGTGCGCTCGGCGCCACCGTCCGGGGCGCCGGCCACGCCGGTGCGTACGAAGTCCGGGTCGACGAGGTCGCGGCCACGGTAGAAGAAGACGTGCGAGGCCGGGAGCCCGGCCTGCCGGATGTCGGCTTCCAGTCCGAGCCTACGGAAGATCTCCATCGAACGCGCGGACACGCCACGGGCCTTGGGGTGGCGGGAGGTGCCCTGGTGCGCCTCGACGAGCAGGTGCGGCACGCCGTGCCCGGAGAGGAGGAGCGACATGGTCAGGCCGACCGGGCCTGCGCCGACGATCAGGACGGACGTCGTTGCCGGGAATCGCATGCCACTCCTTCGTAACGCCTAATCTTTGATTTTGACGTTACCATGGGATGCGCAAACGATCGGAAGGGGCGCACCCATGACCCAGGACCACGACGGCGGCAACCCCCGCGGCCTCCACTTCGTCACCGAGCTCGCGAACACCGTCCGCGCCGACCCCGAGGCGGGCGCCGCCGATCTGCAAGCCCTCCTGGAACGCCACGGAGGCCCGCCCTTCCGCCTCACCGACGCCGACGCCCGGGAGCTGCGCGAAGCCGCCGCCCCGCTGATCGGCATCCTCGCCCTCCACGACGAGGACGAGGCGGCCGAAGCGATCAACACCCTGCTCGACCACTACCCGGCCCGCCCCCGCCTCGTCCGCCTCCCCGGCCGCCCCTGGTCGATGCACACCCAGGCGCCCCCGGCCGCCGGCCTCACCCACTGGCTGCTCTCCACCTCCGCCCTGGCCCTCGGCCTGTGGCTCAGCGAGCGCGGCACCTGCGCCTGGGGCGAGTGCGCCGCCCCCGACTGCAACCGCTTCTTCATCGACACCGGCCGCCGCACCCCGCAGCGCTTCTGCACCCCGCGCTGCGCCACCCGGGTGCGGGTCGCCGCCCACCGGGCCCAGCGCGCCACCGACTGACGGCCCGCCGGCCCGCCCCTCCCCCACCCTTCAGCCGGTCCGGGCGGCCTCCCAGGCCGCGTAGCCGCCGAGCAGGTCGCAGGCCTCGGCGTGGCCGTGGTGGCGCAGCAGGCTCGCGGCGACGGAGGAGCGGAGGCCGCCGGCGCGGCCGGTGCGCTCGTCGGCGATCAGGTACGAGGCCCGGGAGAGGCAGTCGCGGTGGAACTGGGCGAACTATGTCGGCCGATCCGGTAGGGAGACCGTACGGACGAGAGAGGGGCAGGGGAAGAAGGTGAGATCCGGGCGAGGTGCGTGGTTGAGCGGATGACCAGACGCACGTCAGCCGCACGGCAGGTACGGCTGACGCTCGGGACATGGATGCGCTGACCTGCGGAGATACCTCCCCGATCGAAAGTCGGGGTTGCCGTGTGACGAATCTGAGACGATCTCGCCCGAGTCGCACGAGACGGCCCGGAGCAGGCCTCCGAACGTCCCCTCGCAACACCGCATGGATGACGAGCGCTCTCATGTGTTCGCGTGTGCAGCAGGGTGCACCCATCCCGATGCCGACCTCTTGCTGACTTGTCCGACAGAGCGTCGACTCAGCATCGTTCACTCCGATGGCCACGCACCCTGAGCGGGCCGCGCCGCCGCCCACCGTCGACAGCGGGCCGATAGTGGCCACCGCACGCCACTGAAACCGGCGGCTTCGCGGAAGGAGGATCCGAAGCCTTCCGGCAGGCCTGTACCCAGCGGCCGGCCCTTCGGGGCTTCACCCCCTGCCTCACTGCCCGACCTGAAACATAAAGCCGTCGCGAGCGGTGTACGAGGAACGCAAGAACGTACGCACCGGAAGGGGCGGATTTCGGTTATTTCTTCAGGCAGGAGGGGCATGCAGGCGCGGCTGGATCACCGTACGCATGCAGCTCGTCATGTTCTGTGCAGGGTCCTCGATGGTCGGGCCTCCTGGCCGGAACTGAGGAGATGTGATGGCGTCGAGCACGGTACGAGCGGGAAGCGACAAGTGGGAGGCCCTGGGTCCTTTCGCCTCGGCCGCGACGGTCGAGGCGATCTCGCGCCCGGAGGGCGGATCCCTGCTGCTGGTTTCGTCCCCCGAAACGGTGGGTGGCTTCTGGAGCGGGGGCCTCGGGGGCACCTGGCGGGTCATCGTGCCGCCGACGCGCTGTCCGGTGACCACCTGCCTGGTCGGCAGCCACGCCGATCCGCGCCGTTGGTGGCTGTCGACCGGCGCCCTCTCCGAAGCGCACGAGAGCGGCATCTTCCGCACGGACGACAAGGGTTCGACCTGGCAGCGGCTCGCAACCGAGCCGGCGCCGGGTGAGTCCTTCCGGTCGGTCTGCGCGCACCGGGAGGGGAGGTTCCTGGTGGCGGTGACGGCGGAGGGCAGCATGCAGGTGAGCCGGGACGGAGGCGACACCTGGAAGTTCGAGGACCTCACCGCCGACCGTGAGGTCGCCGACGGCGGCGCCACGTTCCACGACGCCCGTCTTGAACACGGAGACCGTCCCGTCCGCGTGGTGGCGTTCGCCCAGCACGGCAACGCCCTGTTCGCCGCCACCGCCGGCGTCTGGTACCCGGGAAACCCGCCGGTGATCACCGCCGGTCAAGGTGTCCTGCGCTCCACGGACAACGGCAGCACCTGGCACGACGCCTCCGGCGACCTGCCCAACCTGGACGTCCGCACCCTGGCTGTCGACCCCGACGGACCGTGCCTGTACGCCGGTCTGCGCGGAGGCAGCGTCCACCGGCTGGCCCTGTAGGCCGGAGCGCCGTGTGCCGGGTTCGGTGAGTCCGGCCCGGTAACCGGCGGCCCGGGGCCCCGGAGTGCAACGCCCGGACGGACCTCGGCGTGTAGCAGCCCGTGCTCCTGGTGCTCGTCAGCGTGCACCAGGCCGGCTGCACAGGTCGGCGCCGGGGTTGACTGAAAGCCTGTCACCCTTTCACCCACATGGCCCCACGCTCATGTGCAATGCGCGGCACACCTCTGCCAATGTGGCTGCGGCCAGATGGATCTTCAGGATCCTGATGATGACTGAAAGGACGCGCCATGACCGAAGCCGAGGCCAGGGAACTGTTCGACAAGATCGACGGCGACTCCGACGGGCAGATCAGCATCGTCGAACTCGCCAACCACTTCAAGAGCGAGGGCCACCAGGGGAAGCTCAAGGAGAAGGTCAAGGAGGCGATGGCGGCGGACAGCAACCGTGACCGCGTCCTCGACTTCGAGGAGTTCCACACGCTGGTCAAGTAGCACGCGGGCGGACCGCCCTCGGGAGCAGGACAGGAACGAGCCCCGGGGTGATCGCCGCCTCCGCGCGCGGTCGGGGGGGGGGGGGGGGGGGGGTGGGGGGGGTGGGGGGAGAAGGGGGGGGGGGGGGGGGGGGGGGGGAGGGGGGGGAGGGGGGGGGGGGACAGCCTCCCCTTGACAATCATCGC
>NZ_JBWKEQ010000029.1:52552-60374 GCF_056435365.1 Kitasatospora sp. NPDC043949 | reverse complement strand
CCTCGGCTCCCCTCCCGTCCGCCTAGCCCACCCCCCCCCCCCCCCCTCCCCCCCCCCCCTCCCCCCCTCCCCCCCCCCCCCCCCCCCCCCCCACCCCCCCCCCCCCCCCCCCCCACCTCCGTGCCACCCGAGGGTGGTCCGCGCCACGTCCGTGCCGCCGCCCCCGCCGACGACAACAGAGCCCTGGTGGTCTGGCTGCTGCTGCGCCCCCGCCCCGCCAAACCGTCCACCCTGGGCTGGTTCAGCGTGAGCGTCAGCGTGCTCTGCCTGCTCGCCACCGTGTTCGTCTGGGGCGCGGTCGCCGCCGACGACACCCTCACCGGCTCCACCGGCGTGGCGTACGCCGAGTACTTCTACTTCATCCTCTACCTCGTGATCGCCCTCGCCGCCTTCAACGTGGTCGAGTGCACCTCCACCCGCCGCTTCCGCCTGATCGACTGGAACGGCAACATGGCCGCCCGGCTCCTCCACTGGCCCGTCGTCACCGTCCTGCTCCTCACCACCACCGTCGCCGTCCTCCTGCTCTGACCCGACGCGCGGCGGCCAATCGGCCGGCGGCCTGCCCCGGGGGCAGACCACCGGACCGAACGGGTCAGTGGGCCCGGCCTGAAGTCCCCGCCGACCGGGAAGGCGATCCCAGCAGCGAGGCGGGGCCGCCACCGGTACTCGGTGGCGGCCCCGCTCGTACGGTTCACAAGGCCTGCCGATCAGCGGCCCTCATCCCGATGTGCGACGTGCCTGTGCACTCAGGGCTGCATGCGCGAACCGGCCGGGGGCCAGTGCCCGAATGTGCGTGGTGACGCGGGTCAGTGGCTGCCGCTCTGCTCTTTGATGATCTGATCGGCGGTGTCCTGGGGGACCTGGCCGTAGGAGTCGAACTGCATCGAGTAGCTTGCGCGTCCCGAGGTCTTGGCGCGCAGGTCGCCGACATAACCGAACATCTCCGCCAGGGGCACGAGGGCTTTGACGAGCTTGGCATCGACGGCCATGGGCTTCCTCTCCCTGTCGAACACGGCACGAGCCGGCCGGGTCGGCCTCGGCGCGACGGCGTCCCGAACGGCACCGGTGCGCGAAGCCCAGCATCCAACATTCAGTGACGAAGCAGGTGCGTACCGTGAAGAACGCGCCTCGCAGCGGCCGATCTGACGCAATCCCCGCCACCTGACTGAATCCGGATCCCTGCCGTCCGTCCACGTCCGCAGTACCCGGCCGACCCGGCGATGCGGGTGCGCGATGACGGGAACGCGGAGCCGGGGCCACCGGGTGACGGCTTCAGAGGGTGACCAGAGACGTACCGTCGGCTCGGTCGGCGGGCGGGGCAGGCCCGGACTAGCACAGCAGGCCCCGGCTCGATCGTCGATCGGCCATCGATTCGCCCGAAACGATGATGCTTGCCTGCCGACGCGAGCATTCGGGGGCAAGGCGCCCAGGATGCGGTGAAGATGACCTTGATCGCGGAGCCCCGCCCCGCCGTACCGGGCCTCTACCGAGCCCCCGGGGTCGGCGGGTGCACCTGGCAGCCGGAACCCGTTCCCGTGCCAGGACAACACGTTCACAGTCACTCAAGGGAGGAACCCGGTGGGAGTCACGTTCAAGGCTGAGGTCAGGGCCGAGAGCCAGTACTACGGCGCGGTCGAGATCAAGGGCATCGCCCAGGACGGCGATGAGATGAAGGTGCAGAAGCATCTGAAGGTGAACCTGATCCTGCCTGCCGCGGGAAGCGGTACCGATGTGAATCTGCTGCTGACCCCGTGGATCCCGATCGACGTCTCGGTCGAGAACAACCAGATCGGGAGTGACAAGTTCGAGGTCACGCTCACGATGGCCTCGGAGACGCCCTTCGCCGTCGGGCCGTCGGCCACACTCACCATCGGTGTCAACGGCGACCTGACCGGTGACGCCGCGAAGCCGTGCCTGGACTCGATCAAGATCAGCGCCGACGACTGACCATCGCCCTGCCGCCGACCCGGGCGATCCCGGTGTCGCCGTCGCGTTCCCGATGCCGATCACCCGTGGGCGAGTCGGCCCACGTGGGCTTCACGCTCCGGCGGTACCGGGTCGGTGCGGGTTGTGCGAGAAGGACGGCCGCCCCTCGGGGGTGGCCGTCCTTCCGTGTCCGCCGGCCGTCCCGGCGGGCAGGGGGCGGCCGTGTGTGCATCACCGCCCGGCGCGCCCGCGGCCCGGGCCGGCTGGGTTCAGGCCCCGGCGGGGTGGGTGAGGGTGTGCCAGGCGTTGTAGCCACCGAGAAGGTCGGAGACGTCGGGGTGGCCGTGGTGGCGCAGCAGACTGGCGGCGATGGAGGAGCGGTGGCCGCTGGCGCAGTGGACGACGAGGGGGTGGTCGGTGGGGATCTCGTCCAGGCGGTTGGGGAGTTCGGTCAGGGTGATGTGCAGGGAGCCTTCGATGGATCCGGTTTCGCGTTCGCCACAGGTTCGGACGTCCAGGACGGTGGGGGGCTGTTCGCTGGCGAGTGCGGTGCGGAGCTGGTCGGCGGTGAGGCGGCTGGCGGGGGTGAGGTCGTCGGCGAGGGCGGGCAGGGCGTTGCCGGGGTTGCGCAGGTAGCCGGCGATGCGGTCGAAGCCGATGCGGGCGAGGCGGGTGATGACCTCTCCCTCGCGGTCCTGCGGGGCGATGATCGCGATGTTGCTGTCGGGGGTGAGGACGGTGCCGGCCTGTTCGGCGAAGCGGCCGTCGACGGGGACGTTGACGGCGCCGCGGACGTGTCCCGCGCCGAACTCCTGGGGGCTACGGGCGTCGAGGACGACGGCACCTGCGCCGCGGACCTCCTTGAAGCCTTCGGGGCACAGGGGACGGGCTGCGGTCGTGGGGTCGAGCAGCGGGTGGTCCTGGCGGTTGAGGGTGGCGTCGTGGCCGAAGTAGGCGGGGGCGGTGGACTGGCCGGCGGTGACGATACGGACGAAGGTGTCCTGGTCCATGGGCTGGCAGGCGTAGTTGGTCAGGCGCTGGGTGCCGATGGTGGACCGGCGGTCGGTGGAGAGGTTCTTGCCGCAGGCCGAGCCGGCGCCGTGGGCGGGGAAGACCAGGGTCTCGTCGGGCAGGGCCATCAGCTTGCGGTGAACGCTGTCGTAGAGCATGGCGCCGAGTTCGACGGCGGTGACGCCGGTGGAGGCGAGCAGGTCGGGGCGGCCGACGTCGCCGATGAACAGGGCGTCGCCGGTGAGCACGCCGTACGGGACGGCGTCGTCGGGCTGTTCGAGGACCAGGACGCTGATCGACTCGGGGGTGTGGCCGGGGGTCTCCATGATCTGGAGGGCGACGTCGCCGAGTTCGATCCGTTCGCCGTCGCTGAGCTTGCGGATCGGGTACTCGGTCTCGGCGCGGTGTCCGTAGCCGATCCAGGCGCCGGTGCGGGCGGCCAGTTCGAGGTGGCCGGCCAGGAAGTCGGCGTGGAAGTGGGTGTTGATGACGCCGACGACGGTCAGGCCTCGTGCCGTGGCGTCGGCGAGGTATTCGTCGACGTCCCGGCGAGGGTCGACGATCACGGCCTGGCCGGTGGTCTCGTCGGCGATCAGGTACGAGGCCTGGGAGAGGCAGTCGAGGTAGAACTGAGCGAAGTACACGGGGAACCTCCTGGGCGGCGTCGGGCGCCTCGGCGCGATCTCAATACCCCCACTGGTATATGTGCCAGCATACGGCCCCACGGTCGATACGGGGCAGGGTATCGCCGAACGAGGTCGATAATACCCCCCGGGGTACTATGGTGGACATTGCGCGGGACCGGCCGCCGCCGTCGGAGACGGGCGGAACCGAGGAGGCGCCCACGCCCCTGGGGCGCCCGCCCGGCGCGCCGCCCCGCCCCGCCCCGCGGCGGCCCGTCCGGCGCCGTCCGGCCCGCACCAGACCAGACCACCGGAGCACCGCATGCCCCCGCTGCCGCCCGACCCCGGGCAGACCACCCCCGCCCAGGCCCACCAGCTCGCCCGCGCCGGCACAGCCGTCCTGCTCGACGTCCGGGAGCGCGGCGAGTTCGCGGCCGGCCACGCCCCCGGCGCCCTCCACCTGCCGCTGATCGCCCTGGCCGCCCGCGAACCGCTGCCGCCCGAGGCGGGCGGACGGCTCGTCCTGGCGATCTGCCACTCGGGCAACCGTTCCGCGCGGGCGGCGCAGCTGCTCGCCGAACGCGGCGTCGAGGTGCTGAACGTCGTCGGCGGCATGACCGCCTGGGAGCGGGCCGGACTGCCGGTCACCACGCCGGGCGGCGGCACCGGCAGCGGCGGCAGCGGCGGCAGCGCCGGCGACGGGAGCTCCAGGGACGCCGGGGACGCGATATGACCGCGCTGCTCCTGGCGCTGGCCGCCGGGGCCGTGGTCGGCCTCGCCCTCGGCGGCCTCGGCGGAGGCGGCAGCATGCTCGCCGTCCCCGCGCTGGTCTACCTGCTCGGATTCAGCCCGGCGCTGGCCACCACGGCCGCCCTGGTGATCGTCGCCGCGACCTCGCTGACCGGCCTGCTCGCGCACGCCCGGGCGGGCCGGGTCCGCTGGCGCACCGGCGCGCTGTTCGCCGCCGCCGGGCTGCCCGCCGCCACGGCCGCCGGGGCGCTCTCGGCGCACCTGCCCGGGGCGCTGCTGACCGGCGCGTTCGCGGTGCTGGCCGGGCTGGCCGCCTGGCGGATGCTGGTGCCGCCGAAGGCCGCCCCGCAGGAACATTCCGCCGCCGGGTGGGGCCGCTCGACGGCGACCGGCGCCGGGCTCGGCGCGGTCACCGGGCTGCTGGGTGTCGGGGGCGGGTTCCTCGCCGTCCCCGCGCTGGTCTCGGTGCTCGCCTTCACCATGGCCGAGGCGGTGGGCACCAGCCTGCTGGTGATCACCGCCAACGCGCTGGCCGCGCTGCTGCCCCGCCTCGGCGCGACCGGCGCCATCGACTGGGCCGTGGCCGCACCCTTCACCGGGGCCGCGATCCTCGGCGCCTGGGACGGAAAGCGGCTCGCCGACCGGCTCAGCGGGCGCACCCTCCAGCGGGCCTTCGCGTTCGCCCTGCTCGGCGTGGCCGCGCTGATGCTGGTCACCGCCCTGCGCTGACGCCGGTCGCCGCGCTGCGCTGATGCCGGCCACCGCCCCGCACCGACGCCGGGCGGGCCCCGGCTCCCGGCGCGCGAACCGGAGGACGAGTCCGGAGGGCGGCAGCCGACCGTGCGCCGACCGTTGACGCGACTCGGACGGGCATGTGACATTGCACATGTCACCCAGCGCCGCTCCGGGGATTTGAACGTTCAAACCCCTGCCCGCGCACGCCGCCCCGCCCCCTGACGCACCGCCACCCGTCCGACAGGAGAGCCCCGATGCCCCCCACCCGCGCCCCGCGCCGCCGACCGGTCCGCGCCCTGCCCTCGGGCTTGGCCGTCCTGGCCGTCCTCGCCGTCCAAGCCGTCGGCGCGGGACCGGCCCGAGCCGACGGCCCGGCCCCGCTGGTCGACGGCGGCGGCTACGTCCTCGGCTCCGTCCTGGACGGCGGCTGCCTCGGCCCGCAGTACGCGCAGTCGGCGGCCGGCACGCCCGTCGTCGGCGCGGCCTGCCAGGGACTGCTCAGCCAGCGCTGGCAACTGCACCGCACCACCGACGGCTACCGGCTGGTCAACGCCGCGAGCGGACGCTGCCTGACCCTCGACGGCACCGGGCGGCACCCCGGCACGGCCGACTGCGGCACCGACCCCGCCGCCGAGACCTTCGCCATCTCCCCGGCACCGGGCGGGAGTCACACCCTGACCGCACACGGCGCCTGCCTCACCACGGCGGCCGACCGCGAGCAGGACGGCGCCGCCGACCACGAGCAGAGCAGCGCCGCCGACCGCCGCCGTTGCGACGCCCGGCCCGCCCACCGCTGGACCCTCACCCGCAGCGAACCGCTCACCCTCACCGACCCCGGCTTCGAACAGGGCACGGACGGCTGGACGTTCACCGAGCACACCGGCGTCGCCACCAACAACCCGCACGGCGGCACCCGCCTCGCCTACCTGGACGCCGGCTCCGGCCACCGGATCGCCCAGCAGGTCACCGCCGTCACCGCCGGCAGCTACGACCTGTCCGCCTGGATCGCCACCGGCGGCGCCGGCGGCACCTTCTCCGTCAGCGTCAACGGCACCGTGGTCCGCTCGCTGACCCTGCCCGAGCAGCCCGTCTACGCGAAGTACACCCTGCCCCGGGTGCACGTCGCGGCCGGCGACCGGCTCACCCTCGGCATCGGCTCCTCCCCCACCGGCTGGGTCAACGCGGACGACGCCTCCGTCGCCCCGTCCGCCCCCGGCGACCCGAGGATCAGCTCCTCGGACCCGGAGGTCGTCGCCCTGTTCGACTGGGCCAAGACCAAGGCCAACAGCTGGGTGCAGCAGGCCGGCACCACCGGCGTGCTCAACCAGGACGAGAACAACCCCGGCGGCACCGGCACCACCACCTACTGGGCCGGCTACCCGTTCCGCTCCGACTTCTACAGCCGCGACTTCGCCCACCAACTGGTCGGCGCCCACCTGCTCGGCCTGGACGCCGAGAACAAGACCATGCTGCGCGGCTTCGCCGGCTCCGCCACCGAGACCAACAAGCTCTACCCGGTCTGGGCGCTCAACTTCGACGCCAGGACGTACGGCAGCATCGACTACCGGAGCCCCGACCGCTTCGTGCGCGAGCTGCCCGCGCCGTTCGAGCTGGTCGAGAAGGCCGGCGAGGCCTACCGGTGGACGGGGGACCGCGACTACGCCGACGACCCCGCGCTGAGCGGCTACGTCCGCAACACCCTCGGCCCCTTCATCGCCCAGCACCCCGGCCCGGTCGACAACGGCGGCCTCCCCATCCCGCAGGCCACCAGCCGCAGCATCTTCGCCGGCACCGCGAGCTACGCCGAGAACGCCACCAGCACCTACGCCGAGGCCGGCGACGCGATCGGCGCCCAGTACCAGGCGTACCTCGCCGCCGAGACCCTGGCCACCGCCAAGGGCGACACCGCCGCCGCCACCGGCTACCGGCAGGCCGCCACCGCGCTGCGCGACTACGTCAACACCACCTGGAGCGTGGACCGGCAGCAGCCCGGCGAGGTCGTGCACGGCTACGACACCACCGGCAAGCCGGTGACCGGCTGGGGCTACGAGTCCAGCGTGCTGATGCCGGTCAAGCAGTTGCTCGACCCCGGCCCGCGCCGGGACGCCCTCCTCGCCGCCATCGACGCCGCCGACTCCGGCCCGCAGCGCTCGACCAACCTGGAGGCCTACACCTACCTGCCGGACGCCTTCTTCGCCAACCACGACGGCGACACCGCCTGGAAGTGGATGCGGCAGATCTACCAGGGCGTCGACCAGCTCCACGCGAGCGGCCGGATGCTCAACGGCGACTACCCCGAGGTCCCGTTCACCCTGCTGGGCCAGACCGTGCAGGGCCTGCTCGGCGTCGAGCCCGACGCCGCCGCGCACACCCTCGTGACCGCCTCCCGGCTGCCCGCCTCGATGGGCTGGCTGGAGGTCGCCGACATCCCGGTCGGCGCCGGCTCGGTCACCGTCCGGCACGACGGCCACCGCAGCAGCACCGTCACCAACACCGGCGGCGCGCCGCTCACCTGGGAGGCCCGCTTCACCGGCCCGCACGGCGGGATCACCGTCGACGGCAAGGCCCGGCCCACCCGGACCAGGACCGTCGACGGCGTGACCTACACCTACGCCACCGTCACCCTCGCCCCCGGGCACACCGCGAGCGCCGCCGTCACCGACTGACCCCCACACCGCAGTACCGGGGGGGGGGGGGGGGGGGGGGGGGGGGGGGGGGGGGGGGGGGGGGGAGAGGCGGGGGGGTGGGAAATGGGGGGGGGGTGGGGGGGGGGGAGA
>NZ_JBWKEQ010000029.1:33197-52542 GCF_056435365.1 Kitasatospora sp. NPDC043949 | reverse complement strand
GCCTCGTCCTCGACGACCACTGCAGCCTCCCCTCCCCCCCCCCCCCCCCCACCCACCCCCCCCCCCCCCCCCCCCCCCCCCCCCCCCCCCCCCCGCACCCCGAACCACCCGACGCACCATCACCTCCCCCACACCCGCAGGAGTGCGCATGCGCCACATCCCCCACCGCCTCGCGGCACCCGTGCTCGCGCTGGCCCTCGCCGCCACCGGCCTCGGCGCCCTCACCCTCGGCACGGCCGCCCCCGCCGCCGCCCTGGGCAACGGCAACGCCCTCACCCCGCCCATGGGGTGGAACTCCTGGAACTCCCTCGGCACCGAGGTCACCGAGGACCAGGTCGTCCAGACCATCGACTTCATGGCCGCCAACGGCCTGGTCGCGGCCGGCTACGACACCGTCACCATCGACGACGGCTGGTCGCTCTGGCACCGCGACGGCCAGACCACCGACCTCGTCCGCAACGCCGACGGCGCCATGCAGCTCTACGACACCGCCGGAAACCCCGTCGCCGGCACCGACGGCACCGGCACCGACCCCACCTCCGGCCACCTCATCCCCCGCCCGGACCACTTCCCGTCACAGACCGTCAACGGGCGGACCGTCAACGGCATCGAGTACCTCGCCCAGTACGCGCACAGCAAGGGCGTGAAGTTCGGCCTCTACGCCACCGACACCTACCTCACCTGCCAGATGCACCCCGGCAGCCTCGGCCACGAGAGCACCGACGCGGGCGACTTCGTCTCCTGGGGCGTCGACTACGTCAAGTACGACGACTGCCCCTACGGCCCACAGATCACCGGCCCGGACGGCCACAACTACTACACCCAGGGCGAGGGAAAGGAACTCACCCGCTCGGTCTACGCCCGCGTCCAGACCTTCCAGCACGCCCTCGACGCCGCCTCCGCCGCGCAGGGCCGGCCCAAGGTCACCCTCAGCGTCTCCGCCCAGCCCGCCCACACCGGCGTCCCGTACCTGCTCGCGGCCGACGACCCGGCGCGCACCGACCCGGTGGTGCAGGCCGCCGGCACCGCGCCGTTCCAGGCGCCCGGCTACGCGCCGACCGGCGTCTGGTGCGGCCAGGTCGCCAACCTCTGCCGGATCGGCGGCGACCGCGACAGCGAGCTCGACGGGGTGCTCTGGAACGGGCAGTTGCAGACCGCGCTGCAGTACCCCGGCAACGTGCGCCCGGGCAGCTGGAACGACCTCGACATGATGTTCACCGGCTGGCAGGACGTCTACGGCGCCTGGGGCACCACCGACACCTGCACCTGCCACAAGCCGTTCACCGACGACGAGTCCCGCACCGAGACCTCCGTCCTCGCGATGCTCGCAGCCCCGCTGGTCTCCGGCGCAGACCTGCGCACCGCCGCGCAGTCCCAGCACAGCGCGGACGGCCACACCTGGTCCACCGGGATCGACGCCGCGAGCCTGGCGATCCTGAAGAACCGCGACGTCATAGCCATCGACCAGGACGCCCTGGCCAAGCCCGCCACCCTGGTCGGCGCCAAACCCGCGAACGCCACCGCGCCGGTCGTCCTCCAGCGGCGGCTGGCGAACGGCGACACCGCCGTGCTGCTCGTCAACCAGGACCCGGCCGCGAGCCGCACGGTGAGCACCAGCCTGAGCGAACTCGGCCTCACCGGGCCCGGCTACACCGCCAAGGAGCTGTGGACGGGCGCGAGTTCGACCGTCACCGGCACGCTCGGCGCCTCGGTGGCCCCGCACGGCGTGGCGCTGTACCGGCTCAGCGCCCGGCCGGCCACCGGGCCGGCCGCGGTAGTCGACGACGGTCGCTACCACGCGATCGGCGCCGGCGGCAGCGGCGGGCTGGTCCTCGAAGTGGCGGGGACCTGTAGCTCGCCGCTCGGCGCCGTCGCCGACGTCAACACCTGGTGGCCCACGCACACCTCCGAGCAGTGGACCTTCACCAGCAACCCGGACGGCACCGTGCGGATCGCCGACGACTGCGCCACCGCCACCCACGCGCACACCGTGCTCGCCGCCGGCACCGACCCCGGCAACAGCGCCTACCTGCTCGACTACTCGCCCGGCAACCGCTGGCAGGAGTGGCGGGTCACCCAGGACGGCGCCACCGGCACGCTCACCGTCACCAACGTCGCCACCGGTCTGGTCCTCAACGCCCGCACCGGCACGGCGGGTTCGACCGTGACCACGGACGCGGCCGACGGCGCCGCCCCCGGACAGGGCTGGGGCGTCGTGTCCTGACCTCACCGGCGCCCGCGCCCTGACCACGTCCCCTGATCACGCCTCCTGACCGCGTCTCCTGATCACGATCCCGGGCGCTCCTCCTCCACCACGACGCCGACGCCCGGCCAGTGGCGTGCCAGGTCGGCGAAGAAGCGCCCGGCGTCGATCGCCGCCTCGGGCGGGTGGACGCCCGGGGCGCGGACGCCGCCGTCCAGGAGCTGGGCGAGGCCGAGGGCCGCCGGCACGCCGGTGCTCTCGGCCATGTCGCCGAGCAGGGCCTCGGCGCCGGTGAGCCGGGCGAGGACGGTGACCGGCCGGCCGTCGCGGCTGCCGGTGGCGGCGGCGAAGAAGCCGGGGAGGCTGCCGGGGCCGGGGAAGCGGGCCGCGCGGGCGGCGGCCCGCAGGGTGCGGCGCAGCGTGGGGCGGTCGAGGTCGACGGCGGCGGTCTCGTTGCCGAGGCGCCCGGCGTCGAGGTCGTCCCGCAGGACGTCCAGGTAGGCGGCCGTCCTGGCGGTGACGACCATGAGGTTGGCGGCCGCGCCGCCGGGCCGCAGGCTGCGGTGCAGGGTGACCGGTTCGGGGTGGCCGACGGTGTACGCGGTGCCACGGTGGCCGCCGGGCAGGTCGAGGGCGACCGGCCGCAGCGGGGGCCGCTGGACGATCCGGCCGCCGTCGACCACCGCGACCGTGCCGCTGATCTGCTGCATCCAGTGCACGGCGGCCGCCAGCGGGGCACCGTCCGGTCCGAGCAGGGAGGTGTCGTCGGGTTCGGCGCCCGCGTCGACGGGCCAGGCGGTGTAGAGGTCGGCCAGGGTGTCGAGGCGGGCGGCGGCCCGGACGGCGAGCAGGTTGCTGACGCCGGGGCTGGCGCCCATGCCGATCACGGCGCGGACGCCGGCGGCGCGGGCCTCGTCGTCGAGTTCCAGCATGGCGACGGTGGGTTCCCAGTCGTCGCAGATGTCCAGGTAGTGGGTGCCGGTGCGGATCGCCGCGCGCAGCACGCCGAGGCCGAAGCGGTAGTACGGGCCGACGGTGTTGAGGACGGCGTCGGCCTTCGCGAGGGCGGCGTGCAGTTGCACCCCGTCGGTGACGTCGACCTGGCGGGCCCGGACCGGTACCGGGCCGCCGGCGAGGGCGGCGGCGGTGCGGCGGGCGGCGTCCGGGTCGCGGTCGGCGATCACGAGTTCGTGGACGCCGGGCAGTCGGGCGGCGACCCGGGCGGCGACGCGGCCCATCGCTCCCGCTCCGCCGAGGGCGAGCACTCTCATCGTCGTTTCTCCTTTCGCCGGTCGGTGTTCACCGGCTGTGCGGCTGGGCCGTCAGCGCTGCCCGAGCGAGGTCAGTAAGCTGCGGTGCTCGTCGAGGTAGCCGGGGCTGAACAGCGAGCGGGGTGCGGTGGGGCCGTCCCCGTGGACGAGGACGACCAGGCCGGCGGGGGTACGGCCGCCGGTCGGGCGGGCGAGGACGCCGTGCAGCGGCTGTCTGCCGCCGGTGATGGTGACGCGTTCCCCCTTGAGGTCGTACTCGTTCCGGTACACCACCCAGCCGCCCGCGCCGAGCAGGAGCACCACCCACGGACAGCAGTGATCCCCAGAGCAGCCATCGCCCGCGCATCTTCGTTCCGCTAATCTATCGTTCTCAAAACGAACGTATCAGATCTGAACGCATTAGGATGGTCGCCATGGTGGAGATTCCGACCCGGGTGCTGGTCGAGGCGATGGTCCGCACGGACGGCACGGTCGACTGCGGCGACCTGTACACCGTGGCCGACCTGCTCGGGATGACCGACCAGCAGGTCCGGCTGACCGTCAAGCGCCTCACCGGCGACGGGCGGTTCGTCCAGGAGGGGCGCGGCCGCCGGGCCCTGCTGCGGGCCACCGCCGAGACCCGGCGCTCGATCGACCCCGACGTCGAGTACGTGGCGTTGATGTACGCCCAGGACCGCGGCCGGGCCCCCTGGGACGGCGTCTGGCACCTCGCGGGATTCGCCGTCCCCGAGCACGCCCGGCCCGCCCGGGACGCGCTGCGCGAGGCGATCCTCCGGCTCGGCGGCGCCCCGGTGCAGAACGGCCTCTACGTCTCGCCGCACCCCTGGGAGGAGGACGTCCTGGCCGAGGCCGCCGCCCTGGACGTGCGCGGCCACCTCACTCTCCTCACCAGCCGCGACCTGCGCGCCGGCGAGACCGACGACCCCCGCGCGCTCGCCCGGCGCTGGTGGCCGCTGGACCAGGTCGCCGAGGGCCACCAGCGGCTCGCCGAGGTCGCGGCCGACCGCCTCGACCGGCTGGAGAAGGGCCTCACCGGCTCCGAACTGCTCACCGTCGCCCTGGAGTTGGCCGCCGCCTTCACCGAGGCCATGGAGCCAGACCCGCTGCTGCCGCCGGAACTCCTGCCACAGCCCTGGCCCGGCACCGCGGCCCGCGAACTCGTCGCCCGCTGCTGGGCGCTGCTGCTCGCCGACCCCGGGCCGGGCGCACCCCGGCTGTTCGACGCCTACGCCGAGGTCGTCGCGGCCGTCACCGCGTAGCCGCCGGACCCGGCTCGGTCGCCTCCGTCGCGGCCGGGGCTGCGGGCGCGACCGGCTCCGGCAGGGTGCGGAACAGCAGCCAGCTCAGCACCGGCATCAGCACCAACGGCAGCAGGGCAGTGCGCAGCGAGGTCGCGTCGGCGAGGCCGCCGATCACCGGGCTCGCCAGGCCGCCGATGCTGACGGTCAGGCCCAGCGTGATCCCGCTGGCGGTGCCGATCCGCGAAGGCAGGTAGTCCTGCCCCAGCGTGACCTGCAACGAGAACGGCACGTACAGGCCCGCCGAGGTCAGCGCCACGAAGACGTACAGCGCCGGGCCCGGCACCAGCACCACGCCCGCCACGGCCACCGCCGCCACCAGGTACGACCAGCGCGCCACCGCGACCCGGCCCCAGCGGTCCGCCAGCGCGCCGCCCAGCACCGAACCCACCGCGCCGCCCGCGTACAGCACCACCAGCGCCGCGGTGCCCGCCGCCGTACCGCCGCCGACCCGCTGGGTGGCGAACAGCGCGAGGAAGGTGCTCAGGCCGGTGAAAGCGATCGAGCGGCACACCACGGCCAGCGACAGCCGCACGAACGAAACCCGGTCGTCGGCCCCGGCCACCGGCGCCGGAGCCGTCCCGGCGGCCCGCCGGCGCTCCAGTTCGCGCAGCACCGGCAGGCACAGGACGGCGCCCGCGAGCGCCGGCAGCACCAGCAGCGGAGTCAGCCGCAGGCCGCCGCCCGAGACCACCACGGACACCAGCAGCGGGGCCGCCGCGAAGCCCAGGTTGCCGCCCAGCGAGAACCAGGCCATCCCCCGGTGGCCGTCCCGCGCGGCCAGCCGGGCGACCCGGGCGGACTCCGGGTGGTACGCGGCCACCCCGACCCCGGACAGCGCCACGAAGGCCAGGGTCAGCGGGTACGAGCCGCTCACCCCGCTGAGCGCGATGCCCACGCCGCCCACCAGCGTGCTGACCGGCAGCAGCCAGGGCAGCGGGCGGCGGTCGGTGATCGCGCCGAACAGCGGCTGCGCCACCGAGGAGAGCAGGGAGGCGGCGAGCACCACGCCCGAGACGGCGGCGTAGCCGTAGCCGCGCTCGGCCACGAAGAACGGGACCAGGGCGGCCACCGCGCCCTGGTAGACGTCCACGCAGGCGTGTCCGAGGGACAGCAGGGTGATCGAGGAGTCCCGCTTGCCGGGTGTGCTCTTCGGATGGTCAGGCGTACTCGGCGTACTCGGTGTACTCGGTGTACTGGAGGTGTTGGACGCACTGGGCGTAGTGATCGGCGGGTTGTCCGGCGTTGTCTTCGGCATGCCGACATGCTCGGCGCAGCGGTACCTGTCGGGCTTCCGATAATCTGCCAGGTGATGCCGAACATCCGCCACGACCCCGTCGCCCCGACCCGCGTTCAGCGGCTGGCGTCCGGCGCCGGGATCGACGCCCACCGCCACGACGACCACCAGATCGCCTACGCGGCCAGCGGCGTGCTCGCCATCACCACCGACGCCGGCTCCTGGGTCGCCCCCGGCACCCGCGCCATCTGGGTCCCGGCCGGCACCGTGCACGCCCACCAGGCCCACGGCGAACTGGACCTCCACCTGGTCGGGCTGCCCGCCACCGAGAACCCGCTCGGCCTGGACCGGCCGACCGTGCTCGCCGTCGGGCCGCTGCTGCGCGAGCTGATCGTCGCCTACACCCGCACCCCCGAGGACGACAGCCCCGAACGGACCCGGCTGCGCGCCGTCCTGCTCGACCAGCTGCGCGCCTCCCCGCAGCAGCCGCTGCACCTGCCCGCCCCCGCCACACCGCTGCTGCGCGCGGTCTGCGACCGGCTCCGCGCCGATCCGGCCGACCAGCGCACCCTCACCGAACTGGGCCGGGCGGCCGGCGCCAGCGACCGCACGCTCTCCCGGCTCTTCCGGGCCGACCTCGGCATGACCTTCCCGCAGTGGCGCACCCAGCTGCGGCTGCACCACGCACTGGTGCTGCTCGCCGAGGGCCTGCCCGTCACCACGGTCGCGCACCGCTGCGGCTGGTCCTCCGCGAGCGCCTTCATCGACGTCTTCCGCCGCGCCTTCGGCCACACCCCGGGCCGCCACCCCGCGTACTGACCCCGAATCGTCCGCCGCTGGTGGCAGGGTGGGGAGCATGTGCGGTCGTTTCGTCTCCACCACCACGCCCCAGGACCTCGTCGCCCTGCTCGGCGAACTGCGCTGGGATCCGGCCGAGTCGTTCGCGCCGAGCTGGAACGTGGCGCCCACCGACCCGGTGCCCGCCGTCCTGGAACGCGTCGACCGGGAGAGCGGCGAGCTGCTGCGGCAGCTGCGCCCGCTGCGCTGGGGCCTGGTGCCGTCCTGGTCCAAGGATCCCTCCGGCGGCGCCCGCATGATCAACGCCCGCTCGGAGACCGTCCACCTCAAGCCCGCCTTCCGCAAGGCCTTCACCACCCGGCGCTGCGTCATCCCCGCCGACGGCTACTTCGAGTGGCGCGAGGTGCCCGCCGCCGCCGGCCGGAAGAAGTACAAGCAGCCGTACTTCCTCAGCACCGGCTCGGTCATGCTGATGGCCGGCCTGTACGAGTTCTGGCGCGACCAGACCCGGCCCGAGGACGACCCGGTGGCCTGGCTCGCCACCGCCACCGTCATCACCACCGACGCCACCGACAGCGCCGGGCGCGTCCACGACCGGATGCCGCTCACCATCGCCCCCGCCGACCTGTCCGCCTGGCTCGCCCCCGATCTCACGGACTCCGACGAACTCCACCACCTGCTGCGCCGCCCCGCCGACGGCGCCCTGCGGGTGCGGGCCGTCTCCCCCGCCGTCAACAGCGTCCGCGCCAACGGGCCGGAACTGCTCGACCCCACCCCGGACCCGCTGGGACTGGCGGACTGACGCCGCCCGGCCGTCAGGCGATCCGGCCGGCCAGCCCGGGGTAGTCGAGGACCAGGCCGTCCCGGTCCAGCACGAGGTCGCTGCGGAAGTCCCCGGAGGCGTAGCGGACGGTGGCCCGCCCGCCGTCCAGGCCGAGGTGGGTGTAGGTCTGACGGGAGGGGTGCACCGTCAGGTCGGGCACCCGGATCCACGCCATCAGGAAGTGCCGCTCGCCCGGGCCCCGGTGGAGGCCGTGGCGCAGCACCGGCGGGGTGTTGGTCACCGGGGAGAGCCCGAGGTCGCAGTCCAGCGCGCCGGCCAGGTCGGGCCGTTCCACGCCGTCGACGCTCCAGCGGCCGCCGTCCTGACGCAGTTCCAGCTCGCGGACGCCGTCGGCGGTCTCGGCCCGGACCCGCATCCACCGGGTGACGAAGCCCTCGCCGGTCTCCAGTTCGTACGTCAGCCAGTACGGCGCGGGCCGCGCGGCGGCGACCCGGCCGCGGGCGTGCAGGGCGGCGGCGCCGAGCTCGATCCAGGACGTCTCCAGGCCGCCCGTCTCGGCGACCTGCCAGGTGGGAACGGTGTGCGTGATCATCCGGGCACGCTACCGTCCGGTACCGACAGGCGCGCGCCCCCTCCGGGCGACCGGCGGGATCCGGTGACACGGCGCCCGCCCGCGACTACGGTGGGCGGGCGGAACCGTACGTGGGGGTGAGGGCGCCGAAGTGTTGATGTCCAGGACGACGCATGTCCGGCCCGAGGGCGGCCTGCCCGACCACGAGGCCTTCGACCAGCGGCGCCGCCCGGTCTCGCCCGCCACCGCCGGGAACCCGCACGCCGAGCAGCGGGCGGCCGTACTGCCGCCCGAGGCGGCGCGGGCCGCGCTGACCGTCGAGGCGAGCGCCCCCGCTCCCAACCTGCCGCCCCGCGCCGCGGACCGACTCGTGGGCCGCGACGGCGCGTTGCGGGCGATCGCCGAGGCGCTGTCGGACGGCGACGGCAGCGGGCTGGTCACCCAGGCCACCACGCTGCACGGCCTCGGCGGGGTCGGCAAGACCACCGTCGCGCTGCACTACGCCTACGCCGAGGCCGCGCACTACCGGCTGATCTGGTGGATCACCGCCGAGTCCGAGGAGCAGCTCGCCGAGGCCTTCGCCGACCTCGCCGTCCACCTCCACCCCACCTGGGCCCTCACCGCCCCGCCCGGCCAGCAGGTCGAGTGGGCGCTCGCCTGGCTGCGCGCCCACGACCGCTGGCTGCTCGTCTACGACAACGCCGAGGACCCGGTCCACCTCACCCCCTATCTCGGCCGGCTGCTCGGCTGCGGCCACCAGTTGGTCACCAGCCGCCGCGCCGGCGGCTGGCACCCCGGCATCCGCCCGGTGCGGATCGACGTCCTCGACGCCCCCGAGGCCACCCGGCTGCTCTGCGGCGCCGCCCACCCCGGGGCGCGGGCCGAACAGGCCGAGGTGCTCGCCCTCGCCGACGAACTCGGCCACCTCCCGCTCGCCCTCGCCCAGGCCGGCGCCTACGTGCAGCAGACCGGCACCACCTTCGCCGCCTACCGCGAGCTGCTGCGCACCAGCGGCCCGGCCCGCCCTGACGCCGGCTCCGACTCCGGTACTGGCTCCGGCGCGGTGGCCACCGTCTCCCGGCTCTGGCACACCACCCTGCGCGCCGTCCAGGCCACCGCCCCGTTCGCCGTCGAGCTGCTGCGCACGCTCGCCTGGTACGCCCCCGAGGCACTGCCGCGCGAAGCCCTGACGCCCTTCGGCGCGCGCCGCCCGGCCGAGGTCGACTCCGCGCTGCGGCTGCTCGCCGACTACAACCTGATCACCCTCGGCGAGACCGTCACCGTGCACCGCCTGCTCCAGGGCGTGCTGCGCCGTTCCGACGGAGCCCGCCCGCTGCGCCGGCGCGCCGAACAGCAGCTCGCCGAGGCCGCCGCCCGGCTCTGGCCGACCGCCGGGCCCCGGCTGCGCCGGGCGCTGCTGCCGCACATCCGCGAGCTGGCCGCCGGCGGCCCGTCCGATCACCCCACCCCGCAGACCGTCGCGCTGTACCGGCTGGCCGCCGGCGAGCTGACCGACCGGGCCCAGCGGGTGTTCGCCATCCCGCTGGTCACCGCGATGGCCGACGGCCAGACCCGCCTGCTGGGCTCCGACCACCCCGACACCCTGGCCACCCGGGGCCGGCTCGCCGAACTCCACACCCGGGCCGGCGACCCGGCCCGCGCCGTCGCGCTCTGCCGGGCGGTGGTGGCCGACCGCACCCGCCGCCAGGGCCACGACCACCCGGCCGCCCTCGCCGACCGCAGCACCCTCGCCCACGCCTACCGCAAGGCGGGTGAACACCGGTGCGCCGTCGAGGAGTTCCGCGCGGTGGTGGCCGACCGGGCCCGGGTGCTCGGCGCCGACAGCCGGGAGACCCTCACCAGCCGCGCGGGCCTGGCCTACGCCCTCCAGGTGGCCGGTCAGCACCAGGCGGCGGTGGCGGAGTTCGAGCGGCTGCTGGCCGACGCCGGCCGGGTCCTGGACGACCCCGACCACCCGGACATCCTGGCCCACCGCAACGGGCTCGCGTACGCCCAACTCACCGCCGGTCAGCACCGGTTGGCCATCACCCTGTACGAGCAGGCGGTGGCCGACCGGGCCCGGGTGCTCGGCGCCGACCACCCCGACACCCTCACCAGCCGCGACTGGCTCGCGGCCGCCCACGTCGTCGCGGGAGACCACCGGGCCGCGGTCGCCGGGTACGAGGCGCTGGTCGCCGACCACGTCCGGGTCCAGGGGCCGGACCACCCGCAGACCCTCTTCGCGCGCGGCCGGCTGGCGACGGCCCACTGCGAGGCCGGGCACCCGGCCTCGGCGGTCACCCGGTTCACCGATCTGGTCGGCGACTACACCCGCGTCCTCGGGCCCGACCACCCCCACACGCTGGACGCGCGCAGCGGTCTCGCCCACGCCCACCGCGAGGCGGGCCAGCTCCGGACGGCGGTGGACGAACACCGGGCGCTGGTCCGCGACCGCGCCCGCGCCCAGGGGCCGGACCACCCCGGCACGCTGGAGGAGCGCAGCGACCTCGCCTACGCGCTGCGCGTCGCGGGCCGGACCGGCCGTGAACTGGCCGAGTTCGAGGACCTGGTGGCCCACCGCGCCCGCGTCCAGGGCCCGGACCACCCGGACACCCTGGACGAACGGTCCAACCTCACCCGCACCCTGCTGTTGGCCGGGCGCCCCCGCGCGGCGCTCGCCGAATGCCAGCGGCTCCTCGCCGACCGCGAGCGGGTCCACGGCCCCGACCACTACGAGACCTTCGAGGCTCGACTGAGCCTGGCCCGGGCCTTCGGCGACGCCGGCGACCACCGACACGCGGCGGAGCTGTGCGACCGACTCGTCGCGGACCGGCTGCGGGTGCTCGGCGCCGACCACCCCGCCGTCCTCCACACCCGCGGCTGGCAGGCCTGGCTGCACGGCGCGGCGGAGCACCACTGGCGGGCCGTGGAACTGCGCGAACGGCTGGTGGCCGACTACGACCGGGTCCACGGCCCCGACCACCCGCAGACCCTCAACGCCCGCACCGGCCTGGCCTACGCCCTCCAGAGCGCGGGACGGATCCGGGAGGCGCTCGTCGAGCGCGAACGGGTGCTGGCCGACCTGACCCTGGTGCTCGGCGCCGGGCATCCCACCACCCTCAGCGCCCGCCTCCAGCTGGCGCGGACCCACGACGAGAGCGGCGACCACCCGCGCGCCGTGGAGCTGTACGCGGAACTGGTCGCCGACTGCGTCCGGCTGTACGGCGAGGAGCACCCCCGCACCCTCAGCACCCGGTGGTGGCTCGCCTCCGCGCACGGGGACGCCGGGGAGCACCGGCACGCGGCGGAACTGTACGAAGCACTGGCAGCCGACCGCGCCCGGCTCCAGGGCCCCGACCACCCGGAGACGCTCAACACCCGCCGGTGGCACGCCGACAGCTGCCGGGAGGCGGGCGACCACCGGCGGGCCGTCACGCTGTCCGAAACCCTGGTGGCCGACCAAGCCCGCGTCCACGGACCGGAACACCCCGACACCCTGGGCGCCCGTCTGGTGCTGGCGCAGGCGCTCACCGCCGCCGGCCGGCACCGCCGGGCGCTGGAGCTCCACCAGGAGCTCGTCGCGGACCGGGCCCGGATCCAGGGCCCCGACCACCCGGACACCCTCAATGCCCGCTGGTGGCTGGCACACGACTGCCAGCGGGCCGGCGAGCACCGCCGCGCGGTGGAGCTGTACGACGCACTGGCGGCCGATCGCGGCCGGATCCTGGGCGCCGACCACCCCCAGACCCTCACCGCCCGCTGGTGGCAGGCGAACGGTCACCAGCGGGCCGGCCACCACCACCGTGCGGTGGAGCTGTTCGACGCGCTGGTGGCCGACGACACCCGGATCCGCGGTGCCGACCACCCCGAGACGCTGGCCACGCGCGCCGGACTGGCCTGGGCCACCTCCTCCGCGAACGACCACCGCCGTGCCATCGCCCGCTACGAGGCCCTGGCCGCCGACCGCACCCGGATCCACGGCGCCGACCACCCGCTGGCCCTGGACGCCCGCGGCTCCCTGGCCTGGGCGCACGCCGAGGCGGGCGACCACCGCCGCGCCGCGGAGCTGCACTCCGCGCTGGTGGCCGACCGCACCCGGCTCCAGGGCCCCGACCACCCCGACACCCTCGGCACCCGGCGCTCGCAGGCGGCGGGCCACCACGAGGTCGGCGAACTCGACCGCGCCCTGGAGCTGTACGAGGCACTGGTCGCAGACCTGGCCCGGGTCCTGGGCGCCGACCACCCCACCACCCTGGACACCCGGCTCGGCCTGGCCCAGGCCTGCCGCGAGGCGGCCGAGCACGACCGCTCGGTGGACCTGTTCCGGGCCCTGGTCGCCGACTACGAGCGGGCGCTCGGACCGGACCACCCCGACACCCTCGACGCGCGGCTCGGCCTCGCGCGGTCGGTGGTGGCGGCGGGCGACCACCCCGCCGCCGCCGAGCTGTACACGGCGCTGCTGGCCGACCAGGAGCGGGCGCAGGGCCCGGACCACCCGGACACGCTCACCACCCGGTGGTGGCAGGCCGCCGCCCACCGCGACGCGGACGACCAGCGCCGCGCGGCCGAGGCCTTCGGCGCCGTCGCCGCCGACCGGGCCCGGGTGCTCGGCCCGGACCACCCCGACACCCTCAACACCCGCTGGTGGCAGGCCTCCTCGTACCGCGCGGGCTACGACCTCCAACGCGCGCTCGACCTGGCCGTGCCCCTGGTCGCCGACACCGAGCGGGTGCTCGGGCCCGACCACCCCGACGCCCTCGGCGCCCGGTTCCTGCTGGCCTGGACGTACCGGTCGGGCGGCGACCACCGCCCCGCGACGGAACTCGACGAGGCGCTGCTGCGGGACCGGATCCGGCTCCAGGGCCCGGACCACCCCGACACCCTCGCCTGTCGCGGCAGCCTCGCCCAGGACCGCCGGCTCGCGGGCCTCCTGCACCAGGCCGAGGCCGAACGGGAGGCGCTGGCCGCCGACCGTGCGCGCATCCACGGCCCCGACCACCCGGACACCCTCCTCCAGCTCTCCCAACTCGCCGAGGCCGTCCTCGCCACCGGCGAACTCGACCGCGCCACAGCCCTGTTCACCGAGCTGATCGCCCACCGGACCCGGGTCCAGGGCGCGGACCACCCGGACACCCTCGGCGAGCGCTCCGGCCTCGCCTCCGTCCACGCCTGCGCCGGCCGGCAGCGGCAGGAGATCGTCGAACGGCTGATGCTGCTCGCCGACCACGAGCGCGTACACGGCCAGGACCACCCCGACACCCTCACCGCGTGCACCGACCTCGCCCACGCCCACCGCCGCCGCTGGGAGCACGACCGCGCCGACGCGCTCTACCGCGCCCGCGCCCTGCTGGCCGACCGCACCCGGATCCTCGGTGCCGAACACCCCGGCGCCCCGGACACCATCGATGCCCTCGACTCCCTCGACTCCCTCGACGACCGGGACAGCATCGCGCTCAACCTCGTCGAGGCCGGCCGGTACGCGGAGGGCGCCGACTGCTACCGGGAGGCGCTGGCCGCCGCCGAATCGGCCCTCGGCCCGGAGCACCTGCTCGCCCACGCCGTACGGTACGGCCTCGCCCAGGCGCTGCTGCTCGCCGGGGACCACGCCGGCGCGATCGCCGAACTGTCGCCCCTGACGGCGGACTGGACCAGACCCGCCGGCCCCGCCCTGCCCGGCCTCGTCCGGTCCGGGTGCGTCCTCGCCGTCGCCCGCCACCTCAACGGGGAGCACGAGGCGGCGGTGCACCTGGCCGCCACCCTCGCCGCCTGTGCGGACGACGCCCTCGGCAGCACCGACGACGCCACCCTCGCCGCCCGCGAGGCCCACGCGCTGCTGCTGGCCTGCGGCCCGCGGCCGCTGCGCGCCGTCGTCCGGCTGGAGGAACTCGCCGAGGAGTGCGCCGCGAGCCACGGCCCGCGCAACTCCCTCACCCTGAGCATCCGCCAGAGCCTCGCCCACGCGCGGCTGCGGGCCGGCGACGCCGTCGGGGCGGTGCGGGTGTACGAGGGCATCGTCGCCGACCGGCTCCCGGCCGGGACACTGCTGACCGGACACCGGCACGCCGACGACGTCGCCGTCAGCCTCGGTACCCTGCGCCCCGGGCTGCTCCCGGTGTTCCCCACCCTGGCCGTCGGCCTGGCCGCCGCGCTCGCCGCGAGCGGGCGCCGGGACGCCGCCCGGGACCTGCTGGTGGCCGTCCACACCGCGCGCCGGACCCTGATGGGCCCCGGCCATCCGCTGGCAGTGGAGAGCCGGACGGCCCTGGCCCGACTCGACGGCGGCGCAGCGGAGTCGCCGGCCCCACTTGACGACGGCGGGCCGGAGTCGCTGCCGGCCGCACCCGTCCGCGCGGAGCTCGGGCCGGAACCGTCCGAGCCGGCCGCACTGATCCGGTGCTCGCGCGGGGAGCGGCGCCGCTCCCCGGCGCCCGCGGTACCGAGGACGGCCTGGCGGCCCCGGCTCACCCTGCTCGACGAGCCGGCGGTGGGGGCCGCCGTGCGGCTGGAGCTGCGGTTGGAACCCGAGGTGCCGCAGGCCGACCCCGGCGAGCTGCCGGGCCTGCGCCTGGTGGCCGTCGCCGCCTCGGACGCCGTGCTCGATCCACCCGTCGCCGACTACAGCCCGGCCGGGGAGCCCGCCCGCTTCGCGCTGACCCCGTCCGTGCCGGGGCCGCACACCGTCCGGATCACCGTCTACGACCGGGGG
Source organism: Kitasatospora sp. NPDC043949 (assembly GCF_056435365.1). Classification (NCBI taxonomy): domain Bacteria; kingdom Bacillati; phylum Actinomycetota; class Actinomycetes; order Kitasatosporales; family Streptomycetaceae; genus Kitasatospora; species Kitasatospora sp. NPDC043949. The sequence goes on along the minus strand of NZ_JBWKEQ010000029.1, from coordinate 37,674 downwards.
CACGGCTCCGTGCTCCAGGACCTGTCCACCGTCGTCGACGTCCCGCACGTCCCGCGCGTCCCCCAAGTCGGCCAAGTCGGCCAAGTCCCCACCGTCACCGACGTCACCCACATCGCCCAGGACGAGGAGTAATCGCGTGGCCCGGGACCTCCTCGTCGAGATCCGTCAGAACCCCTCCGCCGACTTCACCCGGCTCCCCCGGCAACAGGCTCCGGACGCCCCGCAGGCCAAGGAGCCGGCCCCGCTGGACCTCGTGGTCTCGCTGCGCCGCCACCGCGACGACCTGCTCGTCTCCGCCTTCCGGCCCGGCGAGCGCACGCCCTGGTCCCGCCCCCACCGCGCGGAGCTGAAGGTGTCCGCCCCCGCCCTGCTCGCCCGGGCCTCCCGGCTGCGGACCATCTGGCGCGACCGCCTGGTCCAGTACGACCCGGAGCCGATCGGCGGCTACCCCTTCGCCCAGGCCGTCGACTTCAACCGGCTGGCCGGCGTCGCCGAGCGGCAGGTCGCCGAACTGGCCGAGGAGGGACGGTACTTCCTGGAGGTGATGCTCGACGGGCCGGACCGCGAACTCACCGTCTTCCGCGACTACCTCACCCGGACGCTCACCGAGAGCGGCTCGCTGCGGATCAGCTTCGACTCCGACCTCCACCTGCCCTGGCCGATGCTCGCCGTCGACGGCGGCCACGCCGACCCGTGGGCGGACTTCCTCGGCCACCGCCACCAGGTCGAGCAGACCGGCGCCGGCTACCCGCCGATCCAGCCGCCGTACCCGGCCCGCGCCAGGCCCGTCACCAGCCTCAACACCGACGACCAGCTCACCGACGTCGGCCGGGCCCCCGAGGTCCGCAAACTGCTGGAGGACCGCTCCCAGCTGACCGTGCGCACCGAGTCCGAACCGCTGCTCAAGGCGCTGTCCTCCGCCGTGCTGGACGAGGACGTCATGTACTTCTGGTGCCACGGCCAGTTCGTCGCCGGCGACTCCCCGTACGAGCAGCTCGCCGTCCGGCTCTCCGACGACCGCCAGATCGACGCCGACCTGGTGCGCCGCCACCGCCGCCGGCACGCCGAGGCGCCGGACGCCATGTTCCGGCCGTTCGTGCTGCTGAACGCCTGCCACACCGGGCAGTCCACGGCCGCCGAACTGGAGCACCTCGGCCGGGCACTGGTCGACCTCGGCGCCAACGGTGTGCTCGGCCCGCAGATCGAGATCCCGCAGGTCTTCGCCGCCGAGTACGCCTTCGCCTTCCTCGACCTCTACCTGACCGGGGAGTCCACGGCGGGCGAGATCACCCAGCAGTTGGTCCGGTGGTTCGCCCGCGAGTACCGCAACCCGCTGGCGCTCACCTACTCCCTGCACTGCGGCCTCGACAGCATCCTGGAGCTGACCCCGTGACGGCGCCCCCGCCCATCGCCACCGCCACCGCCACCGTCGACCTGGACGAGGAGGGCCGGCTGCTCGTCCCCGGCACCCGCACGCCGGTGCCCGAGGCCCGGATCGCCCAACACCTCGCCCGGCACCTGCGCATCCCCCCGCGGGCGACCGACGTCTACGTCTACGTCCACGGTTGGCAGACCAGCCCCGCCGCCGACCGCTCGGCCGCCGCCCTGCTCACCGAGGCCGCCGCCCTGCACCGGTCCGCGCCGACCGCCTACCCCGGGCTGACCAGGGGGTTCCGCCCGTGGTGCGTGGTGGTGCGCTGGCCGTCCTCCAGCCTGCCGTCGCCGGCCGGCTACCGCCGGATCCGGGCCCGGGCGCACGCCATGAGCGCCCAGGGGCAGGCCGGGCGCGTCCTGGGCCACCTGCTCGGCTACCTGGACGCCGACCGCGGCGACCCGGCCGCGCCCCGCGTCCTGGCCAACCGCAACGGCCAGTACCTGCACCTGGTCGGCCACTCCTTCGGCGGCCGTTTCCTCTGCGAGGCCGTCCAGTACGCGGCCGACCGGCCCGCCGGGCCACCGGTGCTGGGCTGGAGCCGGCCGGGCGACCCCACCCGGCCGTTCACCGTCGACAGCGCGCTGATCTTCCAGATGGCCGCGCCCCGCGACGCCTTCACCCACCTCTTCCCCCGGCTGTTCCTCGGCCCCGGCCGGCCCGGCGCCCCGCTGCGCGGCCCGCTGGTGCTCACCCACTCCCGCTGGGACCGCGCCACCGGCTTCTGGCACCTGCGCGCCGAGGGCCGCCCGGGCATCGGCCACTCCGGCACCGGCGTCGCCCCCGTCCCCCAGTTCAGCACCCGGCTGCGCCCGACCGCCTCCCCGTACCCGCACGCCGAGTTGGACCACCCAATCGTCAACATCGACGCCGCCCGGGTCTACCGCGGCGGCCTGGCCACCCGCCTCAACCCGGCGGGCGCCCACTCCGACTTCCACCACCCCGAATCCGCCCACCTGCTGCTCAGCCTCGCCGCCCACTCACGCTGACCGGACGGGCCCGTCGTCCCGCTCGGGTGCCCCGACCGATCCACGCCAGCCGCCGCGCGGGTCAGTCCGCGCCGGTCAGTCCTGCGGGGTGAACGACTCCAGGTAGGCGGCCGCCTTCGCGGGGTCGAGGAACCACTGCTCCAGGTCGGCCGGGTCGTTGAAGGCGTTGGCGAACCGGTCGGCGACGGGCGGGAGTTGACCGGCGGCGCCGAGCAGGTGCAGGACGTGCTCGGGCGGCGGCGCGAGCATCGCGTTGCTCCAGACGGTGCTGGGGCGCACGGTCTGCCAGAAGCGGTCGAAGGCGGCCCGCATGAAGTCGCGGTCGAACGGCTTGTCGCCGTGCGCGAGGATCGCGTCGAGGTAGCCGGCCGCGCACCGGGCGGCGTTGTTGGAGCCCTGGCCGGTGATCGGGTCGTTGAGGACGACGACGTCCGCGACGCCCAGCGCCGCTCCGCCGCCGGGCAGTTCGCCGACCGGGTGGCGGACGACGGGGGTGAAGCGCCCGGCGAGGGTGGCGCCGGCGTCGGTGAGTTCGATTCCGGCCCGGGCGCGGTCATACTCCCAAGGAGTGAAGGCCTTCATCAGGTCGAGCGTCACCCGCAGGTGTTCGGCCGGGTCGCGGACCCCGTCGAAGGCGTCCGCCGGGCCGCCCGGGGCGGCCTCCCAGAGCAGGATGTCGCACGGGCCGGCCGCGGTCAGCGCCGGCATGACGAACAGTTCGCCGACGCCGGGCACCACGTTGCAGCGGACGGCGGGGAAGTCGTGCTCGGGGCGCGGGCCGAGCCCGTACACGTAGCTGGCGGCCAGCGCGCGCTGCGGTCGGTCGTAGCGGGAGCGCTCGTGGTCGCGCTCGAACATCGCGGCCAGGTCGCCCTTTCCGGCCGCGACCAGGACCAGGTCGTAGGAGCCGGAGAGGTGTTCGAGGTCGCCGACGGTCACCGGGCGGACCACGACCCGGCCGCCGCGCCCGGCGAAGGTCTCCAGCCAGGCGGGCATCTTCAGCCGCTGGTCGACGGACTGCGCGGGCGCGTCCAGGCGCCCGACCCAGTCGATCACCCGCGCGGACTCCGGCCCGGCGACGGAGACTCCGACGCCCTCGATCCGGGGTGCGGTGTCCGCCCAGAGGTCCAGGCCGAGGTCGCGTTCGGTCCGCAGCGCGGCGTCGAACATGCACTGGGTGGACAGCACCCGGCCGCTCCGGACCGCGTCCGCGTCGCGGTCGGTCATCACCGTCACGTCGTAGCCGTGGGCCTGGAGCCCCAGGGCCAGTTGGAGGCCGGCCTGCCCCGCGCCGACGATCAGAACTCTGCGCATCGTCTCCGCTTTCCTGGTTGTACGTCCTGGCCCGGCCTCAACACCCGTCCGTCCGTGGGCTGGTGAGCCCGCGGGGGGAGGTGGGCACCGGTCGGCCGCCAGTCGCGCTGCCAGTGGCCTGGATACCAGTCATCGGGCACCCGCGTCCACGGCCCGCGCACGCCCGGCCGGGAACGTCACCGTCCGCGGTCGGACGCGGTCGAACAAGCGATTTGAAAAATTCTTCAACTTCATACATGCTGGCGAGCCGCCGACCCCCGGCCCGACCCGAGAGGACAGCCCGCGCGCATGAGCGACCACCTCCCCCCGTGCCCGTCGTGCTCCAGCGAGTACACCTATGAGATGAACGCCCTCATGGTCTGCCCGGAGTGCGGCCACGAGTGGATGCCCGCGGCAGGCGGCGCCGCTGAACCGGCCGGCCCGGGCGAGCGGGTGATCCGGGACGCGGTCGGCAACGTGCTCAGCGACGGCGACACCGTGACCGTCGTCAAGGCGCTCAAGGTCAAGGGCAGCGTCTCCGGCATCAAGGCGGGCACCAAGGTCCGCAACATCCGTCTGGTCGACGGCGTCGACGGCCACGACATCGACTGCCGGATCGAGGGGTTCGGCGCGATGCAGCTCAAGTCGAGCGTGGTCAAGAAGGCCTGACCGGGCCCGCGCCCGGCGCGGAAAGGGGGGGGGGGGGGGGGGGGGGGGGGGGGGGGGGGGGGGGGGGGGGGGGGGGGGGGCCTCCGGGTCGTTC
>NZ_JBWKEQ010000029.1:0-33187 GCF_056435365.1 Kitasatospora sp. NPDC043949 | reverse complement strand
AGAGAGGCAAAAAAAAACTCACAAAATCAGCCACTAAAACCAAAACCTCTACCCCCCCCCCCCCCCCCCCCCCCCCCCCCCCCCCCCCGCCGTTTCGTGTTACTCCATCGGGGACGGGCCGGCGGCCGGCGGCGCGGCGGGGAAGAGGATCGGGCTGAGCAGGTACGGCTCCCGGCCCGGCCCCGGCCCGTTCGCCAGCCGGGGCTCCAGGACGGCACGCAACTCGCCGCTGAACTCGGCGAGTTCCGCCGGGTCGAGCCAGAACGTGCCCTGCCGGTAGGCCACTCCCCGGGCGGCCGGGTCGGCGTCCTCGCGGTCGAGGTAGGCGTTGAACTCGGCGATCAGGACGGCCATCGCGGCGGCGAAGCCCCGGCGGTGGTCCTCCCGCGTCATCGTGGCGGCCGCGGCGGCGTCCACGACCGGGCGGTCCTCGCGCAGCCGGTAGTGCCGCTCGACGGCGCCGCGCACCCGGCGCTCCTCGGCGACCTCCAGGAAGCCGGCCTCGGCGAGCAGCGCGACGTGCCGGTACACCGTCACCTTCGACACGCCGGACAGCCGCTCGCACAGCTGCGACGTGGTGAGCACCTGCCCGCCGGCGAGAGCGTGCACCACGCGCAGGCGCACCGGGTGGAGGAGGAGGTCTACCGCGTCGAGGTCCATTGCCCCACGATTTCACAGTCGCTATCTTTATCAAAGATGAAAACAGTGCGCCCGGGAGACGACCCGGGTGCCGGTTCCCAGGGGGGAAGCACCATGCGCCAGACGAACGGGCGGGCCATCACCGTCAACGGGCGATCGCTCTACGTCGAGGAGTCCGGACACGGCACGGACGTCGTGCTCTTCGAGTCGGGCCAGGGCCTCGGCCGCGTCTCCTGGGACCCGGTCCTGCCGCTGCTCGCGGACCGTGCCCGGCTGGTCGCCTACGACCGCGCCGGCTTCGGCCGCAGCGCCCGCACCGACGCCCCCCTCGACCTCGACGACTTGGCGGCCGACCTGGTCGCCCTCCCCGAGGCCGTCGCCCCCGGCCGGTTCGTCCTGGTCGCCCACAGCATGGGCGGCCTGGTCGCCCGCCTCGCGTACCAGCGCCTCGCGCCCCGGCTGCGCGGCATCCTGATGGTCGACACCACACCGGAGACCGCGCCCGCCTTCGACACCATCGACCAGATCGCCCGCCGCGTCGACCGCACGCTCGCCATCGGCCAACCCCTGGTCCGCAGCCGCCTGGTGGCCCGTCTGCTCAGCGGCACCGCCCGCCGGGCCTTCCCCGCCGACACCTACGAGACCATGCTCGCCGAGGACTTCGTCCCGGCCGGCCTCGCCCAGACCCGCCGCGAGTTCCGCGCCGTCGCGGCCGCCGTCCCCCGGCTGCGCGCCGAACCCCCGGCACCCCCCGTCTGCCCGACCGTCCTGCTGTCCGCCGACCGTCCCCGCCGAGGCGGCGAACGCACCCACCCCGCCCTCCAGGAACACCAGCGCCGCTGGACCGAAACCCTCCCCGACGGCCGCTACGAGACCGTCGCCGCCGGCCACTTCATCCAGGGCGAGCGGCCCGACGTGGTCGCCGCCCGGATCCGCGAACTCCTCGACCGCGGCTGAGCGGTGGGCCACCGGGCCTCGGTCGACCGGCCGCAGAACGTCCGCCCGTCCGACCCGATCGCCGACCCGATCGCCGACCTCGGCCGGTTCACGCCAGCGGCAGCAGTCCGGGCACCGGGCCGCCGCGACGGGACAGCCGGCGCAGGAACGTCAGCACTCCGGGTGTCCCGACCGCCCAGGCGCGGGACTCTGCGGTCGGGTCGCCGCCGGGGAAGACCGGGCGGCCCGCCGGCCCGCCGGCGCGGGTGAGGAGCAGGGCTGCCAGCTGCTCCGCCGCGTGCCAGTGGCGGGAGTCGCCGGTGGCCGCGGCGAGGTCCACGAGGAGGTCGCCGACTCCGGCCAGGCCGCAGCAGCGGACCACCAGGGCGGTGCGCGGGGCGAGCGTCCGGCAGGTGTCGGCCGCGTCGGCGGCCAGGGCGAGGAGGGTGTCGTCGCCGTACCGGATTCCGGCCTGGACGAGGACCGTGCCGAGGCCTGCCAGGCCCCGGCACCAGGAGAGGTAGCGGCGGGTCGCCCCGGGCCGCAGGGCGGCCGCGCTGAGGCTGGGAAGGTCGGCGGCGAGTCCGTCGACGATGCGGCGGGCGGTCCGGCGGGACGCCTCGTCGGGCCGGGCGAGGAGGAAGTGGGCGATGCCCGCGCGGCCGTGCGCGAAACCCTCGGCGAGGGCGGCGGTGCCGGGGTTGGGCTCCTCGCCGGGATCGTCGAGGGGCCGGGCGGTCAGTGCCGTGGCGCACGCGCCGGCCGCCGCGAGGTGCCGGCCGGTGTCCCGGCCGAGGGCGGCGAGCAGCAGGTGGGCGGTGCCGAGCCCGGCCGCCCCGGCGATCTGGTCGGCCCCGGCGGGCTCGTGGTGGCGGTGGTCCGAGGACTTCGTAACGGGCGGCTCCGTACCGAGGGTGGCGGCGGCCCGGGCGAGGAACAGGTCGGCGCCCGCCCGGCCCTGGTAGAGCGAGCCGTCGAGGCGGTCGAGCGCCGGGTGGCCGGCCGTCCAGTCGGCCAGGGCCGTGGCGGCGGCCCGGGCGTCGGGGCGGTCCGCGTGCTCCAGCAGTTCGAGGCCGAGGCCGGCGGCCCCGTCGTAGAGCGACAGCAGGGTGCGGGGTTCGGCGGCGCGCGGGTCGGTGGCGACCAGCTCGCGGGCCATCCGCACGCAGGTGCCGACGGTGTGGTCGACGGCCTCGCCGAGCGGGGCCCGCCGCGGCGCGGCCGAGCGCCGTGCCGGGGGTCGGCCGAGCGGCCTCCCGCCCCGCAGGCCGGCGGCGGCGGCCGAGCGCCGGTCCCCGTCCGGGCTCACCAGGCCCGCGACCAGGGCCACCGCGGAATCCGCCGAGTCCGAAGGGCCGGGGAGGGCCGCGCGCAGACAGGCCAGGGTGCGGTCACGGTTGGTCGCCGGGTCGGGGTCGATCACCACCGGGTCGAGGCCGGTGAGGGCGTGGTGCAGCGTGGTGCCCAGCGCGTAGTAGTCCTCGGTGGGGTCGGTCCCGGTGGCGCCGGGCAGCCCGTAGCCCGCCGTGGCCCCGGGCGGTCGGGCGCCGTCGAGGGCGCTGACGCCGAAGTCGACCAGCGAGCAGCGGCCGGCGGCGCCGAGCACCACGTTCGCGGGTTTCAGGTCGCAGACCACCACGCCGCGCGCGTGCACCGCGTCCAGGGTCCGCAGCAGTCCGCGCGCCAGGTCCCACCAGTCGCGCCCGCCGGTGCCCGGCCCGGGGTCGTACGGGCCCGCGGCGAGGACGTCGCGCCGCAGGTCGCGCGGCCCGCACGCGCCGCTGACCAGGTACTCGTCGGCGCCGTGCCGGAAGTAGTCGACCAGCACCGGTACCCCGGGCACCCCGGCCAGGGCGGTGAGCACCCGGCGTTCGTGCCGGAGCCGGCCGCGCGCGTCGGTGCCCGCGCCGTCCTCGCCGACGTGGGCACGGGCCTGTTTGACCACCACCTCGCGCCCGGTGGCGAGTTCGACCGCGCGGTAGACGTGGCCGTTCGGCGAGCGGGTGATCCCTGCGGTGATCCGGTACCGGCCCTCGCCGACCCGGGTGGTCGGCGGCCGGGCGGCGGCCGCGACGGGCGTGAACGGGTCGCTCGCCCAGGGCGGTTGGCGGTAGCGGGCTTCGGCCAGGCCGGGGAAGACCGACCCGTCCGGGCCGGTCATGCCGTAGTCGGCGCCGTCGTCCGTGACCCGGAACAGTCCGTAGCGGTAGTAGACCGGCGCGTCCGGCCGGAGCCGGCGGTCGCTCACCACCCGGGGCCCGGCCCAGCCGGCCAGCGCCCGGGCCAACTCCGTTCCCAGCGCGACGAGGTCCGCCTCGTCCGGGTAGACCGTGACGGCCTTGCCCACGGCCGCGGGGCCGCGCAGCCCGCTGTTGAGCTCCCGCAGCACGGCCGCGCCCGCCGCGAACTTCGCGTCGCAGGTGCGGCGCAGCAGGATCGGGACCACCGCGTCCAGTAGCTGCGGGAGTTGGCCCTGCCGGGCGGACAGGTGGAGCTTCCAGCCGTGGGCGCGCGCCGGCATCCGCGGGTCCTGGAGGTACCACCACTGCCCGTCGGTGTGCAGCGGGCGGCGCGGGCCGGGCGCGGCGGCCGCCAGGTCGGCGACCCGGCGGCGCAGTGCCTCGGCGGAGCCGGGGTCGGGTGGTGTGGTCATCGCTCCGCCCCTCCCCCGGTCCGCTTCCTCGGTACGGGTCAGCAGTCCACGGCGCACTCGAAGCGCGTCGGAACGTAGGTGACCCACGGGTCGGCGAGACACGCGACCGGGGCGAGGTCCGCGTCGTGCTCGTCCTCGAAGACGATGGCGTCCTCGTCGATGTCCAGCAGGCCTGCGTCGCGGATCTCGGTCACCACTGCGCTCATGGGTGGTTCCTCCCTTGGGGGTTGGACCTGCTCTCCTGGATCACGCCGGGCGCGCGGGACACCTGGGCACGCTGATGCGACGTGACCCGCAAGAGGGGGCCTGGGCCGGTGTTCCTTGCGGTTGGCGCCTCATGCTAGCCACGCCGACCGGTCCGCGACAGGGGTTCGACACCGCCAACTCGGCCGCTCAGCACCGCGATTCCCGGCGACCGGAACGAACCGTTCAGTCGCTCACCAGGCGGCGGCCGGTGATCTCGTCCGGGCTGATCCGGATCCAGCAGGTCCGGTCGCCGCCGGCCCAGGGGATGGCGCCGGGGAGGCCGGCCAGGTGGTGCAGGACGGCGGGGTCGTGCACGTGGTGGGCGGTGCCGAGGAGGAGGACGCTCCAGCCCCGGCCGAGGTATTCGTCGATGTGGTCGATCTGGAAGGAGAGCGAGGTGCCCTCGGCCGGGGCGCCTCGCTCGGTGGTGCGGTAGGCGATGGCGGCGTCGTCGACGACGTAGTTGACGGGGACGACGACCGGGCCCGGCTGGAGCGGCAGGGCGATGCGGCCGACGCCGTGGGTGCCGATCAGCTCCCAGCACTCGGGTTCGGTCAGGCCGAACAGCCGCGGGTGCGGGCCAGGGCCGCCCTGGCCGGGCGGGGCGTCGGCGCGGCCTTCGAGCAGTTCGCCGCGGCTGAGGCCGAGTGCGGCGGCGATCCGGACGAAGCCGCCGGGATCGAAGGCCGGTCCGGCTTCGAGTAGGTAGCGGAGGTAGCGGGGGGCCATGGCCGCCTGGTGGGCGAGGTCGTCCTCGCTGAGGCCGAGTTGTTCGCGCCGCTCGGCGATCCGGCCGGCCACGGCGGCGGGTTCGGCCCGGTCGACGGCGTCAGGGGTGTCGTTCACGGTGGTGGCTCCTCGGCTTGCCGGCGGGTGCCCGAGGTCGTGTCCCGGGGTCGTGTCCGGGCGGTGACCAGGCCGGATCCATCCAAGCGCCCGGCGTGCGCCAAGTCGAGGAACGGCGGGGCGCCGTGCGTGTCGGCCCCGGCCGGGATGTTCGACGCGGGCCGGGACCGGTGGCGGGCCGAGGGCACGGGCCCCGACCCGGCCAGCTCCAAGATCAACTTTCGAACATCTCACATCTGCTTATAGATAAATTCATACGATCGGGTGAGTTTGGCGACGGTGCACACCCGATGGTTTGCACCGGTCCTCACGGCCCCCCATCGAACACGCTCACGCCCCCTCGGTGCGGCCGGAACAATCGTCGCGGCGGGTCGGCCGAGGCCGAATCCCCGCCTCCGCAACGAACTTGACGCCAACTCAGTTCTCCCGACCAGAACAGGGGCCAGCCATGACGACCGAGACCGTCCAGCAGAGTCAGCAGAGCAGGCAGAGTCTCAGCACCTCAGCCGCCAGGAACCTGGCCACCACCACCAAGACCGCGCCGCAGATGCTCGGGATCACCCCCCGCTACCTGCTGCGCGCCCTGCCCTGGGTGGACCTGGAGGCCGGGGTCTACCGGGTCAACCGCCGCCGGGGCTTCATCCTCGGCGACGGGCAGATCAGCACCTACGTCAACGGCGACGGCGCCTCCCGGGTGATCGCCGAGGACCTGCGCGAGCTGCCCTTCCTCAGCCAGGTGGACAGCCCGCTGCTCACCGCCCTCGCCAACGGCTTCGTCGAGCGCGAGGTGGCGCCCGGCGAGCTGATCGTCGACGCCGGTGCCCCCGCCGAGCAGCTGCACCTCATCGCGTTCGGGCGAGCCGAGCAGCGCGCCACCGGGGAGTACGGTTCGGACGCCCTGATCGCCGTCCTCGGCGACGGCGACTTCTTCGACGCCACCGCCTGGGTCGACGGCACCCCGATGCCCTACCGGGTCAAGGCGGTCAGCGCGTGTACCGTGCTCTCCCTCGACCGCCGGATGCTCGTCGAACTCGCCGACCGTGAGCCGTCGTTGCGCGCTCAGCTGGACGCCTTCGGCAACGACCGCCGGGAGCCCGCCGACCGCGAGCACCCGATCGACCTCACCTCGGGCCACTCCGGCGAGCCGTACCTGCCGGAGACCTTCGTGGACTACGAGGAGGCCCCCCGCGAGTACGAGTTGAGCATCGCGCAAACCGTCCTCAAGGTGCACACCCGGGTCGCGGACGTCTACAACTCCTCGATCGACCAGGTCCAGGCCCAGCTGCGGCTGACCACCGAGGCGCTGCGCGAGCGCCAGGAGTGGGAGATGCTCAACCACCCCGAGTACGGGCTGCTCAACAGCGTCGTGCCCAACCAGCGCGTGCGCACCCGCAAGGGCGCGCCGACCCCGGACGACATGGACGAGCTGCTGGCCCGGGTCTGGAAGCAGCCGGCGTTCTTCCTCGCCCACCCGCGGGCGATCGCCGCGTTCGGGCGCGAGTGCACCCGGCGCGGGGTGCCGCCGCAGATCGTGGAACTCTTCGGCAGTCCGTTCCTGACCTGGCGCGGCGTCCCGCTGCTGCCCTCCGACAAGCTCGACCTGAAGGGCTCGGCCACCTCGGCGCCCGGCACCACGAACATCCTGCTGATGCGGGTCGGCGAGGACCGTCAGGGCGTGGTGGGCCTGCGCCCGTCGAAGGTCCCGGACGAGGTGGAGCCGGGCCTCTCGGTGCGGGCGATGGGAGTGGACCGGCAGGCCATCACCTCGTACCTGGTCACCAGCTACTTCTCGGCCGCCGCGCTGGTGGACGACGCCATCGCGGTGCTCCAGAACGTCGAGGTGTCGAACTACCATGACTACTCCTGACGGATTCGGGCGCGGTACCGGGGTCACCGGAGTGGGTCGACCGCCGCTCGACACCGGCTCCTCGACGGGCCCGGGAAGCGGCCTGGTACCCGGCCCGGTCCCGCTGCCCGCAGCGCTCGCCCACGCGGCGGGCGGTCCGCGGTACTGGCTGCCGCAGCAGCCGGACCAGGCGGCCCGGGCCGACCCCGCCACCCCGCCCTCCGCACCGCCGGGCGGGTTCGACGTCGAGGCCGTCCGGCGGGACTTCCCCCAGCTGCACCGGGAGGTGAACGGCCACCCGCTGGTCTGGCTCGACAACGGGGCCACCACCCTCAAGCCGCGCCAGGTGGCCGAGGCGGTCGCCGAGCACTACTCGATGGGCACCTCCAACGTCCACCGCGGTGCACACACCCTCGCCAAGCAGGCGACCCAGGTCTACGAGGAGGGCCGCGAGGAGGCCGCCAAGCTGCTCGGCACCCAGGACGCCGGCGAGATCGTCTTCGTCCGGGGCACCACCGAGGCCGTCAACCTGGTGGCACAGTCCTGGGGCCGCGCCAACCTCGGCGTGGGCGACGAGATCCTGGTCTCGGCGGCCGAGCACCACTCCAACCTGGTGCCCTGGCAGCTGATCGCCAAGGAGCGCCGGGCCCGGATCCGGCCGATCCCGCTGCTCCCCGACGGGCAGCTCGACCAGGACGCCTACCGGGACCTGCTCGGGTCGCGGACGAAGCTCGTCGCGCTCACCCACGCCTCGAACGTGCTGGGGACGGTCCCGCCGGTGGCCGAGATGACCGCGCTGGCGCACCGGTACGGCGCCAAGGTCCTGGTGGACGGCGCACAGGCGGTGAGCCACTTCCCGGTGGACGTCACCGCGCTGGACGCCGACTTCTACGCCTTCTCGGGGCACAAGATCTTCGCCCCGACCGGCATCGGCGTGCTCTTCGGCAAGCGCGAGCTGCTGGAGGCCATGCCCCCGTGGCAGGGCGGCGGCAACATGATCGACTCGGTGGGTTTCGAGGAGACCTCCTACGCGCCCGTACCGCACCGGCTGGAGGCGGGCACCGGCCACATCGGCGGGGTGGCCGGCCTGCGGGCGGCGCTGCGGTACCTGGCCGGGCTGGACCGCCAGGCCGCCACCGCGTACGAGGAACAGCTCACCGCGTACGCCATGGGCGCGCTGGCGACCGTCCCCGGGCTGCGCCTGATCGGCGACGCGCCGGAGAAGATCGGGGTGCTGACCTTCCTGCTCGCCGGCACCGACCCGATGGCCCTGGCCGGGGCGCTCGACCAGCAGGGCATCGCGGTACGCGCCGGGCACCACTGCGCGCAGCCGGCGCTCGCCGCCTTCGGCCTGCAGAGCGCGGTGCGGGCCTCGCTGGCCCTGTACAACACCGTGCAGGACGTCGACGCCCTGGTGTCCGCCCTCCAGGGCGTCCAGGCGGCCTCGGCGGGGTAGGCCGGGGCGGCGGGGGGGGGGGGGGGGGGGGGGGGGGGGGGGGGGGGGGGGGGGGGGGTCGGGGGGCCCCCCCCCCCCCCCCCCGCCGTCCGCGGCGTCGCCGAACGGCCCGACCGGCGGAGCGGACGGCCCGTCAGGATCCCCGGCGCACGCGGCTGTCGATCCCCGCGGCCGGGGCGCATACTGTCCTGCGCGGCTCGCACCCGCGCGACAGGGCCCGTTCCGGACCCGGCCCGGGCTGCGCCGCTACGGGGAAGGTCGGACGAACGTGGCAATTGTCGTTCTCGTCGTCGTGCTGGCGCTGTTCTGGCTGATCACCGGCGTGCGGGTGGTGCAGCAGTACGAGCGCGGCGTGGTGTTCCGGCTCGGCCGGGTGCGCGAGCAGGTCCGCCAGCCGGGCCTCACCCTGCTGGTGCCGGTGGTCGACCGGATGCGCAAGGTCAACGTCCAGGTCGTCACCATGCCGGTGCCCGCCCAGGAGGGCATCACCAAGGACAACGTCTCCGTCAGCGTCGACGCCGTGCTGTACTTCCGCGTCGTCGAGCCGGTCAAGGCCACGGTGGACGTCCAGAACTACTCCTTCGCGATGCTTCAGGTCGCCCAGACCTCGCTGCGCTCGATCATCGGCAAGAGCGAGCTGGACGATCTGCTCTCCGGCCGGGAGAACCTGCACCAGGGACTGGAGGTCATGCTGGAGAGCCCGGCCACCGGGTGGGGCGTGCACATCGACCGGGTGGAGATCAAGGACGTCAGCCTGCCCGACTCGATGAAGCGCTCGATGGCCCGCCAGGCGGAGGCCGACCGCGAGCGGCGGGCCCGGATCATCACCGCGGACGGCGAGTTCCAGGCCGCCGCCAAGCTCGCCGAGGCCGCCGTCACGATGTCCGAGACCCCGGCGGCGATGCAACTGCGGCTGCTGCAGACGGTGGTCGAGGTCGCGGCGGAGAAGAACTCGACGCTGGTGCTTCCGTTCCCGGTGGAGCTGCTGCGCTTCTTCGAGGCCTCCGCCGCCCGGGCCGCCGAGGCGGGCTCCGGGCCGGCGCCCGCCGTCCCGGCCCAGGCGCCGTCCGACGCCGGCTGACGGCCCGCCCGCACGGCCGACGGCCTCACCGTCCGTCACGGACGGACGATCGGCAGCAGCACCTCGTCGACGATCTCCGCCGGGTCGAGCTGCGCCGGCGCGCCGCCGCACATCTTGATCCGGTACAGCATCAGCGCCGGGACGACGTCGGTGACCAGGGGGGTGACGGACCCGGGGCGGACCTCGCCCCGGGTGGCACCGCGGGCGAGCACCTCGGCGATCAGCGCGGCGGTGGGCTCCACCACCCGCTCCAGCACGATCGCCAGGAAGGTGTGGGCCCGGTGCCGGTCCAGCTCGCCCATGATGGCCCGCACGGCGGCCCCGGGTTCGCTCAGCATCGCCGCGCGCAGCCTGGTCACCACCTCCAGCAGGTCCCCGCGTAGGCCGCCGGTGTCGGGCGGCGGGCCGGCCGGGGGCAGGCAGGCGCGCAGCGCGTCCTTGACCAGTTCCTCCTTGGAGGGCCAGCGCCGGTAGAGCGCGGCCTTGCCGGTCTGCGCGGCGGCGGCGACGCCCTCCATGGTGAGCCGGGCGTAGCCGTCGGCGGTGAGCTGCTGGAGGGCGGCCTCGAAGATGGCGTTCTCCAGCGCCTCGCCGCGCCTGCGGAGCGGGGCGCCCGTCGCCGGTCCGCGCGCGACTGCGGGTTCAGCGGGCATGGCTGCGCACCTTCTTCGGTTCCACCTCTCGACACGCCCGTTCACCGGCTGTCCGCAATGAACGGATGTGTTCCCTATATCCAGGGCCACTGTCGATGTTAGTGAACGAACCCGTCCCGTCCCAATCGTTCGCCCCCCGGCCGTCGCGGACCGCGCCGGCGCCGTCTGACCGGCCTGCCATGGCTCTCCCTCCCCTCGCCCGCGTATCGACGGCCGCCCGCCCGACGCGCCGCCCCGCCGGAGCGCGATCGCGTCCGGGCCGGAGGCCCTCGATACGCGGGGCCGCCGTCAGGACACCGTCAGTGACGACGCCCGCGCAGTCAAGGGGGCGTCAGGATCGCCCACCCCCCGAGGGTCCGCGGCCTAGGCTCGGACTCGTCCCCGCCCGGCTGACGCGGGCCCGGCGCCCCGTCACCGCCCTCCGGAGCATCCACAAGACACGCCCTCAGCCGCCCACACCCGATCGATCCGCCGCGTCGGACGATACGTCAACGAAGGTGAGGTCCCCGTGGCCGTTCTCGGCGCCTTCCACCGCCGCCAGCCCCTCCCCGCCAGCTGGCCCGCATCCGCACCGGCGCGCGGCTCGGTCGCCGCGACCCTGTCCGCGATCGTGCGCAGGCTCGCCGACAGCCCCCTGGACAATTCCGTGCTCCAGGCCGTGGGCGCCCCGACCGCCTCCAGGGGCGCCGGCGCCGCTCGCCGCACGGTGCGGATGCGGGCCAGCTGGCGGGCCGTCACCACCCCCGACGGCACCCGCCGGCTCGAAGCCCGCTGGGGCCCCGGTCGCTGAACACCCCGAGAGCCGGGCCCGCCCCGGCGGCCCCGACAGCGCGGAGCCATCACGTGCGCACGCGTGCACGCATCGGGCGCGCGCCGATCTACGATGAGCACATGAGCACAAGCACCGACCTGGCAGCTGCACACGGCTCGCAGGAGCAGGGGCAGGGCAGCGGCGAGCGGCTGGACGTCGCCGCGTCCGTCCTCGCCCTGCTCGCGGACCGCACCCGGCTCGCGCTGCTGCACCGGCTCGGCGCGGGCGAGGCCGACGTCACCTCCCTCATCGAGGCGTGCGGGGCCCCGCGCACCTCCGTCAGCCAGCACCTCGCGAAGCTCCGCCTCGCGGGCCTGGTCACCACGCGCAGGGACGGGCGCCGCGTCGTCTACTCGCTGCGCCACGGGCACCTCCGGCGGCTGGTCGACGAGGCGCTGAACGTCGCCGACCACCAGATCGGCTCCCTGCCGCCGCACGACTGACCCGCCGCACGGCCGACCCACCCCCGCAGCCCGGAACGGCAGCGAGAGCCGCACCACCGTAGCCAACACGTGCACACGTATGCACGTGTTGGCTACGATGGTGCCGCCTCACCACGCCGCCGACCGGGACGGGGCCGATGCTGTCCACCCTGCGCAACCGCACCTACCGCCACCTGTTCGCAGCCCAGGTCATCGCCCTGGTGGGCACGGGCCTGGCCACCGTGGCGCTGAGCCTGCTCGCCTACGACATCGCCGGCGCCGACGCCTCAGCGGTCCTCGGCACCGCGCTGGCCGTCAAGATGGTCGCCTACGTGGCCGTCGCACCGGTGGTCGGAGCCCTCGCCGACCGCGTTCCGCGCCGAACGCTGCTGGTGGCGATGGACCTCACCCGCGCCGCCGTCGCGCTCGCCCTGCCGTTCGTCAGCCAGGCCTGGCAGATCTACGTCCTGATCTTCCTGCTCCAGGCCGCCTCGGCCGCCTTCACACCGGCCTTCCAGGCCACCATCCCCGAGGTGCTGCCGGCCGAACGGGACTACACCCAGGCACTGTCGATGTCCCGCCTCGCCTACGACCTGGAGTCCCTGTTCAGTCCCGCGCTCGCCGCGGGCCTGCTCGCCCTGGTCCCGTACACCTGGCTGTTCACCGGCACCACCGCGGGCTTCCTCGCGTCCGCCACCCTGGTCGTCTCCGTCGCCCTTCCCAAGCCCGCCCCCGTCGAGCGGACCGGCGGCGTCCACGCCAAGGCCGCCTTCGGCGCCCGCCTGTTCTGGGCCACCCCGCGCCTGCGGGCCCTGCTCGCCCTCGACCTCGCGGTCGCCGCCGCCGGGGCGATCGTCTTCGTCGACACCGTCGTCGCGGTCCGCGAGCACTTCCACCGCCCGGCGGGCGCGGTCTCGCTCGCCCTGGGCACCTACGGTGCCGGCTCCATGCTGACCGCCCTGCTCCTGCCCCGACTCCTGCGACGGCTCTCCGACCGCGCCGTCATGCTCCCGGCCGCCTTCGCGCTCCCCGCCGTCCTGGCCGCCGTCGCCGCCGTCACCGCCGCGGCCCCGGGCGGCTGGTCCTGGGCCGCACTGCTGGCGTCCTGGGCCGCGATCGGCGCCGCCTGTTCCGCCGTCCTCACGCCGGGCGGGCGCCTGATCCGCCGCTCCGCCGCCGACGCGGACCTGCCCGCCGCCTTCGCCGCGCAGTTCTCCCTGTCGCACAGCTGCTGGCTGCTCACCTACCCCCTCGCCGGCTGGCTCGCCGCCGGCGCCGGCCTCCCGGTGACGGCCGTCGTCCTCGGCGCCATCGCCCTGCTCGCCGCCACCGCCGCCACCGCGATCTGGCCCGCCCGCGACCCCGCCAGGCTCGACCACGTCCACGCCGACCTGCCCCCGGGCCACCCCCACCTCACCGACGCCCACCCGGCCACGGACGGCTGGCTCCACGGCCACGACTACGTCATCGACCAGTACCACCGCCACTGGCCGCAGGGCCTCGCCGCGCGGGCCAACTAGGGCGTGCCCGGCGGGGGCGACAACCGCATCACCCGGGAGGGTCAATCCAGCGGGAATAAATGAAGAGCTGTTCATGTATTCCTGTATGGTCGACGCGTCGCCCCGTCCTGCCCGCGTGGAGGAACACCACAGCCATGTCCGCAACCCTCACCGAGCGCCCAGCCGCCGCAGCCCCGCGCGGCGGCGCCGCTCCCAAGCGCCGTACGCGCGTCTTCGCGCTGGCCGAGGCCCGCTGGGCCGCCGCCGCGACCATCGCCTTCCTGACCGCCCTGCCGCTCCAGCTGACCGACGCCCCGGCCTGGGCCTGGGGGCCGCTCTACGCGATCGCCTACGTCACCGGCGGCTGGGAGCCCGGCTGGGCCGGCCTCCGGGCGCTGCGCGAGAAGACCCTCGACGTCGACCTGCTGATGATCGTCGCCGCGATCGGCGCGGCCTCGATCGGGCAGGTGATGGACGGCGCGCTGCTGATCGTCATCTTCGCCACCTCGGGCGCGCTGGAGGCGCTGGCCACCGCCCGCACCCAGGACTCGGTACGCGGCCTGCTCGACCTCGCCCCCACCACCGCCACCCGCCTGCTGGACGACGGCGGCGAGGAGACCGTCGCCACCGAGGACCTGGTGGTCGGCGACACCATCCTGATCCGCCCCGGCGAGCGCGTCGGCGCCGACGGCCGCGTCCTGGACGGCGCGAGCGAGATCGACCAGGCCACCATCACCGGTGAGCCGCTGCCGGCCGCCAAGCAGCAGGGCGACGAGGTCTTCGCCGGCACCCTGAACGGCACCGGCGCCCTGCGCGTGAAGGTCGAGCGCGACGCCTCCGATTCGGTGATCGCCCGGATCGTCGCCATGGTCGAGGAGGCCTCGGAGACCAAGGCCCCCACCCAACTGTTCATCGAGAGGGTCGAGCAGCGCTACTCCCTGGGCATGGTCTTCGCGACCCTCGCCGTCTTCCTGGTCCCGCTGGCCTTCGGGGCCGCCGTGACCGGCTCGTTGCTGCGGGCGATGACCTTCATGATCGTCGCCTCGCCCTGCGCGGTGGTGCTGGCCACCATGCCGCCGCTGCTGTCCGCGATCGCCAACGCCGGCCGCCACGGCGTCCTGGTGAAGTCCGCCGTCGTGATGGAGCGGCTCGGGCAGGTCGACGCGGTGGCGCTGGACAAGACCGGCACCCTCACCGAGGGCACCCCCCGGATCACCGACCTGCTCCCCCTCACCGGCAGCGGCCTGGACGAGGACGAACTGCTGGCCCTGGCGGGCGCCGCCGAGCACCCCAGCGAGCACCCGCTGGCCCGCGCGGTGGTCGACGCCGCCCGCCGACGCGGCCTCGACCTGCCGGTCGCCGAGGGCTTCGCCTCCACCCCCGGCATCGGGGTGACCGCCACCGTCTCCGGTGCCGTCATCGCGGTCGGCGCCCCCGCCCGGCTCCTCGACGGCGCCGCCGACGCGCCCTCCACCGAGGCGGAGGCCACCGCCGCAGCCGTCGCCGTCGCCGTCGCCGAGGAGCTGGAGCGCGACGGGCGCACCGCCGTCCTGGTCCAGCGCGACGGCGTCCCGGTCGGCGTGCTCGGCATCGCCGACCGCCTGCGTCCCGACGCCGCCGCCACCGTCACCGCCCTGGCGGCCCTGACCGGCGCCGCCCCGGTGCTGGTGACCGGCGACAACCCGCGCGCCGCCGCCCGCCTCGCCGCCGAGGTCGGCATCACCGACGTCCGCGCCGGGCTGCTCCCCCAGGACAAGGTCGCCGCCGTCCAGGAGCAGGAGCGGGCCGGGCGCAAGGTGCTGGTGATCGGCGACGGCGTCAACGACGCCCCCGCCCTCGCCGCCGCCCACACCGGCATCGCGATGGGCCGGGCGGGCTCCGACCTGGCGCTGGAGACCGCCGACGCGGTCGTCGTCCGCGACGAACTCGCGACCGTCCCCACGGTGATCGCGCTGTCCCTGGCGGCCCGGCGGCTGGTCGTCCAGAACCTGGTGATCGCCTCGGTGTTCATCTCCGGCCTGGTCGTGTGGGACCTGGTCGCCACCCTGCCCCTGCCGCTCGGCGTCCTCGGCCACGAGGGCTCGACCGTCATCGTCGGCCTCAACGGCCTGCGGCTGCTGCGCGAGAGCGCGTGGAAGCGGGCGGGCGCCACCGGGCCGCGGCCGGTTCAGGAGCCGGCGCGGGCCCGGCGCAGCAGGTAGGCGCCGGAGGCGGCGGCGAGCAGGGCCATGCAGGCGGTGAAGACCAGGCCGGCGCGGGCCAGGCCGATCGGCGCGGTGAGCAGGCCGATACCGATCACCGGGATCGAGATGCCGAAGTAGGCGACCACGAAGAGCGCCGACAGGGCGCCGCCGCGGTGCTCGGCGGGAGCCGCGGCGGCGATCTCGCCGACGGCTCCGCGCAGGCCCATGCCCTGGCCGGCGCCACCCACCAGGGCGCTGAGCACCAGCAGGGGCAGGGCCGTCCAGGCGAGGGAGCCCGCCATCAGGGCCAGCCCGGCGATGAGCACCAGGCAGCCGACCGGGATCGCCCGGGCGGTGCCCAGCCGGGGCACCAGGAGCTGGCCGAGGGTGGAGGCGAAGAAGGCCGTGCAGACGATCAGGCCGACGACGGCCGGGCTGTGGACGTCCAGCCGCTGGGCGAGGAAGGCCGGGCTGACGGAGGTGAAGACGCCCAGCAGGGAGAAGCCCGCGAACGCGGCGAGGCCGGCCGGGACGAACACCCCGCGGACCTCCGGCGGCAGGGACGGCCGGCGCGGCCGGGCGGTGCGCAGCGGGCGGGCGCCGGTGACGGTCTCCGGCAGGAGCCAGGTGACGGTGAAGGAGGCGGCGAGCAGCACCAGGTGCACGGCGAACGGCAGGGTCAGGGGGTGGGGCGTGTACTCGGCGAGCAGTCCCGACAGCACCGGTCCGCAGCCCAGGCCGCCGATGTTGGCGGCGGTCGCGACGAAGCCCGCGCGGGCCTGGTGTCCGGGTGGGGCGAGCTCCAGGACGTACGCGGTGGCGGTGCCGGTGAACAGGCCCGCGGACAGGCCGGACAGCAGGCGGCCCAGGGCCAGCAGCGGGAGGCCGCCTTCGGCCAGGAAGGCGACGGCGCTGCACGCCGCGAGCGCCAGTCCGCAGAGCAGGACGGGCCGGCGTCCGACGGAGTCGGAGACGTTGCCGACGAGCAGCAGGACGCCGATGACGCCGAAGGCGTAGATGGCGAAGACGACCGTCACCATCAGTTCGGAGAAGCCGATCTGCTCCTGGTACAGCCCGTACAGCGGGGTGGGCAGGGTGGTGCCCGCCATGCAGACGGCGAAGCCGGCGGCCGCCCCGAGGTAACCCGCCCGGCCCATCGCGGGTCGCGCGGTCTGATGATCGGTCATTCGCCCACGGTAGGGCGGCCGTCGCCGTCGCAGCCACGGCTCGCGGGGCCGACTAGGCCGATCCGCCCAAGAACCGACGCCCGGCCCCGGCCCCGCCCGGCCCCGGCGTGGTCGGCCACCGGCTACCGGATCGCGCCGCGGTCCGCGGACAGGCCGTGGGTGGTGCCGCCCCCGGCCCGCACCTGCGTCGGGAGCGCTCCCCAGTAACGCCGGAACGCGGTGCTGAAGTGCCGGGTGTCCGCATAGCCGCAGGAGCGGGCGACGGCCGCGACGGACAGCGGGCGCAGCGCGGGATCGGCCAGGCGCTGCGCGGCGACGTCCAGCCGTCGGCGGGTCAGGTAGGCGATGATCGTGCACCCCGTCTCCTGCTGGAAGAGCCGTGCTGCGTGGCGCTCGCTCAGGTGGACCTGGGTGGCGACGTCCCGTACCCGTACCGGGCGGTCGAAGTTGTCGTCCAGGTAGCGGGTCATCCGCGCGGCGACCGCCGCCGCGCGCCCACCCGGCACGGGCGTCGGGCGCGGGGCGTCGGGCAGGCCGGCGACGACGCGGGCGCAGGTGAGGACCAGTGCGGGGCCGAGGGCGGCCAGCAGGTCGGGGCTGGCCGGCCCCGGAGCCGCGGCCTCTTCGGCGAGTGTCGCCAACAGCCGGGGAAGCGGGGTTCCGGCGGCCGGGACGACCTGGCGCGGGCCGGCCGCGACGGCGTCGAGCAGGGCGGCGGTCTCCGGGGAGCCGGGCCCGGCGGCCCCGCGCGGACCGCGTTCGGGGACCATCGTCCAGGACCAGAAGACGATGCCGAGCGGGTCCCGGGCGTCGGTGGTGATCTCGTGGACCTCGCCGGGGCGGGCCAGGAACAGCTCGCCGGCTCCGACCGGGTGCTCCAGCGCGCCGAGCCGGAACGTCCCGCGCCCGGCGTAGGCGTAGCAGAACTCGAAGTAGGAGTGGCTGTGCCAGTAGTTGCGCCATGGCTCGGGCGGGTAGAACCCCCAGTCCACGAACTCGACCCGTCGTCCGGCGAGGGTGGTGCCCAGCCGCACGGAGTTGAGCAGGGGCAGGGCGGCGCCCGCCCGGGCCAGTTCGGTCATCTCGGCTCGCCCGCCCCGTCCGTCCTGCGCGCGGTGGGGTCGACGCCCCGCAGCATCATGCCCTGACCGAGGGACCAGGTGTGATCGTCCGTGGTGGGCCGGTCCGCAGGGTCCCGGAACTGTACCAGCCAGGTGGTGCGGGCCTGGTCGGAGGTGTTCAGCCCCGAACCGTGCACGGTGAGGTAGCCGAAGAACAGGACGTCGCCGGCCTCCGCCGGGCACGGCCGGGCGTCCTGGAGCGGCCAGGTGTCGGGCGGCAGGTGCCAGCTGCCGTCCTCGACGTGCGGCAGCGGGCCCTTCCGGTGGCTGCCGGGGACGGCCCTGATGCAGCCCTTCTCCTCCGGGGCGTCGTCGAAGTGGAAGACCGCGGCCGCGACGGTGTGCCGGGCGTGCGGGAAGAACGGGTGGTCCTGGTGCAGGGGGAAGGGGGAGCCGGTCTCCGGAGGCTTGATGAACATCTTCGTGTGGTGCAACTGGAGGTTGGGCCCACCGAGCAGTGCGGCCGCGACGTCCGTGAACCTGGGGTCGACCAGCAGCCGGGCGAAGGCCGCCGAGTGGAACTGCGCGTCGTGGGCGTGCTTGAGGGCCGTGCGTCCGGCGGACGCACCCGCGACGGTGCGCGCGCTGGCCCAGGTCGGGTCGGCGTCGGAGTCGAGGCGGGCGGCCAGGGCGTGGCACTCCTCCCGCATCGCCGCCGCCTCCTGTCGGCTGATCAGGTTCTTGACGAGGAGGAAGCCGTTCTCGTGGTAGGCGGCGAGGTCGTCGGGGCTGAGGGGTTCGTTCATGGCCTCGACCGTAGGCGTGGGGGCCGGGCCGGACCGAGGGGCGATACGGACGGCCCGGTGGGTTATCCGGACATCGGCCCGCGCGTTCACGTCCCTCCCGCCGGGCCGCAACCGAGCAGGTGGCGGCGCTCCCGAGGCGGGGAGCGCCCCCGCCCCGATGTCCGGGCACCGTCGCCTCGATGCCCGAGCACCCCCAACTGGCGTGCGGTGCGGCCGAATCCGCACGTGTCCGCCCTCTTGTCAAAGGTTAGGGATGTTTCCTAACTTAATGTCATGTCCGAGACCACACGGCACTCCCGGCGCGACCTCCTGCGAGTGAGCGCGGCGGGCGGTGCCGCCTTCGCCGCGGGCAGCCTCCTGCTGCCCGGCGCCGCCCAGGCCGCCCCCCGCCCGACCGCCCTCGACACCCCGACCCTCCCCGCACCCCGCAGCGACCGGACCGCCGGGTCCGCGCTGCGCCCCTTCGGCCGGCACCTGGCCTTCGGGGCCGATCCCTCCCAACAGGTCGTCGTCTCCTGGCAGGTGCCGGGCGCGGTGACCGCCCCCTTCGTCCGGATCGGCCTCCAGCCCGGCGACTTCGGCTCCCCGATCGCCGCCGAGGTCCGCACCCTGGTCAGCAAGCTGTCCTGGCAGCACCCGGTCGAGGACCAGCCCCTGGTCAAGCCCACCACCGTCACCCAGTACTACCTGCACGCGCAGGTGGACCAGCTGATCCCGGACACCACGTACTACTACGTCGTCGGCCACCAGGGCTACGACCCCGCGGGGCAGCGCGCCCAGCTCGGCGACGTGGCGAGCTTCCGCACCGCGCCCGCCCCCGGCCGCGGCACCGGGTTCACCTTCACGGCCTTCGGCGACCAGGGCGTCGGGTACAACGCAGCCGCCACCGCCAACCTGATCGCCGGCCTCGACCCCGCCTTCCACCTCCACATGGGCGACCTCTCGTACGCCAACAGCGGCGGCAGCGGCAAGACCAGCGACCCCTACGACGCCCGCCTGTGGGACTCCTTCTTCGTGCAGAACGACCCCGTCGCCTCCCGGACCCCGTGGATGATGGCGATCGGCAACCACGAGATGGAGGCCTGGTACGGGGCCGACGGCTACGGGGGCGTCCGCGCCCGGTTCACGATGCCCGACAACGCCTGGGTCCAGTCCACCGGGATCTACTCCTGGCGCTGCCAGAACGTCGGCCTGATCAGCCTCGACGGCAACGACATCTGCTACAACACCGCGGCCAACCTGAACTACACCAAGGGCAAGCAGAAGAAGTGGCTGGAGAGCCGGCTCGCCGCGCTCCGCGCCGACACCACCATCGACTTCGTCGTCGTCTACCTGCACCAGTGCACGTACTCCACCTGCCACGACAACGGAGCCGAACTCGGCGCGCAGCAGGACTGGGCCCCGCTGTTCGACAAGTACCAGGTGGACCTGGTGCTCAGCGGCCACAACCACGTCTACGAGCGGACCGACCCCATCCGCTCCGGCAAGCCCACCCGCAAGGTCGCCTCCGGAGACACCGTCAATCCCCTGAAGGACGGCACCACGTACGTCGTCGCGGGCGGCGGTGGCGGCGGGGTCTACTCCTTCCCCGTCGCCGACACCTACCTCGGGCACGAGACGAAGAACGACTCCCCCGTCCCGATGGTGGTCGCCGATCCGACCGGCCACAACCAGACCGTCAAGGTCACCTGGTCCAGGGTCCGTTACACCGGTTACTGCCTGGTGGCGGTCGACGTGACGCCCGCCGCCGCCGGCAAACCAGCCCGCATGGCGGTGCGCTCGATCACCGAGGACGGCACCGCCGTGGACCAGTTCACCGTGCAACGCGGCTGAGCCGGCCCGCGCCCGGACGGTCTGCTCCCCGCCGGCCGGGCCGGGCGCGGCGGCGGGCCGGCGGGGTGCGCGTCAGCGGTCCGTGGTGACGGTGAAGCCCTGCGGGGCGCGCAGGTCGACGGCTCCGGTGTGGTCGGTGGACACCTCGATCGGCAGGCCGGCCACCGTCAGGCCGGTGAACGTCAGCGACTCGTAGCCGGCCGGGAGCTGGGCCCGCACCCGGAGCCGCCGGTTGGGGGCGTCGGCCTCCAGGCCGAGCAGTGCCTGCACCACCTGGACGGAGGCGGCGGCGGCCCAGGCCTGCGGGCGGCAGGAGGCCGGGTAGGGGACGGGGCGGGCGACCTCGGCGCGCGGGTGGCCGCCGAAGAGTTCGGGCAGGCGGTGGTCGAAGGCCGCCGCCGCGCGGACCAGGCCCGCGGCCAGCGGCGCGGCGGCGTCGTGCAGCCCGGCGCGGGCGAGGCCGTGGACGGCGATGGCGCTGTCGTGCGGCCAGACCGAACCGGTGTGGTAGCCGAGCGGGTTGAAGCCGGTCGCGGCGGCGTCCAGGGTGCGCAGCCCGAAGCCGCTGTCCATGCCGGGGGCGGTGAGCCGGCCGGCGACCAGGGCGCTCTCCTGCGGGTCGAGCAGGCCGGTGCCGAGCAGGTGGCCCATGTTGGAGGCGATCGAGTCGACCTTGTGCTTGCCGCCGTCGAGGGCGACCACCGGGTACGGGCCGTGCGCGTCCTCGGTCCAGAACCGGTCGCGGAAGCGCAGCCGCAGTTCCTCCGCCCACTGCCGCCAGCGGTCGGCGCCGGGCCGGCCGAAGGCCTCCAGCAGGGCGGCGGAGGCGACGGCGGCCTCGTAGGCGTAGGCCTGGACCTCGCTGAGCGCGATGGGGGCGTCGGCGATCCGGCCGTCGCGGAAGCGGATGCTGTCGGAGGAGTCCTTCCAGCCCTGGTTGGAGAGCCCCTTGCCGGAGCTGTCGACGTACTCCAGGAAGCCGTCGCCGTCCGCGTCGGCGTGGTCGGCCAGCCAGGCGAGGGCGGCCTCGGCGTGCGGCAGCAGGGCCTCGACCTGGTCCTCGGGCATGCCCCAGCGCCAGGCGTCGTGCAGCAGAGTGAGCCACAGCGGGGTGGCGTCGGCCGTGCCGAAGTAGCAGGGCGGCAGGTGGGAGCCGTTGTCGAGGTGCTGCTCGTCGCGGCGGACCTCGTGGAGGATCTTGCCGGGCTGCTCCTCGGTGGCCGGGTCGAGGGCGCGGCCCTGGCGGCGGGCCAGGGTACGCAGCGTGCCGGCGGCGAGATCGGTGCCGAGCGGGAGCATCATCCGGGCCGCCCAGAGCGAGTCGCGGCCGAACAGGGTGAGGAACCAGGGGGCCCCGGCGCCGAGGAAGTGGTCGGCGGGCTCCAGCGGGTCGGTGAGCAGGAGGCCGCGCAGGTCGTGGTGGGAGCGGGCGATCCAGTGCGCGAGGTGGTGGTCGCGGCCGGTGATCCCGGGGGTGCGCCACGGGGCGGCGTCGGCGGCCGGGGCGGGGAAGAGGTCGCCGTCGCGGTGCTCGGCGGTGCACTCCAGGACGGCCTGCCAGGTCTGGCCGGGGGCGAGTTCGAGGTCGAAGCCCAGGGTGCCGGTGTCGGCGGCGAGGTGGTCGGGCGCCGGCTCGACGGTGAGGGCGGCGCTGAGCGGGCCCTCGCTCCAGCGCAGGCCGTTCGGGCCGGCGGTGGGCGTGAGGGCCTGGGTGGTGCGGCCGGCCTTGACGGAGTCCATCGCGGCGAAGTCGCTCTCCGCGCGCAGGTCCAGGCGCAGGCGGGCGGTGAGGTCGCCCGCGTTGCGGACGGTGTACCGCTCGACGAGGCGGCCGGGGTGCAGCTCCCGGCGGCGTTCCAGGGTGACGGCCGGGTCGGGGGTGAGTTCGGCGATGCCGCGCAGCACGGTGACGAAGGTGGTGCGCCCGTCCTCGCCGTGCGCGGTGGCGACGGGGGCGTTGGGGATCCCGGCGACACCGGCCTCCAGGCGGGAGAGGATCCGGCGGTCCCCGTGGTAGAAGCCGTCCGCGCCTTCGCCGATCCGCCCGTCCGGGCGCGAGGCACAGAAGCTCGGGGCGGCCACGGAGAGCTGGGCGTCGTGCAGGAACGGCTGCAGGGCGATCGCTGACATGGTCTCTTCATCCTCGTTTTGGGGCTTGACA
Source organism: Kitasatospora sp. NPDC043949 (assembly GCF_056435365.1). Taxonomy (NCBI): domain Bacteria; kingdom Bacillati; phylum Actinomycetota; class Actinomycetes; order Kitasatosporales; family Streptomycetaceae; genus Kitasatospora; species Kitasatospora sp. NPDC043949. The sequence goes on along the minus strand of NZ_JBWKEQ010000029.1, from coordinate 10,868 downwards.
GTTGCTTCCACTCGGGCGCAACCTTTCTGCCATTGGAGCGTTCCAAGACATTAACCCCCCTGGTGGGGAAGATGGAACCCCGTATTGGAACGCTCCAAGATCTTGTCAATGAAGACAGAACCTAGGATCGCCGTCATGCATGCACACTCATCGCCCCGGCCCAGGACAGGGTCCGCCGCGACCCTGGAAATGGTCGCCGCCCGGGCCGGCGTGGGCCGTCAGACGGTGTCCAACGCGATCAACTCGCCCGAGCTGCTGCGCCCGCAGACGCTGGAGCGGGTCCAGCGCGCGATCGACGAGCTCGGCTACCGCCCGCACCGGGCCGCGCAGGCCCTCAAGACCAGGGCCAGCCGGCTGATCGGCTACGGCATCCGCTCCAGCAGCACCGGCGTCCCGACCCCGGTCCTGGACCAGTTCCTGCACTCGCTCTCCGAGGCCGCCGACCAGGCCGGCTACCGGGTGGTGCTGTTCGCCGTCGCCCCCGGGGACGACGAACTCACCAGCTACCAGCAGCTGCTCGACGAGCACGGCGCGGACGGCTTCGTACTCAGCGGCACCGACCGCGGCGACCGCCGCCAGGGCTGGCTGCACGAACGCGGCGTCCCCTACGTCGCCTTCGGCCGCACCTGGTCCGGCCGGGACGTCGGCGACTGGGTCGACGTCGACGGCTCCGCCGGGACTTCGGCCGCCGTCCGGCACCTGGCCGGGCTCGGCCACCGCAAGATCGGCTTCCTCGGCTGGCCGAAGGGCTCCGGCGTCGGCGACGACCGCGCCCGCGGCTGGCAGAGCGCGATGCGCGAACTGGGCCTGCCCGCCCGGGGCCGCCGGGCCGAGAGCCCGGACGACCAGGCGAGCGCCACCGAGGCCGCCGAACGGCTGCTCGCGACCGGCGCGACCGCGGTCGTGACCGCCAGCGACACCCTGGCGCTCGGCTGGTACCAGGCGCTGCGCCGCGACGGCCGCGCCCCCGGCCCGGACGCGGCCGTCATCGGCTTCGACGACTCGCCGGTCGCCCCCCTGCTGTTCCCCTCGCTGTCCAGCCTCGCCCAACCGCTCGACGCGGTCGGCCGCGAGTGCATGCGACTGCTGCTGGAACGCCTCGGCGACCGCCACCGGCCGACCGAACACGTGCTCCTGGAACCGGAGCTGGTCCTGCGCGAAAGCGTCTGACCGCCACTCCCCCGAACCATCTCCGCCCACTCCCCCCACCCACCCTCGCAAGGAGATCCCGCATGGCCACCTCCCGCACCCTCGCCGCGGCAGCCGTCTGCACGGCCGTCGCCCTCGGCGCCGTCACCGGCTGCTCCTCCTCCGGCGGCTTCGGCGACTCACCGGCCAAGCAGTCCTCCGGCGGCAACCAGAGCCTGACGGTGCTGATCGCCACCTCCGGCGAGTCCGAGACGGCCGCGGTCAAGGCCGCCACGGCCGACTGGGCCAAGAAGACCGGCAACACCGTCACCGTGCAGATCGCCAGCGACATCAACCAGCAGCTCGGCCAGGCCTTCGCCGGCGGCAACCCGCCGGACCTCTTCTACGTCAACTCCGACCAGTTCGCGAACTACGCCAAGGGCGGCTCGCTGTACGCCTACGGCGACCAGATCCCGGACGCCGCCGACTTCTCCGAGCCGCTGCGCAAGGCCTTCAGCTACGACGGCAAGCTCACCTGCCTGCCCAAGGACACCTCCACCCTGGGCCTGGCGATCAACACCACGCTGTGGCAGCAGGCCGGCCTGACCGAGGCCGACTACCCGACCAGCTGGCAGCAGCTCTCCGACGACGCCGCCAAGCTCACCAAGGACGGCGTGACCGGCCTGGTGACCGCCCCCGACTACCAGCGGCTCGGCGCCCTGCTGAAGGAGGCCGGCGGCTGGATCACCAACCCCGAGCAGACCGCGATGACCGCCGACAGCCCGGCCAACAAGCAGGCGCTGGAGTACGTGCAGTCGATGATGAAGGCCGGCTCGGCCAAGTACGTCGCCGAGGTGGACGCCGGCTGGGGCGGCGAGGCGCTCGGCAAGGGCAAGGCCGCGATGACCATCGAGGGCAACTGGCTCAAGGGCGCGATGGCCAAGGACTACCCGAACGTCCAGTACAAGGTGCTCCCGCTGCCCGCCGGCCCGGCCGGCCCCGGCACCCTCGCCTTCAGCAACTGCTGGGGCATCGCCGCCAAGAGCCAGCACCAGGCGGCCGGGGTCGACCTGGTCAAGCACCTCGCCTCCGCCGACCAGCAGCTGGAGTTCGCCCAGGCCTTCGGCGTGATGCCCTCGCGCACCAGCGCGCTGAGCGCCTACGCCCAGAAGTACCCCGAGTCCAAGGCCTGGGTCGACGGCGTCGCCAACGCCCAGGCGCCGGTCACCATCGCCGGGTTCACCAAGGTGCTCACCCAGTTCAACACCGACCTCCAGTCGCTGAAGACGGGCGACCCGGCGGCCATCCTGGCCACCCTCCAGCGCAACGGCGAGCAGGCCATCAAGAATGCCAAGTAACAGCTCCACCGGCACGACACGCCGGCGCAGCCTGCGCGAGGGAGCATGGGGCTGGCTGTTCGCCGGCCCCATGGTCCTGGTTCTCGGCCTCTTCATGGTCCTGCCGATCGGGATGGCCCTGTGGGTCAGCCTGCTGCACTGGGACGGCCAGTCCAACCCGTTCAGCGGCAGCGCGGACTTCATCGGCCTGGACAACTACCGCCGGCTGTTCGCCGAGGACGGCCTGGACCGCACGCTGTTCGCCACCTCGATGCGCAACACGCTGTACTACGTCCTGCTGACGGTGCCGCTGCAGACGGTGCTGGCGCTGCTGCTCGCCATCCTGGTCAACCAGCGGATGCTGCGCGGCCGGGGCGCCCTGCGCACGGTGTTCTACTTCCCGTCCGTCACCAGCTCGATCGCGATCTCGACGGTCTTCCTGTTCCTCTTCCAGGGCAGCGGCGCCGTCAACCGGATGCTGGGCTGGCTCGGGGTCAAGGGGCCGAACTGGTTCGCCGACCCGCGCGGGGTGATCTGGCTGGTGCTCGGCTGGTTCGGCCTGGACCAGCCCGCTCCGGGCACGGGCGGCCCGCTCGGGCTGTCCTGGTCGGAGTGGTTCGCCGGGCCCTCGGTCGCGATGTGCACGTTGATCCTGATGGCGGTGTGGACCACCTCCGGCACCTTCATGCTGATCTTCCTCGCCGCCCTCCAGGACATCCCGCGCGAACTGGAGGAGGCAGCCGCGCTCGACGGCGTCAACCGCCGCCAGCTGCTGCGCCACGTCACCCTGCCCGCGCTGCGGCCCGTCCTGTTCCTGGTGCTGACCCTCGGCCTGATCTCCACCTGGCAGGTCTTCGACCAGGTGTACGTGATGGGCAAGGGCGCGCCCGGCAACACCACCCTGACGCCCGCCTACCTGTCCTACTCGGCCGGCTTCGACAACGCCGACTTCGGGCAGGGCGCCGCCATCGCGTTCGTCCTGCTCGGCCTGATCCTGCTGCTCACCGCCGTCCAGCGGTGGGTCCTGCGGGAGCGGGACGGCAAGCCCCGCCGCAGCCCGAAGGGAGCCCGCCGTGCCGCACGCTGACCGCAAGCCCGCCGTGGACAAGCCGATCCTCGGCCGCTTCCCCCGGCCGCTGCGGCTCCTCGGGTACACCGTCCTGCTCGGCTTCGCGCTGCTCTACCTGCTGCCGTTCCTGCTGCAACTGGTGAACAGCTTCAAGACCGACCCGGACGCGGCCGCCCACCCGATGTCGGTGCTGCCCGACGGCGGCACCCTGGCCTCCTACCGGCGGCTGTTCGGCCTGGCGGAGGGCGTCGAGAACATCCCGTTCCTGCGCTGGCTGGGCAACAGCGTGGTGGTGACCGTCCTGGTGACGGCCGGCCGGGTGCTGTTCGACTCGATGGCGGGCTACGCGCTGGCCCGGATCAGGTTCCCGGGCCGCCGGCTGCTGTTCGCCTTCGTGCTGGCCGTGATGGCGGTGCCGGGCGTGGTGCTGCTGATCCCGAAGTTCCTGGTGCTGAAGAGCTTCGGCATGTTCGACAGCTACAGCGGCATGATCCTGCCGCTGCTGGTCGACGCCGCGGGGATCTTCATCATGAAGCAGTTCTTCGAGTCGGTGCCGCGCGAGATCGAGGAGGCGGCACGGATCGACGGCGCCGGGACGTTCCGGATCTTCTGGTCCGTCGTCCTGCCGATGTCCCGGCCCTCGCTGATCACGCTCACCGTGCTCTCCTTCCAGGGCTCCTGGAACGAGTTCACGCACTTCCTGGTCTCCACCCAGTCCAGCGAGCACGACACCCTCACCACCGGCCTGGCGCACTTCGTCTCCGGCGGCCTCGGCTCCGGGACGCAGTACCCGCTCAAGCTGGCGGCGGCGCTGGTCTCCACCCTCCCGGTGGCGATCCTGTTCTTCTGCTTCCAGCGCCACTTCGTGCGCGGCGCCAACTCGGGCTCGCTCAAGGAGTGAGCCCGGCCCGGCCCGGCCGGTACACCCCCTCTGCCGAACCTTCCTGTGAACCCTTCTTGGAGAACCACGTGCCCGCCCGTATCGAGGACTACGCGCTGATCGGCGACATGCAGACCGCCGCCCTGGTCGGCAGGGACGGCGCCGTCGACTGGCTGTGCCTGCCCCGCTTCGACTCCCCGGCCGTCTTCGCCGGCCTGCTGGGCACGGACGAGCACGGCTTCTGGCGGATCGCCCCCGGTGACGCCCCGCCCGCCCACCGGCGGCGCTACCGGGGCGACTCCCTGATCCTGGAACAGGAATGGGACACCGCCGGGGGCACCGTCCGGGTCGTCGACTTCATGCCGCCGCGCGGCACGGCGGCCCCGCAGCTGATCCGGATCGTCGAGGGCGTGTCCGGCACCGTCCGGATGCGCTCGGCCCTGCGGATGCGCTTCTCGTACGGGCGCGTCGTGCCCTGGGTGCACAAGGTCACGGACGGCACGGGAACCCGCACCGTCGCCGTGGCCGGGCCCGACTCGGTGTGGCTGGACGGCGAGTCCGAGACCTACGGCCGCGACCTGACCACCTACGCCGACTTCACCGTCACCGCAGGCGAGCGGATCGCCTTCGCCCTCACCTGGCAGGCCTCCCACCTCGGCGCGCCCGACCGGCCGGACGCCGAGCAGGCACTCGCCGCCACCGAGGAGTTCTGGCGCGACTGGGCCGCCCAGTGCACCTACCAGGGCCCCTACCGCGAGGCCGTGATCCGCTCCCTGATCACCCTCAAGGGCCTCACCTACGCCCCCACCGGCGGCATCGTCGCCGCCCCCACCACCTCGCTGCCCGAGGACATCGGCGGCGTCCGCAACTGGGACTACCGCTACACCTGGCTGCGCGACGCCACCATCACGCTCTCCTCGCTGCTGCGCACCGGCTACCGCGACGAGGCCAAGGCCTGGCGCGAGTGGCTGCTGCGCGCCGTCGCCGGCGACCCGGAGAACCTCCAGATCATGTACGGCATCGCCGGTGAACGGGAGCTGGTGGAGACCGAACTCGATTGGCTGCCCGGCTACGAGGGCTCCCGCCCCGTCCGGATCGGCAACGGCGCCGCCGGGCAGCTCCAACTCGACGTCTACGGCGAGGTCGTCGAGGCCCTGCACCTCGCCCAGCACACCGGCCTGGCCCGCAACGACCACGCCCACCTGCTGCAACTGCGGCTGATCTCCTGGCTGGAGGAGCACTGGCAGGAGCCGGACGAGGGCATCTGGGAGGTCCGCGGCCCGCGCCGGCACTTCGTCCACTCCAAGGTGATGGCCTGGGTCGCCGTCGACCGGACGGTCCAACTGCTGGAGCAGACCGACTGCGAGGGGCCGCTGGAGCGCTGGCGCGCCCTGCGCGACACCATCCACGAGGACGTCTGCACCCACGGCTACGACCCGGACCGCAACACCTTCACCCAGTCCTACGGCTCCCAGGAACTCGACGCCTCCCTGCTGCTCATCCCCCAGGTCGGCTTCCTGCCGCCGGACGACAAGCGCGTCATCGGCACCGTCGAGGCGATCCAGCGCGAACTGTCCACCGAGGACGGCTTCGTGCTGCGCTACCCCACCAGCGGCGGGGTGGACGGCCTGCCGGGCGACGAAGGCGCCTTCCTGGCCTGCTCGTTCTGGCTGGCCGACGCCCTGGCGATGATCGGCCGGACGGACGAGGCACACCAGCTGTTCGACAAGCTGCTGTCCATCCGCAACGACCTCGGGCTCCTGGCGGAGGAGTGGGACCCGCGGCTCAAGCGCCAGGTCGGCAACTTCCCGCAGGCCTTCAGCCATGTGCCATTGATCGACACCGCGCTGCGCCTCGGCCGGGGCTGAGCCGGTCCGAAATTAATCGGCCACCCCCTTGCCGATGATGTGATCAAATGTGTAAGCACTGTGGCGCTCGACGCCACCGGGGAGGGACTGGTCTGACCATGTGGTCAGGCCCCGTTACACAGGAGACGTACCATCAACACCGCCATTCGCCGGGCCGCGCGCGGAACCGTTCCCGTCGCCGTCACCGCATCCGTGCTCGCCGCCGGCCTGGCCGCCTGCGGCACCGTCGAGCAGCTGTCCGCCGCGCAGAAGGTGTCCAAGGCCTTCACCAAGGTCGGCGAGGGCAAGGCCGCCGGCCTCACGTTCTCCGTGGACGCCACCCCCGAGCAGATCACCGCCTTCGGCGCGGCCACCGGCGACAAGGTCGACCCGAAGAGCGCCGACGCCGTGTCCGGGCTGAACTTCTCCGTCGCGATATCCGCCGACAAGCCGCTGAAGGACCTCGACACCTTCAAGAACGCGCAAAGCAGCGGTGCCGACAAGGACCTGACGCTCGACAAGTCGGTGCGCCTGTCCTACGTGCTCTCCGACCGGAAGGGCACCGCGCTGCTGGAGTACCGCCAGGTCGACGCCAAGGCGTTCCTGCGGGCCGACGCCAAGGGCCTGGTGAAGCTGGTCGGCGAGGACCCGTCGCAGGTCGACGCCATCAGCAGCGGCCTGCCCGCAGAACTGAAGCCGGTCAAGGACGTGCTGGCCGGCAAGTGGGTCTCCTTCGACCTCCAGAAGCTCGCCGACGACGCCAAGAAGTTCGACGGCGCCAAGGCCACCCCGAGCGCACAGCCCTCGCTGGACCCGGAGTCCGCCAAGCAGCTGACCAACTCCCTCAAGGACGTGCTGTCCCGCACCGTCACCTTCGAGGACAAGGGCAAGAAGGACGGCGCCGAGCACATCTGGATGAGCGCCCCGGGCCGCCAGCTGGCCGACGAACTGCTGAAGGCCCTCAAGCCGCTGGCCACCAAGCTCCCCCAGCAGTTCGGGAAGCTCCCCACCTCCGTCCCGAGCACCGTGCGCGAGGACAAGGTCGGCGCCGACCTCTACCTGAAGGACGGCAAGCTCTCCGCCGCCACCTTCGACCTCGCCCAGCTGGAGGCGAAGGCCGGACCGGGCGTCAACTTCCCGGTGAAGCTCGCCTTCAACCAGAACGCCCCGACCGTCGAGGCGCCCGCCGACGCCGTCGCGCTGACCAGCGACGACATCCAGAGCGCGATGCTCAGCCTCCTCACCTCCGGCGCCACCAGCGGGGGCAAGGGCGGCACCGCCCCGACCACCCCGGCGCTCACCCCCGGCAAGCCCCTGACCCCGGCCCAGGCCGAGGAGCTGAAGGGCCTCGGCCTGCCCCTGGAGCAGCAGCAGGTGTTCAGCAAGCTCGGTATGGGCTACGAGGACATGAAGAGCCTCGCCCAGGAGGGCTGATCCCCGCTTCTCCCCCACGGCGCCCGGCCGGCCGCGACAGCGGCGGGCCGGGCGCCGCTGTTCGACGTCACAGCCGGTGCCCCGGCCGCCCGGATCACCGGCGCGCGAGATGGACGGTGAGGTCGGCCGCGACCTCGACCGTCTCGGGCAGCACTCGCGCGATCGCGTCGAAGGCCTGCCGCCGCCTCGGCGGCGGCAGTTGGAGGTACGCCGAGATGGTCGACAGGTGGCCGAGGTAGTACGGGGCGCTCACGAGCAGGCGCCGCCGGATGACGGACTGCCGGACGTCACGGAACAGCCGGGACCGCTCCAACTCCGTTCCTGGCCACTGTAGTTCCTCCTCGGGGGCGGTCCCGTCCGGGGACGGGACGTCGTCGCTCTCCAGGAACGGCGCCCGGGCCGCCCGCACGGCCTCCTCGACGGCCGGGTCGGCCGGCTGGAACGGACCGCCGAAGTTGGCGAACACGCCGTCCGGCTCCAGCAGTTCGGCCACCCGCGACCACCGGCCCTCCGGGCGCGTCCAGTGCAGGGCCGCCGCCGCGTAGACCAGCCCGTACGTCCCGCCCGGCCGCAGGTCCTCGAACGCGGCCCGGACGGTCCGCACGTTGGGGGGCGCCGTCCTGCGCAGTTCGGCGAGCATGGCCGCGTCGGGCTCCGTCGCCGTGACGTCGACCCCGTGCCCGGCGAACAGCCGGGTCGCCTTTCCGGTGCCCGCACCGATCTCCAGGGCGGTCCGCACCGGCCGGCCCGCGTACGCCGTCACCGTGTCGAAGAGTTCGTCGGGATACCCCGGCCGGAAACGTTCGTAGGCTTCGGCGACCGCGCCGAAGCTCAGTGCACGAGCAGACATGCCGAGCATCCTGACACGACCGCGGCGGGCCGTGCCCCGGGTTTTCCGCCGCCGCACCACGCCCGGCGGAGTGGTGCGGGTCCGGAATCAGCCGGTTGTCGGTAATGAACGATTGTGTTCCCTATACCCCGGGGATACTGCCGGTGTCATTCGACGGACCCGCCCCCTCACCGTCATTCGCTCCCGAGTCATTGGGGGACCTGCCATGGTCACCTCGCGCGCCCTGGCCCCGGCGCCGCCCGCACCCGCGCGACGCGGCCAGCACCCGGGGACAGCCCTCACCGTCATCGCGGCCACCCAGCTCATGGTGGTCCTCGACGTCACGATCGTGAACATCGCCCTGCCGCACATCCAGCAGGCGCTGAGGTTCAACACCACCGACCTGTCCTGGGTCGTCAACGCCTACACCCTCGCCTTCGGCGGGCTCCTGCTGCTGGGCGGGCGGATGGGCGACATCCTCGGGCGCCGGCGCGTGTTCGTCGCCGGGGTCCTGATCTTCAGTCTCGCCTCACTGCTCGGCGGCGTCGCACAGTCCTCCGGCTGGCTGCTGGCCGCGCGCGCACTCCAGGGCCTGGGCGCGGCGATCGCCTCGCCGACCGCGCTCGCCCTGATCGCGACCAACTTCCCGGAGGGCCCGGCCCGCAACCGCGCCTTCGGCGTGTACTCGGCCGTCGCCGGGGCGGGTGGCGCCGTCGGCCTGCTCGCCGGCGGGATCCTGACCTCCTGGCTGTCCTGGCGGTGGGTGCTGTTCGTCAACGTGCCGATCGGCATCGCGATCGCGCTGCTGGCGCCGCTCTACATCAACGAGTCCGAACGGCACCCCGGACGCTTCGACCTGACCGGCGCGTTCGCCGCCACCGCGGGCATGGTCTCGCTGGTCTTCGGCTTCATCCGGGCCTCCGACCACGGCTGGACCGACCCCGTGACGCTCACCTCGTTCGGCCTCGCCGCGCTGCTGCTGGCGGCCTTCCTGTTCCACGAACGGCGGGCGCCGCAGCCGATCACCCCGCTGCACCTGTTCCGCGACCGCAACCGCTCCGGCGCCTACGGGCTGCTGCTCTGCGTGGCCGCGACCATGTTCAGCATCTTCTTCTTCATGACCCTGTTCGTGCAGGACGTCCTCGGGTTCAGCCCGCTGCGGGCCGGCCTCGCCTTCCTGCCGATCAGCGCCGCGAGCGTCGCCGCCGCCCAGTTCGCCGCCCGCACCCAGCTGCGGTACGGGCGCAGACCGTTCCTGGTGGTGGGCTCGCTGCTGGTGGCGGGCGGGACGTTCTGGTCCACCCGGCTCGACGCCCACAGCGGCTACCTGACCGGGGTCCTCGGCCCGACCCTGCTGTTCGGCCTCGGGATGGGCTCGATCTTCGTCCCGGCCACGCTGACGGTGGTCTCCCGGGTCGCCCCGCACGAGACCGGCGCGGCCACCGGCATGCTCAACACCACCCAGCAGGTGGGCGGCTCGCTGGGGCTGTCGATCCTGGTCACGGTCTACGGCGCGGCCGGCCGCAACGAGGCCGGCCGACAGGTCGGCACGTTCCTACGGCAGGCCACCCCGCAGCAGGCGGCCCAGTTCCGGGCCACCGGAAAGCTGCCGGCGCCGTACTCCTCCGAGGTGTTGGCGCACGGCATCTCCAGGGCGTTCGACATGGGCCTGGCCTTCGCCGTGCTCGCGGCACTGATCGCCCTGTTCGTCATCAGGACCGACCGGGAGGCGCCACCCGTCAGCCCTTCGGGGGACGGCACTTGACAGGGCCTCCGGACATCGCCGACAGTCCATCTTGCAATGGTTTTCATCTTCGATAACCAGACTCCGCGAAAGAGGACACCCATGTCGCTCGACGTCTCCCCCGCCCTCCTCGCCCAGGCCGAGCACGGCCGGGTCAACCAGGCCGACTTCCTCGACACCGTCCGCGCCTCCCTCCCCTACGCCTACCAGGTCGTCGCCGGGCTCAGCACCGAACTCAGCGCCACCGAGGACGAGTTCACCACCGACAACACCACGCCCACCGACGAGGAGCGCGCCCAGCTGCTGCGCGCGCTCGCCAGCAACGCCATCCGCGGCAGCCTGGAGGACCACTTCGGCGTCAAGCTCGCCTTCGTCAACTGCCACCGCGTCGGCGCCTTCCGCCCCGGCACCGAGGACGGCGACGCCTACCGCGAGTTCACCTCGCTGCACAACCAGATCCGCAACCAGAGCCCGGAGCTGCGCAGCTGCTGACCCTCCCGGACGCGGGGGGGGGGGGGGGGGGGGGGGGGGGCGGGGCCCCCCCCCCCCTGGTCAGTGTTGGGGGGGGATTGTACCTCCTTGTTTCCCGACTTTCGCTCC
>NZ_JBWKEQ010000028.1:67158-107387 GCF_056435365.1 Kitasatospora sp. NPDC043949 | reverse complement strand
CGTCCGCGACGGCCAGCGGGACATCCACGCCCCAGGAACGGGTCTCGTCGATCATGTCCAGGGCGAGCTGCCACTTCTCCACATGCCCCAGGTCCGCCGGGATGCCGCACTGCTGGCGGCGGGCCACCTTGAGCGGATCGGCCTTGTCGGAGGCAGGATCCCAGGACCTGGGGAGGAACAGCCGCCAGTCGACGGCGGAGGAGGCTTGGTCGTCGGCCAGGTGCAGCGAGACGCCCACCTGGCAGTTGGTCACCTTGCCCGCGGTTCCGGTGTACTGCCTCGACACGCACGCGGAGGCGTCCCCGTCCTTGAGGAACCCCGTGTCGTCGATGATCAGCGCCGTCGGCTTCAGCTCGGCTTGCATCCTCCAGGCCAGCCGGGCCCGCACATGCGCCGGGTCCCACGGGCTGGTGGTCACGAAGTGTGCCAGCGCCTGCCGGTTGCCGTCCTCACCGAGCCGCGCGGCCATCGGCTCCACCGACTTGCGCCGCCCGTCCAACAGCAGTCCCCGCACATACGCCTGCCCCCAGCGATGCTGATCCGCGCGCGTGAACGCCTCGAACATCTCCGCCGTGAACGCCGCCAGGTCCTCCCGGACCCCGGCCATCTCCTCAGGTGTCACACACCACCAACGACACAACCCACCAACAGACACGCCACTACCGCACAAACCTGACCAAGCCCTACTAGCCAACCGGTCAGTAACGCCCCTACCGTCGAGCTCCCGTGGCTTCGACGGAGGAGCTCCCCTTGCGCCTACGCCCCCACCCCCTGCGCTTCCCGGCCGCCGCCGTCGCGTCGGCCCTGCTCGTCACCGCCGCCCTGACCACCACCCCCACCGCCGCCGCCCCCGCCGCCCCGACCGCCACCGCGGCCGACTACTGCGGCGGCCACTGCCGGGACATCCTGCCGCCCGGCGAGAACGGCAACGCCACGCTCGCCGAGATCCTGCTCAACCGGATGTTCGGCAGCCGCCCCGCCCACACCGACGACCAGCTCGGCCCGTACGCCGCCCTCGCCTCCGGCTACCCGGGCCTGACCGAGGCCAAGCTGCGCGACTTCTTCAACGACGCCTCCTTCGGCGTCCCCGCCGACCAGGTGGCCAGCACCATCAGCCCGCGCGCCGACGTCACCATCGTCCGCGACAAGGCCACCGGCGTCCCGCACATCACCGGCACCACCCGCTACGGCACCGAGTACGGCGCGGGCTACGCCGCCGCCCAGGACCGGCTGTGGGTGATGGACCTGTTCCGGCACGTGGGCCGCGGCCAGCTGTCCGGCTTCGCCGGCGGCGCCGCCGCCAACCGCCAGCTGGAGCAGAGCTTCTGGCAGGCCGCGCCGTACACCGAGGCGGAACTGCAACAGCAGATCGACGCCCTGGCGGCCCGCGGCGGCCGGGCCGCCCAGGCCCTCACCGACGCGAACGCCTACCTCGACGGCATCAACCAGTACGCCAAGGAGTCCTACAACGCCCGCACCTTCCCCGGCGAGTACGACCTGACCGGGCACATCGACCCGATCACCAACGCCGGGTCGATCGAACCGTTCAAGCTGACCGACCTGGTCGCCCTGGCCTCCGTGGTCGGCGCCCTGTTCGGCTCCGGCGGCGGCGGTGAACTCGCCTCCGCCCAGGTCAAGTCGGCCGCCGAGGCCCGCTACGGCAAGGACGCCGGGGATGCGGTCTGGAAGTCGCTGCGCGAGGCCGACGACCCGGAGGCCGTCCAGACCCTGCACGACGGCCAGCGCTTCCCCTACGCCCCGGTCCCCGACGCCCCGCAGGGCGAGGCACTGCCCGACCCCGGCTCGGTGGTGCCCGAGCGGATGATCTACGACGCCACCGGCACGGGCGCCGGCGCCGCGAGGACGGCCGCCCCTGGCGTGCTGCCCGGCAGCCTGCTCACCGCCAAGCACGGCATGTCCAACGCCCTGCTGGTCTCCGGCGCCCACACCGACGACGGCCACCCGGTCGCCGTGTTCGGCCCGCAGACCGGCTACTTCGCCCCGCAGCTGCTGATGCTGGAGGAGATCCAGGGCCCCGGCATCAGCGCGCGCGGCGCGGCCTTCGCCGGCCTGAGCTTCTACGTGCAGCTCGGCCGCGGCCAGGACTACGCCTGGAGCGCCACCTCCGCCGGGCAGGACATCACCGACACCTACGCCGTCCCGCTCTGCACCACCGACGGCTCCCCGGCCACCACCGCCGCCGACTCCTACCTCTGGCACGGCCAGTGCGTCCCCTTCGACCGGCTGGAACGCAAGAACACCTGGAACCCGACCACCGCCGACTCCACCGCCGCCGGCTCCTACACCCTGGTCATGTACCGCAGCAGGTACGGCCTGGTGACCGCCCGCGGCACGGTCGGCGGCGCCCCCGTGGCCTTCACCTCGCTGCGCTCCACCTACCGGCACGAGGCGGACTCCATCATCGGCTTCCAGGAGCTCAACGACCCGGGCGCGGTGCACGACGCCGCGAGCTTCCAGCAGGCGGCGCAGGACATCAACTACACCTTCAACTGGTTCTACGCCGACTCCCGCGACATCGCGTACTACAACTCCGGCAGCAACCCGGTGCGCGCCCCCGGGGTCGACGCCGGCCTGCCGCTGCGCGCCGAACCGGCCTACGAGTGGGCCGACTTCGACCCCGCGACCAACACCGCCCGGTACACCCCGGCGGCCGAGCACCCGCAGTCCGTCAACCAGGACTACTACATCTCCTGGAACAACAAGCAGGCCGACGGCTTCACCTCGGCCGGGTTCGGCAACGGCTCGGTGCACCGCGGCAACCTGCTCGACGACCGGGTCAAGGCGCTGCTGCGCAACGGCGGCAAGGCGAGCCGGGTCTCGCTCACCCAGGCCATGGCGAGCGCCGCCCTGGCCGACCTGCGCGCCGAGGACGTCCTGCCGGACCTGATCCGGGTGCTGCGCAGCGCCCCCGTCACCGATCCGGCCGCCGCCACCGCGCTCCAGCAGTTGGAGGCCTGGCTGGCGGACGGCGCCCAGCGGAAGGAGACGTCGCCCGGCAGCCACGGCTACGCGGACGCCGCCGCGATCCGCGTCCTGGACGCCTGGTGGCCGCTGGTCGCGGAGGGCGTCATGCGGCCCGGCCTCGGGGACCAGCTGTTCACGGCCCTGACCGGCGCCCTGCAGATCAACGAGTCACCCTCCGGCGGCCAGACCGGTCCCGGCAGCGGCGGCCCGGTGAGCGCCAACGAGGCGATCCCGCACAAGGGTTCGGCCTTCCAGTACGGCTGGTGGAGCTACCTGGACAAGGACCTGCGGTCCGTCCTGGGAGACCAGGTGGCCGGCCCGCTGGCCCGCCCGTACTGCGGCGGGGGCGATCTCGCGGCCTGCCGGGGCGTGCTGCTGGACACCCTGAAGCGGGCGGCCGCCCAGACCCCGGCCCAGGTCTACCCGGGCGACGCGGACTGCTCCGTCGGCGACCAGTGGTGCGCCGACACGATCATCCAGCGCCCGCTCGGCGGTGTCACGGACGACAAGACCACCTGGCAGAACCGTCCGACCTACCAGCAGGTGGTGCAGTTCCCGAGCCACCGCTGAGCCCGTGCCCTGTAACGGCCGCGGGTGCCCCCGTCCACCCGGGCGGGGGCACCCGCGTGGAAGACAGCGGCCCGGGCCCGACGGGCGGGGACGGGTCGCAGCACCTAGCGTGGTCCGGGGCGACCCAGGCGTCAGCGGCCCCTAGGACCCCCGCGATTCCCCGGAGAGGCCCCACACCCGCCCAGGAGGTAAGCCGACCATGACCGTCTCCCTGTCCGAGCTCACCGGGGACTACGTCCTCGACCCCGCCCACACCCGGATCGGCTTCGTGGCGCGCCACGCCATGGTGACCAAGGTCCGCGGCTCCTTCACCGCCTTCGAGGGCAGCGCCCACCTGGACGGCGCCGACCCGGGCCGTTCCACCGCCCGGGTGACGATCCGGACGGAGAGCATCGACACCGGCGTCGAGCAGCGCGACCAGCACCTGCGCACCAACGACTTCCTGGACGTGCCGAACTTCCCGACCATCGCCTTCGCCACGACGGCGGTCGAGCCGCGCGGGGACGGCGAGTTCCGGGTGACGGGCGACCTCACCGTCAAGGACGTCACCCGCCCGGTCACCATCGACGTCGAGTACACGGGCAACGCCGTCGACCCCTACGGCAACCTGCGGGTGGGCCTGGAGGGCTCGGTGACGATCAGCCGCAAGGACTTCGGGGTGACCTGGAACGCGGCCCTGGAGGGCGGCGGCGTCCTGGTCGGCGACAAGGTCGTCCTGGAGTTCGACGTCTCGGCCGTCCGACAGGCCCAGTAGCGGCCGCAGGAGCCAGGAGCGGCCCGCCGGAGCCCCTGGGGCGCGGCAGCCCCAGCCACGGGCCCCGGAATCCGCCGGACCGGGCGGCGCAGGCCCGGTTAGGCTCCTGACATGGCGACAGACGGCTCCCTCGCAACCGGCCAGCGCTCCCTCGGCGACCCCACCCTCGACTACCCGTTGTGGCCCCCGCTCACCGCGGGCTGTCCCCGCACCGGCACCGAGGACGTCTCCTACCCCGTCGAGGTCGACTACGCCTACCGCGAGGCCGACGCGGCCGCCCTGTTCGCCCCGGGCGCGGACGCCGGGGCGCCGCGCGGCGGGCTGGAGCGGTGGGCCCCGCTGCTGCCGCCGCTGCTCGCGCCGGGCCTGGGCGAGGGTGGCACGCCGCTGGTCGAGCTCGAGCCCGGGGTGTACGTCAAGGACGAGGCCCGCAACCCGACCTGGAGCCACAAGGACCGGCTGAACCGCTGCACCACCAGCGCCGCCGTGGGCGTCGGCGCGCCCGGGATCGCGGTGGCCTCCTCCGGCAACCACGGCGCGTCCGCCGCCGCCTACGCCGCCCGTGCCGGGCTGCGCTGCGTGGTGTTCACCGGGCCCGACCTGCCGCCGGCCGTCGACGCGTTCCTCAACGCCTACGGCGCCGTCGTGCTGCCGGTGCCGTGGGAGGCCCGCTGGCCACTGCTGCGGCAGGTCGTGGACCGGCTGGGCCTGCACCCGGTCAGCAACCTCACCACCACCCACACCGGCCACGCGTACGGCCCCGAGGGCTACAAGACCGTCGCGTACGAGATCTTCCGGGACATCGGCGTGCCCGCCGCGGTGTTCGTGCCCACCGGCTACGGGGAGCTGCTCTTCGGCGTCTGGAAGGGCTTCAGCGAACTGCACCGGCTCGGGCTGGCCGACCGGGTGCCGCGCATCGTCGCCTGCGAGTCCGCGTCCGGTGCGCCGCTCGCCCTGGCCGTCCGCCAGGGCCTGCCGGCGGCCCGGGTGACGGTGGGGCCGAGCGAGGCGTACTCGATCGCCTCCCCGGTCGGCGGTTACCGGGGCGTGGTCGCGGTCCGCGAGAGCGGCGGCCGGGTGCTGGCCCTGGACGACGGCCAACTCGCGGCCGCCCAGGCCGAACTGGCCCGCTCCGGGCTCTGGACGGAGCTGTCCGCGGCGGCCGGGCTCGCCGGGCTGCGCAGCCTCGGCGGCGTCGAGGGCCTCGGGGAGGCCGAGGGGCCGGTGGTGTGCGTGTCGACGTCCAGCGGTTTCAAGGACCGGGGCGTCGGCGCGCGGTCGACCGCGCCGGTCACCCCGGAGTGGGAGGAGGTCCGCCGCCGGCTGCACGCGACCGGAATCCGCGGCTAGCGGGACTCCCCCCGACTCACGCCCGGCGTTGGAGGCCTGCTGTTCGCCGTCCGGTTCTCCGGCGTAGGGTTGGCGTTCGCCGCGGCCGCCCAGGCTGGTCCGGATCCGCACCGCCCCCGCTCCTCTCCGTGCGTCGAAGGGCTGTCACCGTGTCCCGTTCCCCCCGCCGTCTGCTCCCGCTGGCCGTCGCCGTCGCGGCGGTGCCCGTACTCGCCCTGCCGGTGGTCCCGGCCACCGCGGCCTCGTACGGCACTCCGACGATCACCTTCTCGGCCGGCTACCTGTCCGGCGCGGTCGGCGCCACCGGCGATCCGACGGTGTCCGTTGCGGTGGCGCAGAGCGGGGCCGCGGCCTCGGCGCTGACCGTCGCCGCCTCGGCGAGCACCCGCAGTGCCGTCGCGCGGACCGGCGACGTGGCGGTGACGGGCACCGGCGGCACCCGCACCCTGGCGGTCGCCGCGCAGGGCGTCGGCTACACCGACCTCACCATCAAGGTGACCGGCCTGGGCGGCAAGACCGCGACCCGCACCCTGCACTACGCGGCCTCCCCCGCCGTCCGGTTCCCGGCCGCCAGCCGCTACCTGACCGGTTCCAGCGACGCCTCCGCCGCGGTGGACGCGGGCGGCGGCTACATCCTGGTCGGCGACGACGAGTCCAACGTGCTGCGGCTGTACGACCGCAACGCCTCCGGCGCGCCGGTCCGCACCTGGGACTTCAGCTCCGCGCTCGGCGTCTCCAAGGAGATCGACATCGAGGCCGCGGCCCGGGTCGGCGACACGATCTACTGGACGGGCTCGCTCGGCAACAACAAGGACGGCAAGGTCAAGCCGGACCGGCACACCGTGTTCACCACGAAGGTCACCGGCTCGGGCGCCGACACCCAGCTCTCGCTGGCCGGTTCGTACCACGGCCTGCGCGACGACCTGATCGCCTGGGACGGCGCCCACGGCGACCGCTACGGCTTCGCGGCGGGCGCGGCGGACGGGCAGGCGCCCAAGCAGATCGACGGATTCAACGTCGAGGGGCTGGAGTTCGCCCCGGGCAGCACCACCACCGCGTACATCGGCTTCCGCGCGCCGCTGACCCCGGCGGTCACCGGCGGCCGCGCGCTGCTCGTCCCGGTCACCAACCTCCCGTCGCTGCTGTCCGGTTCGGCCTCGCACGCGACCTTCGGCGAGCCGGTCGAGCTGGACCTCGGCGGTCTCTCCATCCGCGACCTGCGCCGCAACGACCTCGGCCAGTACCTGATCGTGGCCGGCTCCTGGTCCGCCGAGGACAACTCCGCCCCGTACGCCCTCTACCGCTGGAACGGGCAGTCGGGCTCACAGCCGGTCAAGCTGGTCGACCTGCCGACCAGCGACGCCGGCGCCTGGGAGGCCGTCCCGGACGTACCGAACCTGGACGCCCCCGGCGCCCGGGCCCAGCTGATCACCGACGACGGCTCCGCCGACCTGTACGGCGACGGCACCGCCGCCAAGGACCTCGCCCAGCCGGAGTGGAAGAAGTCCCGCTCCACCTGGTTCACCCTGAACTGACCTGCGCGCCGCCGGGGCGGGCACACGAACCGCCCGCCCCGGCCGGGCCCCGCCGACCGCCCGGCTCAGAGTTCGACGAGCACCTTGCCCCGGCTCGCGGAGCGGTCCACGTACAGGCTGCGGTAGGCGGCCGGGATGTTGTCGAAGCCCCGGTGGACGGTCTGCTGGTAGCCCAGGTCCCCGCTGCGGACCAGGGCGCCCAGCTCCTGCCGCAGCGCCGACCAGTTCTCCTCGGTGAACCACTCCAGCGAGAAGATGCCGCGGATGGTGGTGCGCGGGAACATGATCATCGGCAGCAGCCGCGGGCCCGCCCAGTCGCCGCCGACCTGGCTGCCCCACTGCCAGCAGACCGCGACCCGGCTGTCCACGGCGAGCAGGGAGAAGACCGCGTCGGTGAGCGCCCCGCCGAGGCTGTCGAAGTAGCGGTCGATGCCGGCCGGGGCGAGCTTGGCGAGCTCCTCCCGCAGCCGCTCGGGGTCGTCGCCGTCGCGGTAGAGCAGGACCGCGTCGAAGCCCAGCTCACGCAGCCGGGCGGCCTTGGCCGGGGTGGCCGTGGTGCCGATGACCCGGGCCCCCCGGTGCCGGGCCAGCTGTCCGACCACCGAGCCGACCGCCCCGGACGCCCCGCTGACCAGCACGGTGTCCCCCGGCCGGACCTCCAGGAACTTCTCGACCGTGCCCCAGGCGGTCATCCCCGGGCCACCGAGGACACCGAGGGCGGTGGAGATCGGCAGGGCGTCGTCGTAGTCGCTCCGGTCCAGCCGCCGGTAGGCGGGGAAGACCATCGGGAAGGTGCCGGTCTGCCAGAACGCCGGGGCGCCGTTGCTGATCACGTGGGTGCGCCAGCCGCCGAAGCCCTGCACGAGGTCGCCGACGGCGAAGGCGGCGTCCGGCCCGGCCTCCACCACCTCCATGATGGAGTCCGCGCCCATGTGGTCGCCGATCGGGGTGTCCAGGGCGATCCCCTGGAGGTACGGGTCGACCGAGACGTACCTGGTCCGCAGCAGCATCTCGTCCGCGGCGAGGCGGACGTCCACCTCCTCGACCACCTTCCGGTACATCCGTTCGACGTCCGGCACGCCGTCCACGTGCTCGCGGACGACCCACTTCTCGACCCTCATGAGGTGACTCCAAACCGCCGGTCGGCGGGCCCGACCGGTTCGATGACCAGGGTGGGCGGCGGCGCGCTGTCGTCCACGGCGGCGGTGAACGGCCGGCCGTCGTCGCGGCAGATGAACTGGACGACGTGCCGGCCGGCGGCGGCCGCCCGGATCAGTCCCCCCGTGGTCGCCCACACGCCGGAGAGGTAGAAGTTCGCCAGGCCGGGCAGCCCGGGCCCGTTGCGCTTGATCTCGTCCTCCAGGGTCTCGCCGCTCTCCACGAACGGCTGCCAGCCGAGCACCGTGCCGTCGTAGTTGCCGGTGTAGCGGACCTGGGTGAGCGGGGTGGACACGTCCTTGACCGCGACGGCGTCCCTCAGACCGGGGTGGTGCCCGTCCAGGAACTCCACGATGGCGTCCCGCACCCGGCGCTTCTCGCGCTGGTACTCGCGCCCGCGCCCCACCGGCAGGGTGTGCAGTTCCTCGCCCCGCCGCAACCGTGGCGCCTGCTCCGGGCCGGTGCTCAACTCCCGCCAGGGGGCGATGTCGCAGAAGTAGCTGGCGTAGACGACGGTCGTCGCGGCGGGCGACAGCTCGGGGTAGTGGCGGCTGCGGAACTGGACGTTGATGCTGGGGTGGCGGATGCCGGTGAGCCGGTCGGCGACCTCGTCCTCCAGCAGGTAGGTGGTGCACGGGTCCCCGGCCGGGAAGGGGCGGCGCAGGCCGAGGAAGACGGTGAGGTAGCCGGGGAAGACCATGCCGGGCTCGGTGATGGTCCGGGTGTACAGCCGGCGGTAGGTGTCGTTCAGGTAGCGGCCCTTGAGCAGGTCCAGCATGGTGGTGCGTCCGTCGCAGGCGGCGACCACGATGTCCGCCCGGATCTCCCGGCCGTCACTCAGCCGCACCCCGACGGCCCGGTCCTGCTCGACCAGGATCTCGGCCACCTTGGTGTTGTAGCTGATCTCGCCGCCGAGCCGCCGGTAGCGCTGCTCGATCGAGCGGGCCAGCCCGAGCGAACCGCCCTCCGGCACCCCGGCCGACTGCCCGGCGTGCGAGGCGAGTTGGAAGTAGGTGGGCAGCACCGGGAAGTTGGGGTGCTTCTCGTAGAGCACGAAGTTGAACGCCTCGCGCAGCAGCGGGCTCCGGAAGCGCGCCGAGTAGTCGCTCATCAGCACCGTGATCGAGCGCCGGATGACGTTGAAGTACGGCAGGAACGAGGCGAGCATCCGCCAGCGCTCGGCCCGGCCCATCAGTCCGACCGGCTTGAGGAAGGGGTAACGGACCAGGGCGCGGCGGAACTTGCGCAGCCCCTCGCAGAACTGCCGGATCCGCCGGGCGTCCTCCGGGGCGAGGTCGAGCAGGTGCGCTTCCAGGCGGTCGGGGTCGGAGTAGAAGTAGACGGCGCGCCCGTCCCGGGTGCGCACCACGTTGAAGACGTCGAAGTTGCGCATCACCTTGCCCTGCAACGCGCCGAGTTCGAGCCAGATCTGGTGCATCTCGTTGCCGGGGCCGCTGCCGAGCAGCCAGCTCACGCAGCAGTCGAAGGTGAACTCGCCGCGGTCCCAGGCCGTGCAGCAGCCGCCGGGGAGTTCGTGCATCTCCAGGACGGTGGTGCGGTAGCCGTTCATCTGTGCGTAGCAGCCGGTCGACAGGCCGCCCAGCCCGCCCCCGACGATCACCATGGTCTGCCTGCTGGTACTCATTCCGGTCATTCCGGCACTCCCACGGTGGCCCGGTCGAGTTGCGGCAGTTTGCCCAACTTGCCCGCATGCCAAGGTTCCTGGTTGTCACTGGGCCAGGCCCGGAACGGCCGGCCGAGCTCCCGGCAGAGGTACTGCGCGGCGTACCGGCCGCTGGTGGCGGCGCGGATCAGACCGCCGAGGCCGGCCCACTGCCCGGCCATCGAGAAGCCGCGCAGACCGGGCAGCCGCATCCGGTCCCGGTTGACCAGCCGGTTGGCGGCGTCCTCGGCCTCGGAGAACGCCTGCCAGGCGAGGATGCTGCCGTAGGTGTTGCCGGTGAACCGCTCGGTGGTCACCGGGGAGGCGACGTCCACGACTTCGATCCGGCGGCCGAGCCCCGGGTACGTCCGCTCCAGGAACTCCCGGACGAACGCGGCGACTTCCTGCTTGCGCGCCCGGTAG
The DNA here is from genome assembly GCF_056435365.1 of Kitasatospora sp. NPDC043949. Lineage (NCBI taxonomy): Bacteria > Bacillati > Actinomycetota > Actinomycetes > Kitasatosporales > Streptomycetaceae > Kitasatospora > Kitasatospora sp. NPDC043949. The sequence goes on along the minus strand of NZ_JBWKEQ010000028.1, from coordinate 96,949 downwards.
GCGCGGCGGTCGCGGACCCGCAGGTCCTTCCAGGAGCGGTAGTCGCTGAAGTAGGTGCAGTGCAGCACCGACTTGCCGGGCGGCGCGAAGCCCTCCGCGTAGTCCGAGCGCAGTTGGACGACCAGGCTGTGCTGGAGCGAGCCGGGCAGCCGGGCGCCCTGCTCGGGCGACAGCAGGTAGGTGGTGCTGTGCGGTTCGCCCTCGGGCAGCGGGCCGTCCACGCCGACGAAGGCCGAGACCACGGCCGGGTACAGGTTGCCGGGCTTGTCCAGCAGCTCGCCGTACAGCCGGTCGGTGGCGGGGCTGGACCAGCGGCCTTCGAGCAGCCGGTCGAGCACCGTCGGCCCGTCGCAGGCGGCCACCACGTGGTCGGCGAAGTGCCTGGAGCCGTCCCGGAGTTGGACGCCAACGGCGCGGTCCCCCTCGACCAGGATCCGCTCCACCCGGCAGCGGTAGCCGACCACCCCGCCGAGCGAGGTGTAGCGCTCCTCCACCGACCGGGCCAGCCCGAGCGAACCGCCCTGCGGGAAGCCAGTGTTGCCGTTGTGCGCGGCGGCCAGGGTGTACAGGTACGGCAGCAGCGGGAAGCCGGCCGGCTCCTGGAGGAACATGTTGGGCAGCGCCCGCCGCAGCAGAGGGTCCTGGAAGCGCTCGGCGAAGCCGCTCATCGGGGTCGTCGCGGTCCGCCAGAAGAGCCGGAACGCGGGCAGCACGGTGCGCAGGGTGCGCAGCCGCTCGGCCGGGCCGCGCAGCGGCGGCGGGGTGAGGTCCCAGGGCAGGTCGATGGCGGCGAAGCGGCGCAGGTCCCGGCAGAAGGCGCGGATCGGCTTGGCGTCGCCGGGGGCGGTGGCCAGCAGGTGCTGTTCCAGCCGGTCCGGGTCCCCGTAGAAGGTGACGGCGCGGCCGTGTTCGTCGACGACGCGGTTGAAGACGTCGAAGCGGGTGATCGACTTGCCGTCGAGGGCGCCGAGTTCGCGCCACACCTGGTTCGCCCCGGTGCCCTCGGCGGTGCCGATCAGCCAGTCGATGCAGTAGTCGAACAGGTAGCCGTGCCGGGACCACGCGGTGCAGCAGCCGCCCGGCAGCACGTGCTTCTCGAAGATCCGGGTCTCCAGCCCGCTCATCTGCGCGTAGCAGCCGGTGGAGAGCCCGCCGATGCCCGCGCCGATCACGATGACCCGGGGCGGGCCGCCGGGGGCCCGCTCCCGGCTCGACCAGTCCGGCCCGCGCTCAGACCCGGCCATCGGCGGTGCCTCCGGCCAGGATGGCGCCCGCCAGTTCGGCGTTGCGGGCGGCGAACTCGGCGTCCAGCATCTCGGCGTGGCTGCCGTGCCCGGCGTGGACGGCCGTTCCGGCGCTGGAGGCGCCGTGCCAGGAGCCGTGCTCGCCGCCCGCGTGCAGCGCCAGCCGGTCCCGTTCGCACACCACGTTGAGCGGGGCCTTCAGGACTCCCAGGTTGGGGGTCCTGCTGCAGAACGCCAGGTAGTCCCGGGCCTGTTCGAGGGTCTCCTGGGCGACGATCCGGGAGCCGGTGTGCCGGTGCAGGTGCTCGTGGAGTTCGCGTTCGAAGACGGCCAGGTGCTCCTCGCCGAGCTCGAAGGGCTCGGGGATCCGGTAGGAGTCCACCACCAGGACGGAACTGACCGTACGGCCTCGGCGTTCGAGCTCCCGGGCCACCTCGAAGGCGAGGTTGCCGCCGAGCGAGTAGCCGAGCAGGACGTACGGCCCCGCCTCCTCCAGGTCCTCGACCAGGTCGGCGTAGCGGGCGGTCTTGTCGTCGCCGGTGAGGTAGTTGAAGGCGGCGAGCCGGTGGTCGGGCAGGTGGGCGGCGAGCTGGCGGTAGACCAGGCCGTGGCCGCCGGCCGGCGGGAAGCAGAACACCGTCCGCCCCTCGGGCGCCCCGGGGTTGAACCAGAGGTACGGCTGGCCGCCGGCGACCTCGCCGGTGATGATCTGCTCCAGCGTGCGGGCCATCCCGTGCAGGGTGGTCACCTTGAACAGCAGGCCGACCGGGATGCTGATGTTGAACTCGGTCTGCAGGTGGTGGATCAGCTCGATCAGCCGGATGGAGCTGCCGCCGAGCTCGAAGAAGTCGTGCTGGAGGCCGACCTCCGCCACGCCGAGCAGGTTGCTCCAGTGCTCGGCGGTGCGGATCTCGTAGAGGGTGACGGGCGGTTCGTGCTGCGCGCCGCCGGTGTCGATCCGGGGCTCGGGCAGGGCTGCCAGGTCGACCTTGCCGTTGGGGGTGAGCGGCAGGGCGGGCAGTTCGGTGAGGTGGGAGGGGATCATCACGGTGGGCAGGTGCTCGGCCAGGTGGCGGCGCAGTTCCCGGCGGTCCAGGGTGGTCCCCTCGGCGGGGACCAGGTAGGCGGCCAGCACGGCTTCGCCGGTGGAATCCTCACGGACCGTCACACAGGCCTGGGCGAGTTCGGGGCGGGCGGTGAGGTGGGCCTCGATCTCGCCGATCTCGATCCGGTGGCCGCGCACCTTGACCTGGTTGTCGATCCGCCCGAGCAGGTGGGCGGTGCCGTGGGCGTCCCAGTGGCCGAGGTCGCCGGTGCGGTAGAGCCGGACGGGCGGGCCGTCGAGCTCCAGGGTGGTGAAGCGCCGGGTGGTCTGCTCCGGGTCGTTCGGGTAGCCGGCGGCGACACCGGCGCCGCCGATCCACAGCTCGCCGGGCACGCCGGGCGGTACCGGCTCGCCGTAGTGGTCGAGGATGTACAGCGCGCTGTTGGGGAAGGGTCGGCCGATCGGCACCATCCGGCCGGGCTCCAGGGCGTCCGCGCCGCCCTCGTAGTAGCTGGTGTCGATGGTGGCCTCGGTCAGGCCGTAGGAGTTGACCAGCCGGGTGTCCGGCCCGCACAGGGCGCGCAGCCGCCGGTGCTCGGCGGCCTTCCAGGAGTCGGAGCCGACGACCAGCAGCCGCAGGAAGTCCAGCCGCAGGCCCTCGCGTTCGCAGTGGGCCAGCAGGCCGCGGGCGACGGCGGGCACGAACTCGCCGCAGTCGACGGCTTCCTCGCGCATGGTGCGGTACAGCCGGGCGGTGTCGAACAGCAGGTCGCGGTCGACCAGGACGAGGGTGCCGCCGGTGCTCAGCGCCCGGGCGAGGTCGCCGGAGAACACGTCGAAGGCGGTCCCGGCCATCTGGAGGTGCACCCGGGCCTCGGTGTCGAGGCGGTACTCGGCGCGCCAGCCCGCGGTGACGGCGGCGAGGTTGCGGTGGTCGACCCGCACGGCCTTCGGGCGGCCGGTGGAGCCGGAGGTGTGGATGACGTAGGCGGGGCGGTCCGGGTCGGCGGCGGGCAGCGGGCCGCTCTCGGCGGCGGGCCGGTCGAGCTCGTCCAGGGTGACGGGGCGGACGGGCGGTTCGGTGCCGAACGGGTTCCGCTCCGCGACCACGACGAGGGCCGCTCCGGCGTCGGTCACCTGGTAGGCGAGCCGGTCGGCCGGGTGTCCGGGGTCGAGCGGCAGGTAGGCGGCGCCGGCCCGCCAGATCGCCAGCAGGACGACGATCAGCTCGGGTGACTTGTCCAGGCAGACCGCGACCACCGAGCCTTCGCCGACACCCAGTTCGCGCAGCCGCAGGGCCGTCCGCTGGGCCCGCCGGTCGAGTTCGCCGTAGGTGAGGCGGCGGGCGCCGTCCGGGCGGGGGGCCGTGACGGCGACGGCCTCGGGGTGTTCGGCGGCGGCCTTGGCGACGAGTTCGGGCACCGGGGTGTCGTGGTCCGCCCGCCGGTCGGCGCCGCTGAAGCCGGTGAGGATGCGGCGGCGTTCGGCCTCGTCGAGCATCCGCAGCCGGCCGACCGGGCGGTCGGCGCCGGCGCTGGTCATGGCGTCCAGCAGGTTGCGGTAGTGCGCGGCCAGCCGCTCGACGGTGGCGGCGTCGAAGAGGTCGGAGTTGTACTTGAACACGCAGTGGAAGCAGCCGTCCGCGCGGTCCTCGTAGGCGGACAGCGTCAGGTCGAACTGCCCTTCCTCCTCGGGGAGTTCGATGTACTCCAGGCGGTAGCCGAAGCGTTCCACGGCGACCTTGTGGGTGAGCAGGATGAACATCGCCTGGAACACCGCCGAGCGGCTGGGGTCGTGCTGGAGCCCCAACTGCTCGACCAGCAGCGGGAACGGGTACTCCTGGTTGTCCAGGCCGCCGAGCACGCTCTCCCGCACCCGGGCCAGCAGCTCGGACACGGTCGGCTCCCCGGCCAGGCTGACGTGCAGCGGCAGCGGGTTGACGAAGTAGCCGTAGACGGAGGCGAACTCCTCCTGGGTGCGGCCGGTGACGGGGCTGCCGACCACGATGTCCTGCTGGCCCGACCAGCGGTGCAGCAGCAGGTAGTAGGCGCTGAGCAGCACCATGAACGGGGTGGCGTGGTGCGCGCGGGCCAGCTCGTGGACGCGGGCGGTCAGGTCGGCGTCGAGCCGGAAGAACGCCGAGGCGCCGTTGTGGGTCTGCACGGCCGGCCGGGGCCGGTCGGTGGGCAGGGCGAGGACGGGCATCTCGGCCGGCAGGTGGCCGCGCCAGTAGTCGAGCATCCGCCGGGCGTCGGGGCCGGCCAGGAAGCGGTTCTGGTGGTTGAGGAAGTCGAGGTAGCGGGCGGCCACGGCGGGGAGTTCGGGGGTGCGGCCGTGGCGCAGCGCCTCGTAGACCTCGAACAGCTCCTCGATGAAGGTGAAGGTGGAGATCGCGTCCGAGACGATGTGGTGGACGGCCTTCATCAGGACCCAGCGGTCCGGTCCGCGCCGGAACAGTCGCAGCCTGACCAGCGGGTCGTTCGCGAGGTCGTACGGCCGCCGGTACTCGGCGACGATCAGCGCGTGGATCTCCTCCCAGGGGCGGCCCTCGACGTCGAACAGTCCGGTGTCGGCCACCGCCTCCGGGCGGATCCGCTGGACCGGTCGGCCCTCCTCGGCGGTGAAGGCGGCCCGCAGCCCGGGGTGCCGGGCGACCAGCGCGCGGAAGGCGGCGAAGACCAGCTCGGGGTCGAGCTCGGCGCGCACCTCCACCGCGCCGCCGATGTTGTAGGCGAAGCCGTCCGGGTGCAGCTGGCGCAGGAACCACAGCGCCTGCTGGTTGTGGGTGAGCGGGTAGCGGGCCTCGTCGGTGTGCAGCTCGACCTCGGCCTGCTCGGGGCCGCCCTCGGCGTCGAGCCGCTCGTCCAGGCCGGCGACGAGCAGGTCGACCAGGTCGCCGACGGTGCCGTTGCTGAGCAGCGCCACCACCGGCAGGGCGACGCCCAGTTCGCCGTGCACCCGGGCGCGCAGCTCCATCGCGAGCAGCGAGTCCAGGCCGTGCGCGCCGAGCCTGGTGTCCGGGGCGATCCGCTCGGCGCCGATCCGCAGCACGGCCGCGGCGGCGGCGGTGAACCGCTCGGTGACCAGCCGGTGCCGGGTCGGCGGATCCGCCGTGCGGTAGGCGTCCAGGAAGCCGCCGGTCTCGGCCGGGGCCTGCTCGGCGGCGCCGGCGGCCAGGTCGGCGACCAGCGGCGGCGGCGCGGGGTACCAGGCAAGGAAGGTCGGCCAGTCGACCACGGTGGCGACCAGCAGCTGGGCGCGGTCCTGGCCGAGGACGCGTTCCAGCACGGCCGTGCCGGCGTCCGGCGGGAGCGAGCTCATGCCGCGGGCGTCGCGGTAGTGGGCGACCAGGCCCAGTTCCTCGATCATGCCGGTGGCCCAGGGGCCCCAGTCGAGGCTGAGCGCGGGCAGGCCGGCGGCCCGGCGGTGGTGGGCGAGGGCGTCCAGGAAGGCGTTGCCGGCCGCGTAGTTGGTCTGCCCGGCGGTGGTGAGCAGCGAGGCGACGGAGGCGAACAGCACGAAGTGGTCGAGCGGTTCGTCGCGCAGCAGCCGGTGCAGCAGGTGGCCGCCGACCACCTTGGGGGCGTATCCGGCGTCGAAGGCGGCCCGGTCCATCTGCGGCACCAGCACGTCCTTGACCTGCCCGGCGAGGTGGAACACCCCGCGGATGGGCGGGCGTTGGCGTTGCCGGTAGTCGGCGAGCCAGGCGGCGAGGGCGGTCTCGTCGGTGACGTCGACGGGGGCGAGCAGCGGTTCGGCGCCGAGCGCCTGGAGTTCGCGCAGGAAGGCGATCCGCTCCCCGGCCGGGCTGGCGGGGTCGGTCCGGTACCACTGGTCGCGCTCGGGCAGCACGGTACGGCCGACCAGGATCAGCCGCCGGGCGCCGCGCCGGACCAGGGTGCGGCAGAGCAGCCGGCCGAGCGCGCCGAACGCGCCGGTGACCAGGTAGCTGCCGTCGGGGCGCAGGACCGGCGGCAGCGGGCGGGTGAGGCCCTCGGCCCGGCGGAGCCGGCTGGTGCGGCGGTGGCCGGCCCGCAGGGCGATCTCCTGCTCGTCCCGGGAGGTGAGTTCGGCGAGCAGCGCCTCGGCCTGGTCGAGCGGCTCGGCGGCGGGGTCGAGGTCGATCAGGGTGCCGCGCTGGGCGACGAGTTCCTGCTGCCAGAGCACCCGTCCGATGCCCCAGGCGGGTGCGCCGAGCGGTTCGACCCGGTCGTCGGGGGCGGCGGCCTGGGTGCCCCGGGTGACGATGTGCAGCCGGGCGTCCGGGAGGGCGGCGGGCAGGGCCTGCGCGAGGGCGATCAGCGCGTAGCCGCCGAGGGTGGCGAGCTGGTCGAGCCGGTCGGCCGTGGTGGTGTCGAGGGCGGGCTGGTCGAGGTTCCACAGCTGGACGACGGTGCGGTAGCCGGGGCCGAGGTCGGTGAGGAGCCGGGTGAGGTCCTCGGCGGAGTCCGGGCGGACGGTCGAGCGCCCGTCGCCGGGCCGGTAGTCGGTGCCGGGCCGGACCAGGTGGCAGCGGGCGCCGCGTTCGGCGGCCAGCGCGGCGAGGCGTTCGGCGAGGCCGCCGGCGTCGGCGAACAGCAGCAGGTCGCCGAGGTCCTGGTCGGCGGGCGCGGCCGGGGCGTCCGTCCAGGCGAGTTCGGTGAGCCAGCCGTCGATGGTGGCGAGGCCGACCGAGGCGGGGGCCTGCGCGACGTCGGCGACCCGGAAGCCGGTGATCCGGCCGACCGGGGTGCCGTCCTCGGTGTACAGGGCGAGGTCGCCGACGAGTTCGCCGCCGCCCTCGCGGGTGACGGTGGCGTGCGCCCACAGCGGCCGGTCGCCGGCCTGGTCGAGCCGGACCTCCTCGATGGACACCGGCAGCCGGACGCCGCCGTCCTCGGGTGTGAGCAGCCGGGTGGCCAGCAGGGTCTGGAAGCAGGCGTCGAGCAGCACCGGGTGCAGCTGGTGGTCGGCCGCCTCGGGGCCGAGCCGGTCGGTCGGGCTGATCCGGGCCAGTGCCTCGCCAGGGCTCGTCCACACCTCCTGGACGGCCTGGAAGGCGGGCCCGTAGTCGTAGCCGCGGGCGGCCAGGAGCCGGTAGCAGTCGGGGCCGTCGAAGCGCTGTCCGCGGGAGCGGATCGCCTCGGCGTCCAGCGCCGGCCCGTGGGCGCGGCGCTGGCCGGTGCGGACCCGGCCGCCGGCGTGCACCACCGGTTCGCCGCCGACCGGGGTGGAGGCGATGGTGAAGCGGGCGTCCTCCGGGGCGTAGCCGAGTTGGACGGGGGTGGGCTCGGTGTCGGAGAGGAACAGGGCCCGGTTCAGCTCGATCTCGGCGAGCACCACCTCGGTGCCGCCGGTGAGGGCGCGGACGGCCTGGGCGGCCATCTCCAGGTACCCGGCCGCCGGGAAGACCATCTGGCCCTCGATCCGGTGGTCGGCCAGGTAGGGCAGCCGCTCGGGGTCGAGTGCGGTGGTCCAGGCGGGTTGGGCACTCGCGGTGCGGCGGCCGAGCAACGGGTGGTCGACCTCGCCGAGCCGGACCTGCCGGACGGCGCTCGGCTCGACCCAGTACCGGTCGCGCCGCCACGGGTAGCCGGGCAGCGGCACCGGGCGGCCGGCCGGGTGCAGTGCGCGCCAGTCCGGTTCGACGCCCAGGGTGTGCAGTTCGGCGAGCGACCGGGTGAAGCAGGCGGGCTCGTCGGCGTGCCGGCGGATGGACGGCAGGGCGTGCGCGCCGTCGACGCACTCGCGGATCGCGTGGCCGAGCACCGGGTGCGGGCCGATCTCCAGGAACAGGCCGTGCCCGTCCTGGGCCATCCGTTCGACGGCGGCGCGGAAACGCACCGGGTTGCGGACGTTGTGCCACCAGTACCCGGCGTCGAGTTCGGGGCCGCGGGCGAGGCCCTCGCGGGCGGTGAGGTAGAGCGGCAGCCGGGCCTCGTTGGGCTTGAGCGCGGCGAGCGCTGCGGTCAGCTCGTCCCGGATCGGGTCCATCCGCACGCTGTGGTAGGGGACTTCGACCTCCAGGAAGCGGGTGAACACCTCCTGTCCGCGCAGTTCCTCGGCGAGTTCGCGCAGCGCGTCGGTGTCGCCGGCCAGGGTGACGGTGGAGGGGCTGTTGACGGCCGCCAGCGAGACCCGGGCTCGGTACGGGCGGATCCGGCGCTCCGCCTCGGCCTCCGGGAGGCCGACGGCGAGCATGGTGCCGGTGCCGGCCAGCCGCTGCTGGAGGCGGCTGCGGGCCAGCACCACCCGGACGGCGTCGGCCAGGTCGTACACTCCGGCCTCGTAGAACGCGGCGACTTCGCCGGTGCTGTGCCCGACCACCGCGTCGGGGCGCAGGCCGTGGCTGCGCCAGAGCGCGGACAGGCCCAGCTGGACGGCGAAGTTGGCGGGCTGGGCGAGCCAGGTCTCGGCCATCCGGGAGTCGGCCTCGTCGCGGTGCAGTTCGTCGAGCAGGGACCAGCCGGCCTGCTCGCGGATCTCCCGGTCGCAGGCCTGGACGGCCGCCCGGTAGACCGGTTCGTTCTCGTACAGGCCCCGGCCCATGCCCCACCACTGCGGGCCCATGCCGGTGAACACCCAGGCGAGACGGCGCTGTTGGCGCTCCCGGGCGCGGCCCTGGAGCACCCGGGGGTGAGCCTCGCCGCGCTCGTGGGCGGCCAGCGCCTCGTCCAGGTCGTCCCGAGTGGAGTAGGCCACCGCGAGCCGCTCGGGCAGGTGCTGGCGCCGGTGCGCCAGGGTGTGGCCGAGGTCGTCGAGCGGCACCCCGGCAGCGAGCTCCCGACGGATTCCGGCGGCGAGTTCGGGCAGCCCGGCGGCGTCCTTGGCGCTCAGCGGCAGCACGGTGCAGGCCGGCTGCGGGGCCGGGGCGGCGGGCCCGGTGCTCGGCGGCTCCTCCAGCAGGACGTGCGCGTTGGTGCCGCCGAAGCCGAAGGAGTTGACGCCGGCCCGGGCCGGTCCGTCGTGCTCGGGCCAGTCGATCGGGGCGGTCGGGATGTCGAAGGGCAGCGCGGCCAGGTCGATGCCGGGGTTGGGCCGTTCCAGGTTGAGGTGCGGCGGGATCCGCCGGTGCTTGAGGGCCAGGGCGGTCTTGATCAGCCCGGCGACGCCGGCGGCGGCCTCGGTGTGCCCGATGTTGGTCTTGACCGAGCCGACGTAGCAGCGGTCGCCCGGGCGGCGGCCGATGCCCAGCACCCGGCCGAGCGCGGCCGCCTCGATCGGGTCGCCGACCGGGGTGGAGGTTCCGTGCGCCTCGACGTACTGGAGGCTGCCGGGCAGCACCCCGGCCTCGGCGCAGACCCGTTCGATCAGGGTGACCTGGGCGTCCGCGCTGGGGACGGTGATGCCGTTGGTGCGCCCGTCCTGGTTGACGCCGCTGCCGAGGATGACGGCGTGCACCGGGTCGCCGTCGCGCAGCGCGTCCGACAGCCGCTTGAGGACGACCACGCCGACCCCCTCGGCCCGGACGTAGCCGTCGGCGGAGGCGTCGAAGGCGCGTGAGCGGCCGTCGGCGGACAGGAAGCCGCCCTTGGTCTCGGCGATCGTGTACTGCGGCGCCATGTGCAGCAACGCGCCGCCCGCCAGGGCGAGTTCGGTCTCGCCGCGGAGCAGGCTCTGGCAGGCGAGGTGCACCGCGACCAGGGAGGAGCTGCAGGCGGTGTCGATCGAGACGCTGGGGCCGCGGAAGTCGAAGCAGTGCGAGATCCGGTTGGACACCATCGTCATCATGGTGCCGGTGGCGGTGTGCGCGGCGAGCGTGCGGAAGTCCAGGTCGGCGAACTGGAGGATCTTGTAGTCGAGGGTGAAGGCCCCCATGTAGACGCCGACGTCGCGGCCGGCCAGCTCGCCGGGGCGCAGGCCGCCGTCCTCCAGGGCCTCCCAGCTGACCTCCAGGAGCTTGCGCTGCTGCGGGTCCATGTGCTCGGCCTCGCGCGGGCTGATGCCGAAGAAGTCCGGGTCGAAGGTGTCGAAGCCGTCGATGTAGCCGCCCCGGCCGCCGACCAGGCGGCCCGGTTTGGACCGGTCCCGACTGCCGAGCGTGCCGGTGTCGTAGCGGTCGGCGGGTGTCGCGGTGAGGCAGTCCCGACCCTCGACGAGGTTGCGCCAGTAGGTCCGGTGGTCGTTGGCGTGTCCCGGCAGGCGGCAGCCGATGCCGGTGATCGCGATCCGGTCGCAGGGCACGGCGAAGGGCGAGGTGTTCATGATCCAATCCGAGGGTGATGGCGTGGCGGCGCGGACACGGGCGGAGGAAGAGCGGCCTCGCGGGCAGGGTCAGACGGACGGCTCGGTGGTCTTCACCTGGCGCCAGGGGTGCAGCAGGGTGGCACCCACTTCGCCGGTGGCCGGGAAGGCGGCCGGATCGGCGAGGCCGACGGCGGTGGGCACCCGGCCGGGGCGCCAGGTGAAGCTGCCGAACACGTGGTCCCACAGCGAGAGGTCGGAGGCGTAGTGCCCGGCCTCAGCGAGGTCGGTGCTGTGGTGCAGTCGGTGGAGCTCGGGACCGGCCAGCAGGTGGCCGAGGAACCCGAGGCGGACGTCGATGTTCGCGTGAACGAAATACCCCTGCGCAAGAATGAATATTCCGACCACGAACACGGATTCCGCCGAGAAGCCGATCAGCGACAGCAGGAGTTGCACCACGGACTGCGCGACGAACACGTCGAGAATATGGTTCACACCGTTGTTCGCGACATTCACCTTGTCCGGCACATGGTGGACGCCGTGCAGGCGCCAGAGCCACCGGTTGTGGTGGGACCAGCGGTGGACGAGGTAGTCGCCGAGCGATCCGATCAGCAGCGCGAGCGGGATCTCCAGGGCGAACGGGAGCACCGGATGGGCCGCCCCGAGCACCTGCACCAGCGCCGTCACCAGCCCCTGGGCGAGCGCACCGCCGACCATGCTCAGCACGAAGTACACGGTGTACCAGCGCAGTTCACGCCCACTCGGATGCCAGTCGGTCCGGTACGGGATCACCCGCTCCAGTACGGCCAGGTACCCGAGGACGCCGACCAGCACGAGGGGGGAGACCCGGTCGGGCTCCCAGTGGAAGTGCAGTGTGGCGACGGCCGTGCACAGCACCCCCAGGAGCAGAAGCGGATGAGCGAGCCGGCGTGCAATGGCGGACAGCACGCGCCCCCTTGGTTATTCGCGAACTAATGACTGGAAACGTCAGAGACTCTAGCGGGAGAGGTCAGCTACGGCAGTCATTCGACGTGTTAACGCCATAAATAACCCGATCGGAGGAAGATCCGCGCACGAAGTTGACGTCAGACCGGCGCGAAAGGGGCGCGTTTGTTCGCAGGCGCTGGAGAAACCGGAGCGCAGCGGGGTCGAGCCCACGCCGGGCGAGGTCGCACGCCCCCTGGCGCAGGGGGCGGTCCGGACCCGGATCCGGCCCCCGGTCCGGCGAGGGCGGCGCGGGTGGCACCGGGCGAGCGCGAGCCGGGCGCGAGGGCGCGGGCCGTGCGGGTGGCGCCGCTCGTCAGGATCCCGCCAGCTCCGCCAGCCGCCACGCCGCCTCCGGCCGGTACGCCGCGAGGCGGTCGCGCAGGCCGCGCAGCTCGTACCCGACCAGGGCCGGCAGGGCCGCCGCCGGGGCGGTCTCCAGGGCGGGCCCGAGCAGTTGGACGGCCGTCTGCGGGTCGTGCGCGCAGGCGTGGCAGTCCGCCACCCGGACGGTGAAGAGGAGACGGCTGGAGGGGAGCTGGGCCGGGCCGAGCAGGCCGAGCGCGGTCTCGGCCGCGGTCAGCGCCCGGCGGGCCAGCCGGGGGTCGCCGACGACCGCGGCGAGGTCGCGCAGCGCGGCGGCCGCGCCGGACTCCACCCGCAGCCGCATCGAGGCGATGGAGAGCCAGGGCGCGTCGTCCTCGTCCCGGGCGCCGATGTGGTCCAGGTGCAGCCGGGCGCGGCCGAGGTGGCGAATGGTGGCCCGGACGTCGCCGGTGAGGGCGTGCGCACGGGCCTGGCCGATCTGGCCCATCGCGCCGGCCCAGTGCCGGCCGGGGGCGGCGCGGCCGGTCTCCCGGGCGTAGCCGAGGGCGGCGGCCGGGTCGCCGTCCATCCGGGCGAGGGTGCTCATGTCGCTCAGCGCGGCGACCTGGGTGGCCTGGTCCCCGGCGAGCTCCGCCCAGGCGAGCGCGCGGTCGAAGCAGGCCATCGCGGTGGCGTTGCGGCCGTCCTGCATCCGCAGCGCGCCCGCGGCGTGCGCGTGCTCGGCGGCCAGTCGGGCGAGCGGGCGGCGCTGCGCGGCGGGGGCGGCGGCGAGCCGGGCGAGCACGGCCTGCAAGGTGCGTTCGACGGCGGCGGCCAGGCCGGGCAGGCCGCCGGCCTCGCCGGAGCGCAGGTGGGCGGCGAGCAGCCCGGTGAGGGCGTGTGCGGTGGCGGCGTCCAGGGGCGGCGCGCCGGCCGGGTTCGCGGCGCAGAACTCGGCGTGCAGCGCGGCGAGTTCGACCGGGTCGGGGACGTCGCAGCCGTCGGCGCCGTGCAGCGGGCAGAGCAGGCCGTAGTCGGGCAGCCGGGGCGGCGGCTGGGCGGGGGCGCTCCAGCGGGCCGGGCCGCCGGGCCCGTTCGCGGCCGCGGTGGGCAGCGGGGGCCGCAGCAGGGCGGGCGCGAGGGGCGCCAGGGAGGGCAGTTCGGCGGTCTCGGCCCGCTGGCAGGCGGCCCGCAACTCACCGCCCGCGCCGAGGAGTTCGTCGATCCTGTCAGCGATCCGAGGGGTGACCCGGCGGGCGCCGTGCTCGATCTTGCTCACCGCGGTGTGGTCGTAGCCGATTCCGGCGCCGAGTTGGGCCTGGGTGAGGCCGGCCCGGCGCCGCCAGTGGCGCAGCCGGGCGCCGAAGTCCCGCCAGGCGCCCAACTCCTGGGCGGGCGGGGCGGCGGGTGGGGACGGAGGTGCGGACGCCGGTTCCACGGCCACGCGGTTCCGGTGCACGGCTGCCTCCTCCGGTCGCTTCCCCCGGGCCCCTCGCCAACCTTCCGACCATCAGGACGGTACTCGATGACACCCGGTCCGTACATGAGGTGGTCTCAACCACTCGGGCAAAAGCCCAGCTTGACGGAATTTGCCAACCCTATGCATCGCGTGCACCAGCCATTGACCAGAGCATGACGCCGTGTGAGGGTTCCGGCACCCGAGCGCGGACGGCCCGCACGGCCGTCCCCCAGACACGGCCCTGCGGTGGGCCACCAGCCCTGCCGTCCGCGGTCGAGGACCCCCACATGCGAGGAGCCTCGATGCAACGCAGAGTTTCCACAGGACGGTTGCTGACCACGGCGACCACCCTGACCGTGCTGGCCGGCATGATCGCCGCCACGGCCGGGCCGGCCACCGCCGCGCCCACCCCCTCTCCCGCACCACCCAGCGCCCTCGCGGCAGCCGTCAACGCCGCCGACGCGGCCGCGGCCGCCGGCCTGGACGCACTGGCCAAGGGCCCCGGCGAGACCTACGAGCGCCGGGCCGTCACCCCCTGGCTCGGCGGCCTCTACTCCGTCGCGTACGACCGCAGCTACCGCGGCCTGCCGGTGGTCGGTGGCGACGCCGTGGTGCTCGCCGACGGCCAGGGCAAGGTCCGCGGCCTCCAGTCGGCCGCCACCGGGCCGGTCGGCGGCTCGATAACCCCGCAGGTCAGCGCGGCGAACGCGGAGAAGACCGCGCGCACCAAGCTGGCCGCGGTGGACTCGGTGGCCGAGCGCCGCCTGGTCGTCCGGGTCAAGGACGGTGCGAGCCGGCTCGCCTGGGAGACCGTCCTCAAGGGCCGTACCGAGAGCGCGCCGAGCACGTTGCACGTCTTCGTGGACGCCGCCAGCGGCGAGGTGATCGACAGCTACGACGATGTCCGCGCCGGCACCATCAACAGCAAGTGGAACGGCCCCGGCCCGCTGACCATCAGCACCACCAACTCCGGCGGCTCGTACTCACTGCGCGACCCGAACCGGCCCGGCCTGACCTGTTCCGACTACAGCAGCGGCCAGGTGTTCAGCAAGTCCTCCGACTCCTGGGGCACCGGCAACCCCTCCAGCAAGGAGACCGGTTGCGCCGACGCCATGTGGGCGGCCCAGAAGGAATGGGACATGCTCCGCGACTGGCTCGGTCGCAACGGCCACAACGGCAACGGCGGCAGCTGGCCGGTCAAGGTCGGCCTCAACGACGTCAACGCCTACTGGGACGGCAGCTCCGTCTCCATCGGCCACAACCAGAACAACGAGTGGATCGCCGCCCAGGACGTCGTCGGCCACGAGTTCGGCCACGGCATCGACCAGTACACCCCCGGCGGCGCCAACAACGAGAACGGCCTGGGCGAGGGCACCGGCGACATCTTCGGCGCGCTCACCAAGGAGTACGCCAACCAGCCCGCGCCCTACGACTACCCCGACTACCAGGTCGGCCGGCAGGTCAACCTGGTCGGCCAGGGGCCGATCCGCAACCTCTACCAGCCCTCACTGGTCAACAACGACCCGAACTGCTACTCCTCCTCCATCCCCAGCACCGAGGTGCACGCGGCGGCCGGCCCGCTGAACCACTGGTTCTACCTCCTGTCGATGGGCTCCAACCCGGGCGGCGGCAAGCCGTCCAGCCCCACCTGCAACAACTCCTCGGTCACCGGCATCGGCGTCAAGCAGGCCGGCCAGGTCTTCTACGGCGGCATGCTGCTCAAGACCAGCGGCATGACCTACAAGCGGTACCGCACCACCACCCTGACCGCCGCCAAGAACCTCGACCCGACCTGCAACTACTTCAACCGGACCAAGGCCGCCTGGGACGCGATCAGCGTGCCCGCGCAGAGCGGCGACCCGACCTGCACCCCGTCCGGCAACAACGACTTCTCGCTCGCGCTCGGCCCGGCCTCCGGCTCGGTCCAGCCCGGCGCCTCGACCACGGCTACGGTCTCCACCGCCGTCACCTCGGGCACCGCGCAGACCGTCAACCTGACCGCCTCGGGCGCCCCGACCGGGGTCACCGCGACGCTCAGCCCCTCCTCCGTGCAGACGGGTTCGTCCGCGACGCTGACCCTGTCGGCCTCCTCGGGCGCCCCGGCCGGGACGTACGTGATCACCGTCACCGGCACCGCCGGCGCGGCCACCCACACCGCCCAGTACACCCTGACCGTCGGCGGCGGGGGCACCCCCGGCGGGCCCGCGCCCGACATCGACGTCGCCAAGGTCCAGGCCCACCTGACCCAGCTGAACACCATCGCCAGCCAGAACGGCGGCAACCGCCGGGCCGGCAGCGCCGGGCACAGCCAGTCCGTGGCGTACATCAAGGGCAAGCTGCAGGCCGCCGGCTACACCGTGACCGAGCAGACCTGCACCTCCTGCACCTACCAGTCCAACAACCTGATCGCCGACTGGCCCGGCGGCCCCGCCGACCAGGTCACCATGTTCGGCGCCCACCTGGACAGCGTCTCGGCCGGCCCCGGCATCAACGACAACGGCTCCGGCTCGGCCACCCTGCTGGAGAACGCCCTCGTCCTCGCCCAGCAGAACCCCACCCTGACCCGGCACGTCCGGTTCGCCTGGTGGACCGGTGAGGAGCAGGGCCTCCAGGGCTCGCAGTCCTACGTCGGCCAGCTCAGCTCCACCCAGCGCTCCGCGATCAAGTCCTACTACAACTTCGACATGGTCGGATCGCCCAACGCCGGCTACTTCATCAACAACATCACCTCCGCCGCCGCCGCGCCGATGAAGGCCTACTGGGACTCCCTCAACCTCCAGCCGGAGGAGAACGTCGAGGGCCAGGGCCGCTCGGACGACTACTCCTTCCAGCAGGCCGGCATCCCCACCTCCGGCTACGCGGCCGGCGCCGACGCCGTCAAGACCTCCGGCCAGGCGACCAAGTGGGGCGGCAGCGCGGGCCGTTCGTACGACTCCTGCTACCACCAGTCCTGCGACACCACCAGCAACATCGACCCGACCGCGCTGAACCGCAGCGCCGACGGCGTGGCCTACACCATCTGGAAGACCTCCGTCGGCGGCACCACCCCCGCCAACGACTTCTCCCTCGCGGTGAACCCGGCCACCGCCACCGTCAACCCCGGCGACTCGGCCACCGCGACGGTCTCCACCGCCACCACCTCCGGCTCCGCCCAGACGGTCAACCTGACCGCCTCCGGCGCCCCGGCGGGCGTCACGGTCTCCTTCAGCCCGTCCTCGGTGCAGTCCGGCGCCTCGGCCTCGCTGACCATCGCGACCGCCGCGAACACGGCGGCCGGCACCTACAGCATCACGCTCACCGGCACCGGCTCCGCCACCCACAGCACCAGCTTCTCGCTGGTCGTGGGCAACGGCCCGACCAACCCCGGCGGCACCTGGACGCCCGGCACCACCTACCAGGCGGGCGACGTCGTGACCTACAACGGGGTCAGCTACCGCTGCCTCCAGGGTCACACCGCCCAGGTCGGCTGGGAGCCGCCGATCGTCCCCGCCCTGTGGCAGGCCGTGTGACCCGCAGGTCACCTGCCTGACACCCCGTAAGCCGCTGCGCCGCGGTCCGTCGAGGGGGACGGATCGCGGCGCAGCCGTGTGCCGGGCGCACCCCCGGGTCACCGGGCGTAACCGGGCCGCCACTCGGCTGACGTACAGTCGGCTGCGGGGCGGGCCGCCCGCCCACGACGGCCGACCCCCGAGGAGACTCCTGGTGACCACCGACACCCGCCCCGTACCGGAGCTGGCCGCCGAGGCCGTCGAGCAGTGGCGCAGCGAGGAGGCCGACCTCGTCGACCTGCTCGCCCGGGCGCAGCGGGGCATCGGCGGCATCGCCGCCTTCCGGCTCGGCCCCACGCCCACCGTGCTGGTCACCGACCCGGCCGCCGTGCAGCACGTGCTCGGCCGCCACCCCGACCGCTACGTCAAGCGCTCGCACCGCGCGCGGATGCTGGTCGGCGACGGCGTGCTCTCCGCCACCGGGGACGCCTGGAAGCGCCAACGGCGGCTGCTGCAATCCCAGTTCACCGGCACCGGGATGCGCCGCTACGAGCAGCGGATCGCCGCCGCCGCCCGCCGGACGGCCGACCGCTGGGAGGGGTACGCGCGCAGCGGCGAGACCTTCGACCTCGGCGAGGAGATGCGCGGATTCGCCCTCGACACCGTCTGGCGGGCCCTCACCGGGCTGCCGCTGGACGACCGCACCGACCATGAACTCCGTTCTGTGGAACGGGTGGTGGCGGCCATGCCGACCCTGCCCACGGACGCCGGGGACGCCCGGGACGCCGTCGCCGCCGACCTCGCCCGGATCGACGCCGTCGCGCTGGCCGCCATCGACGCGGCGCGCTCGGCGACCGACGCCGAGGAGCCCGGCGTGCTGCGGGTCCTGCTCGACGCCTCGGCCCAACACCCCGAGTACACCGACCGGTTGATCCGCGACGAACTCGTCACCCTGCTCGTCGCCGGGCACGAGACCACCGCCACCACCCTGACCTGGCTCTTCCTCCTCCTCGACCGCCACCCCGAGGCGCGCGGCGCGGACCCGCAGGCCCTGGTCAGCGAGGCCCTGCGGCTCTACCCCCCGGCCTGGCTGCTCCCCCGGCACGCCGTCGAGGACGACGTGATCGACGGCCACCGCATCGCCGCCGGCACCGACGTCCTGGTCTGCCCCTACCTCACCCACCGCGACCCGGCCCTGTGGCCCGACCCCGAACGCTTCGACCCCTCCCGCTTCACCGCCACCGGCGCCCGCCCCGCCCAGCTCGGCGCGTACCTCCCCTTCGGCCTCGGCGCCCGCGCCTGCCTCGGCACCCAGTTCGCCGTCCGCGAGACCACCGCGCTGCTCGAACTCCTGCTGCCCGCCCACACCGTGCGGTTCCGATCCGTCCCGACCGGCTCCGCCTACAGCATCACCGTCCGCCCCGACGGGCCGACGCCGGCGGTGCTGGGCTGACCGATCCCGGTCGCGGTCCCGGTCGCCGGCGGGAGGAAGTCGTCGGCCAGTTCCTCGCCGGCGAGGGCGGCGTCGACGCGGGCGTGGATGTGCGCGTGGGTGACCGGGCAGTCCAGCGGGCGGTCGCGGTGGCAATCGAGCATGTGGGTCAGGACGGCCGCGGCGCGCTCCAGACGGCGGGCGCGGGCCGTCATCTCGTCCCGCTGCGCCGCCAGCAGCGCCTTCCGCTCCGCCGCCTGCTCGCTCGCCATCACGGCGGCCGTCCCGGCGAGCGGGATCATGCCGTCCACGTGCCAGAGCTGGACCAGGGCGAGGCGTTCCAGGGCCGCCCGGTCGTACTGGCGCACCCGGCCGCGGCGGGCGGCGGGGGTGATCAGGCCGCAGTCCTCGTAGTAGCGCAGGGCGGGGACGGAGAGGTCGAAGGCCTTCGCGACCTCGGTGATCGAGTAGAGCTGCTCCACGCGTCGTCTCCTTCACGGCCGGCGGGTTGCACTCAAGCGCACTTGAGCGTGAAAGCTCAGGCAAGCCTAACTTCCTGCCGCAGCGAAGGGTTCGCCGCTCATGCCGCTCAGCACCGCCTCCGCCCCCAGCCGGACCTCACCCGGCCGTGCCGCCCCCGCCTCCGGCGCGCTGCTCGTCGTCGGCTTCGTCCTCCTCAGCCTCAACACCCGGGTCGCGTTCGGACAGGTCGGACCGCTCGCGCCGGTCGCCGGCTGGGGCCAGGGCACCGTCACCGTGCTCGGGCTGCTGCCCCCGCTGTGCATGGGCCTGTTCGCGCCGCTCGGCGCCGTCGCCCGGCGGCGGATCGGCGAGGAGCGCGGGCTGTTCTGGGCGAGCGTGCTGCTCGTCGCCGGGGCGCTGCTGCGCACCGCGGGCCTGCCCGGGCTCTACGCGGGGACGGTGCTGGTGGGCATCGCGGTGGCGGTCGTCAACGTGCTGATCCCGGTATTCGTCCGGGCCCGCTTCGCGCCCCGGCGGATCGGCACCATGATGGGCGTCTACGCCCTCGCGATGGGCACCGGGTCGGCCGTGATCGCCGCCCTGGTCGCGCCGGTCGCCGACGCGTGGTCCTGGCGGGCCGCGATCGGCCTCGCCGTCCTCCCGGCCGTCCTCGCGGCGGCGGGCATGGCGCCGCAGCTGCGGGTGGAACGGCGGATACCGGCCGCCGCCGCGCCGGTGCACCGCCGGCCCGTCGGCCGCACCGCGCTCGCCTGGAGCCTGACCGCCTTCTTCGGCATCCAGACCCTGGTCTTCTACGCCACCCTCGCCTGGCTGCCCTCGATCCTGGTCGACGCGGGCCTCAGCCGCACCGCCGCCGGCACCGACCTGGCCGTCCTCATCCTCGGCCTCGCCGTCGGCGGCTTCCTCGCGCCCGTCCTCGCCGCCGCCCGCGCCGACCAGCGGCCGCACCTGCTCGCCGTGGTGGCCGTCTGCGTCCTCGGCCTGCTCGGCGTCGTACTCGCCCCCGCCACCGGCGCTCCGCTCTGGGCCGGCATCCTCGGCATCGGCATGGGCGGCGGCCAGGCCCTGGCCGCCGTGCTCTTCGCCCGCCGGGGCACCGACCACGACCACGTCGCCGCGCTCTCCACCATGGCCCAGACCTGCGGCTACCTCCTCGCCGCCACCGGCCCCGCCCTCACCGCCGCCCTCCACACCGCCACCGACTCCTGGACGGCCCCGCTGCTGACCCTGGTCGGCCTGCTCCTGGCCGGCTCCGTCCTCAGCCTGCGCGCCGGCCACGACGCCCGGCCGTGACCGGCGTGGCTCCGCACCGGCGACCGCGCCGCCCCTCGATACTCCGGTAAGCCCCGAACGAGAGGACACCGATGGAATTCCTGGTCGACATGGTGACCACCGTCCCGGACGGAACCACCGAGGACGCGGTCGCCGACATCCGGGCCCGCGAGGCCCAGCGGTCGCGCGAACTCGCCGCCCAGGGTGCCCTGTTGCGGCTCTGGCGCCCGCCGCTCGCCCCCGGCGAATGGCGCACCTGGGGCCTCTTCAGCGCCCCCGACGAGACGCGGCTGGAACAGGCGCTCGCCTCCATGCCCCTGCGGGTATGGCGCCAGGACACCGTCACCCCGCTCGCCCCGCACCCCAACGACCCCGGCACGGGAGGCGCCCGATGAGCGACGAAGCCGTGCTGCGCGGCGTCCTCAACCGCTGGAAGGCCGCCGTCGACGCCCACGAACCCGAGCAGGCAGCCGACTGCTTCAGCGAGGACGCGATCTTCCAGGGCCTCCACCCGTACACCGTCGGGCGGGCCGGCATCAGTGCCTACTACGCCTCCCAGCCCCCCGATATGACGGCCGACTACCGCATCCTGGAGTCCCGGCGGCTCACCCCGACCCTCCTCCTCGGCTACCACAGCGTCGACTTCGCCTTCCCCGACCGCCCCACCCTCACCGTCAACCTCGGCATCCTGCTGCGGCGCTCCGACGACGGCTGGTCCATCGCCCACTACCAGGTCTCGCTGCTGCCCTGAACTGCGCCGACACATCCCATCGCCGCGATCCGTCGCACATCACGTCGTGAACCCGGCCCGCCGAGCACCCAGCTCGGCGGGCTGACGGGGGAGATGGCCCCGGGGGACATCGGACGTTGCCCTGACGTACCTTCCGCTGGAGGTGCGGGGTCGAACAAACTGGGAGGGACTGTCGCCGATCCCTCGAAGGGGCCTTTCCTGTGCGTGCCCATGACTCCGGTAGTGCGTTTGCCGCCGACCGACGACCGGGCCGTAGCAGTCGGCCGATGACTCCTGTGCGGCGCCCGTCCGGTGCCGGGGTCGTGACGCCGGCGGCGCTCACCGCCATGCAGCGGGCCGTGGGTAACGCCACGGTGAGCCGGATGCTGGAGCAGCACGACGAAGTCGTGGCCGACGTGCAGCGCTCGGCCGTCAACGAGGTGCTGAGGAGCCCCGGCACGCCCATGGCGGACGGGATCCGGGCCGAGATGGAGACCCGGCTCGGCGCGGACTTCTCCGATGTCCGGCTGCACACGGGTGCGACCGCCCGGGAGTCGGCCGCGGGGATCGGCGCCCGCGCGTACACCTCGGGCAGCCACATCGTCCTCGGTGATGGAGGGGGCGACAAGCACACGCTCGCGCACGAGTTGACCCACGTCATCCAGCAGCGCAGCGGCCCCGTCGCGGGCACCGACAACGGGAGCGGGCTGCGGGTCAGCGACCCCTCGGACCGCTTCGAGCGCGAGGCCGAGGCGAACGCCTCCCGGGTGCTGTCCCGGCCGCTCGCCCGGGAGTCCGAAGCGGAGCACGCGGCCCACGCGCACGGCACGCAGGCCGGCGAGCCCTCGGTGCAGCGGCGCCCCACGGCGAAGCCCGCCGAGGCGGAGGGCGACCACACCCACGTCGACGCCGACTATCCGGGCATGCGGCTCATCCTGGACCAGAAGCTGACCGACGAGCACTACGAGAAGATCTACCAGCTCGCGGGGTCCGAGGAACGCGTGATCTTCGACGAGGACGGCAGCTACGGGTACATCAAGGTCGACGACGGCCTGGAGACCTACTACAAGCTCGTCAACATGGAGGTCGGCCCCGAGCAGGCGCAGGCGGACCTGAGCGGCCACGTCAACCGGCAGCGGGACTCCAGCTACCACGTCCGGGCCGGTGCCGGGACTTTCGAGGGCGCACAGATCGACCAGTTGCAGGACTTCGCCGCGCAGGGCGTGCGTCCCGGCCAACTGGTCGAGGTGAGCGTCGCGTTGCTGCGGCAGGCCAGCGGTCGTGCGCAGACGGTGGCGGGCGGGCTCGACGAGAAGCGGCTCAGTGCCGCCGTCACCGGCATGAAGAACAGCGCCGCGCTCGAACCGATCAAGATCCGGGTCGACGGGGGCGGCATCAGCATCCAGGACGGGAACCACCGCCTGGGCGCGGCCGTTCAGCTGGGCGCCGCGTACGCGCCCTGCAAGATCGTCTGACCGCCCGTTCCGCTGCCGACCTCGCTGGTGATCCCGGCGAGGTCGGCAGCGGTGGCGTCTCAGTGGCGGTGGTGGTTGTCGGGTTGGGCCGGGTCGCCGGGGTGCTCCAATCCCTCGACGAGGGTGAGGCGTCGGGCGCGCTCGTGGTCGAGCCAGCGGACGAAGGCGGCGCGGCGGGCGGCCTCGGTGAGGTCGGCGGTGGGGTCGTGCTCCTCTGTGACGGTGTGCACG
Organism: Kitasatospora sp. NPDC043949; assembly: GCF_056435365.1. Taxonomy (NCBI): domain Bacteria; kingdom Bacillati; phylum Actinomycetota; class Actinomycetes; order Kitasatosporales; family Streptomycetaceae; genus Kitasatospora; species Kitasatospora sp. NPDC043949. The sequence goes on along the minus strand of NZ_JBWKEQ010000028.1, from coordinate 74,637 downwards.
GAGCGGAGCGCGGCCCTCCAGGGGCCGGCGGTGACCCAGGTGCCGGGCGGAGCCTCGCGGAGGGCTTCGGCGAGGGCGGTCGGGAGGGTGTCGGGGTTGGCGTCGAGTTCGCCGTCGGGCAGGGCGAGGTGCCAGACGGCCGACGGCGGGCGGGTGGTCAGGGTGCGGTAGTGGGCGACGTCGGCGGCGGAGGGTTCGACGTCGGCGGTGACCGCCGCGTAGACGGCTCGGACGGCTGGGCTGCCCTCGTAGGCGGCGGCGGTGATGGAGCCGAGTTCGACGGCGGCCTGCTGGTCCAGGCGGGCCGGGCCGGTGGACCGTACGGGCAGGTCGCGCTCGGTGGCGACCGCCTCGCACAACGCCTCGGTCAGCAGCACCTGGGCGACCCAGCGGCTGAGCTGGCGGTCCTCCGAACTGCCGGGCTGGGGCAGGGCGGTGGAGCGCGGGCCGGTGCGGAGGGCGGCGAGGCGGTGGTCGAGGACGGCGCGCGGGAGGGGCTTTCCGTCGAGCAGACCGAGGGTCATGCCTCCACCTCCAGGGCGACGGTCGGGGCGTACTGGCAGCGGCCGAACCACATGACCTTGGCCAGCGCCCAGTACGCGCCGGGGTCGGTGGATTCGGGGGCGGCGATCTCGAAGGCCACGGTCGAGGACGATCCGGCCGGGACGGTGAAGCCGCGGACCGGGTCGGCGATGGCGTCCCAGGTGCCCCAGGGGGAGACGAGTTGGAGTTCGCCGCGGATTTCGCCGCGGGTGCGGTTGGTGAGGGTGAGGCCGAGGGTGGTGCGGCCCCCCGGGGTGACGCGCAGGGTCTCCTCGGAGACGGCGACGTCCAGGCCGGTGTCGCGGCCGGTGGTGGCCTTGGTGCCCTGGGCGATCGTCCAGTCCTCGGGGGCGTCGCCGGGGACGGGCAGCAGGTTGGGGAGGTCGCCGACGGCGATGGTCACGACGTCCTCGATCTCCTGGCCGTCGTGCACGATCCGGACGGCGGCGAAGTGCAGGCCGGGCAGGACTTCGGCGGGCGGGGTGAGGGTGACCGGGAAGCGCAGGTGGCCGCCGGGCTCCAGCCGGTAGGGGCGGCTGCCGAGGCTGGTCTGCCAGCCCTCGGGCGGCAGGACGACGGCCGTGCCCTCGACCGCCGCGTCGCGCAGTTGTGAGGACAGGGCGACGGAGAGTTCGACCGCCTCGCCGTCCGTCCGCAGCAGGCCGGGCGAGGCGCCGACGGAGACCGGCAGGTAGCCGAGCGGCGCCGGACCCCGGTTGTGCAGCCAGTAGCGGGCGTGGACGGGTTGCGCGGGTTCGGCGACCGGGCCGAGGACCGGGCCGCCGGGCTCGGCGGCGACGCCCGGGGCGGCGAGCAGGGTGGCGATCTGCGAGCCGGCGAGGTCGACGCGTTCGACGGCCTCGCCGAGGGGGCGTTCCAGCAGGTCGGCGGGCCGCAGGTGGCTCAGCCCGAGTGCGCCGCCGAATTCCGCCGTGCGCCCGAGTCCGGTCGACTCGACCAGCCGGACGGCGAGTTCGCGCCCGACGGCCGCCGCCGAGCCGTGCGCGATGGGGTTGCCGGCGGGCTTGAGCGCGCCGAGCAGGACTTCGCGCTGCGGTTCGATCCGCAGCCAGGAGAGGGTGGCCGGCAGCGGGCCGTCCTGCGGCGGCGCGATCCGGGCGTGGAGCGGGTGGTTGAACTCCTGGCCCTGGGCGGGCAGGGTCTGGCTCCGCCAGTCGCCCGGGCCGCCGACCAGTGCGTAACTGAACTCGTGTGTCCAGTGCTGGAGTTGGAAGGAGACGCCGTCGGGCAGGGTGCGCCGGGGCGGGTCGATCCAGACGCCGGAGGGCCAGCCGGTGCAGGAGCGCATCAGGGAGAGGTGCAGGGCTCCGGTGGTGTCGACCGCGAAGCCGGGCAGGCCGAAGCTGAGCAACGCGACGGTGTGGTCGGCGAGTTGGTCCACAACGTCGGACGGGCAGACGGCGCCGATCCGGGCGTCGGCGAGGTCCGCGACGAGCGCGGCGGCGTCCGTGACGACCAGTGCGGGCAGCGCCCGCAGGTCCCGCAGGTCGGCGCCGGGCTGCCAGACCTCGGCGAGCGGGGTGAGTGCGGGCACCCACACCGCGCCGTGCGTCTTGAGGACGCTCGCGTACTCCTCGCCGGCCCGCTCGATCAACTCCCGGGCGGCGTCGTTCTCTTCCGGCCCGCCGAGGACGATCCGGAAGTCGGGCAGGTTGGAGTCGACGTCCAGCCAGCCGTACCGGGCCCAGTCGGCGCCGGAGGTGGTGGCGGTGACGCCGACCCGGGCGAGGGCGACCACCAGCGGGCGGGCGTCGGCGGCGTCGTCCAGGCTCGGCACGACCACCTCGGCGACGCCCAACGCCCGCTCCCCCAGCGGCGATCCGGCCGGATCGGACAGCACGGCGCGCGCGGTGGCGCCGAGGCCGAACCAGGTGTTGGCCGGGTTGTCCAAGGTCCACGGCGCCTCGGCGGAGTCGACGTCGGGCAGGGCGAAGCCGCGCCCGACGACGGCGCCGGCGACCTCGCTGACCGGCAGCGCGCCGGGCAGGTCGACGGGGAAGCGCAGCCGCAGCAGCCGGTCGGCGCCGGAGTAGTCGACGACCCGGGTGCGGCAGTCGACCCGGTCGAGGCCGCGCCACAGGGTGACGGTCTGCTCGTAGCGGATCCCGTCGACGGTGCCGCCGATCACCAGCCGCTCGCCGAGCGGGCCGGTCTCGCGGCGCACGTCGGCCGGGGCCGTGCCGGAGCCGCGCACCGGTCCGCTGGGCACCAGGTGCCAGGGGCCCTCGCCGAAGTCGGGGTGCTGCGGGTACTCCTCGTAGACCCGCAGTTCGTTGCCGATCCGGCCGCCCTGGATCAACTCCCGGTCGTGCAGGAGGTCGTGGACGGAGGACAGGCCGCCGCCACGGACGGGGTCGGCGCTCACCCGGTAGCGGTCGTTGGTGATCACCACCCCCTCGGCCGCCGTCCAGGGCTCCGCCGCCGGGCCCTCCACCAGCCGCCAGGTGCGCCAGCCGAGCGCGGGAACGTCGGCGGCGAGGAAGCGCAGGGCCCCCCGGTCGACGGTGCTCGGCACGGGCTCGCCCCGGTCGTCGAGCACCCGTACCGCCCCGGTCTGCGGGGGCAGTTGGACGACGACCAGGTCGGTCCGGTCGAAGGAGAGCGTGTTGGTGACGACCACGGCCGAACCGGCGGCCACCGCCGACCCGCCGGCCCCCTCCGGACCGACGCCGGCGGTGGAGATCCGCGCGGTCAGCGCGTCCAGCGCCTGGTCCCGGACGGCGGCCGCGAGGTCGTGCGCCTCTCGCCAGCCGCCGAGCAGGTCGAGGTAGACCTGGTCGGACTCGGAGCCGGTGATGGCGTCGTGGTGGGCGCCGTAGGCGAGTTGGCGCCAGACCTTGTCGAGGGCGGCGGTGGGGTACTGCCCCAGGCCGTGGACGGCGGCGAGGGTGGCGAGCTTCTCGGCGTCGGCGGCCGCGACCTCGCCGGCCCGCTGGGCCTGCTTGGTGTCGATGTACGAGACGTCCTTGCCGGTGTAGACCGGGTTCATGTCGCGGGTCTGCGGGCTGGGCCGGCGGCCGGTGGCGGCGAGCTCGGCCCGGACGGCGTCGAGGAAGTCGCGCGGGGTGGCGCAGACGAAGCGCGGCCAGAGGTACTTGGCGGCCCAGGAGCGGTGGATCTCGGTGACCCACTTGTTGGGCGGGGTGTAGTCGGTGCCGACGGGAAGCAGCAGGTTCCTGGTCGCGCCGACGGGCTTGAGCTTGCGGTACAGCTCGTAGACGGCCTGTTCGGCGGTGGCGAGGTCCGGGGAGGAGTCCATCCACCAGCCGGCCGAGTAGTGGTGCGGCATGTAGTGGGTGAGCACGCCCTCGCCGGAGGGGGCGATCCACTCGAACTCGCTCGGGAACTGCATCACCCGGGCGTCGTCCTTGGCCTCGCGGAAGTTCTTCTGGATCGGGCCCCACTGGTGGAAGGGGCCGCGGGCCCAGGCGCTGCCGGTGAGGCCGGCCGCGGCGAGGTGGCCGGGGAACTGCGGGTCGTGCCCGAACACGTCGAGCTGCCAGGCGGTTTGCGGGTCGCCGCCGAGGATGTCGCGCTGGTAGCCGATGCCGTAGACGAGGTTGCGGATGGTGGTCTCGGCGCCGGTCAGGTTGGTGTTGGGCTCGTTGTAGGTGCCGCCGACGAGTTCGACCTGGCCGCGCTCGAGCAGCGTGCGCAGGGTCTCGCGGCGCTCGGGGTGCTGGTCGAAGTACGGCTTGAGGTAGTCGACTTCGGCGAGGACGAACTTGTACACCGGGTCCCGCAGCGCGAGGTCCATGTGTGCGTCGACGAGCGCGAAGCCGTTGCGCTCCCAGAGCGGCCGGGTGGTGGCGTCGGCGGAGAGCAGTTCCCAGGGGGAGGTGTAGGCGGCCTGGGTGTTCCACCAGACCGGGTCGTAGTGGAAGTGGGAGACCAGGAACATCGTCCAGCCGGGTTCGGCGACCTCCACCAGGGCGTCCACGGAGGCGCCCTCCGCCTCGACGGTGACGGGGAGTTCGGTGCCCGGCTCGGGGGCGCCGGTGAGCTCCAACGGGACTTCGACCAGCCCCGTGCCGGTCGCCTCGCCGCGCACGCCCGGACCGCTGACGGTGATCCGGGCGGCCGGGCCGTCGAGGGTGACCCGCAGCAGTTGGCGCGGGGCTTCCTCGGGACCGGTGAAGAGGTCGGTGTTCTCGACGGCGGTGATGGTGACCGGCACGGGGAGGGTCCTTTCGGTGCAGGTGCGGGGGCCGGGCGCGGGGTTGGGTGCCGCGCCCGGCGGGAGTTGCTGACGTGCCCGGTTACTGGCCCCAGGCCTCGAACTCGTAGATGCGGGCGGCCGGGTCGGTGTTCTGGGTGGGCTTGGTGACGACCAGCCGGACGTAGCGGGCGGTGGTGGTCACCGGGTGGGTGGTGGTGCCCGCGGTGTTGCCGGTGACGACGGCGACCGTCGTCCAGGGGTCGGTGGTGTTCGAGCGGACCTGGATCGAGAAGTCGCGGGTGTTGAAGGCCGCGCTCTCACCGCCGGCGCCCGCGTGCTTGACCACGAACTTCGACAGCTGCTTGGCCGAGCCGAGGTCCACCTCGAGCCACTTGGAGCTGTTCAGGCTGCACCACTTGTCGCCGGTACCGCCGTTGACGCTGCCGTTGACGGCCTTGGCCGGGCCTTCGTCGGCGTTGCACTGGCCGGAGGCGGTGGCCGGGCGGTTCAGCGCCAGGTTGCCGCCGGTCGCGGGCGGCGTGCCCGTCCAGCCGACGGTGGTGGAGGCGGCGGTGGAGCGGCCGTAGGTGGTGGAGACGGCCTCGACGTCGAGGGTGGTGGCGTCCTCGGTGCCGGCCCGGTCGAGCCGCCCGACGTAGTACGCGTCGTTGGGGGTCGCGCCGAGGAAGGTCCGGCTGCCGCCGGCGTTGCGCCGGTACACCTCGTAGTGGTGGACGTCGCCGCCGGGCGCGGCCGTCCAGGAGAGCCGCAGCGACTGGCTGGAGCCCGCCGTCACGTCGCTCGCGCCGAGGACGGTGAGGCCGCTGGGCGCCGCCGGGGCGCCCACGTCGCCGTCGTGGACGGAGATCTGGCCTATCCGCACGTCGTAGGCGGGGTCGGAGCCGTCGGCCCGGAGGGCGAGCTGGGCGATGGTACGGCCCGCGTACGGGGCGAGGTCGAGGGTGTGCCGCTCCCAGCCGGTACCGGAGTTGGCGCCGACGTCGATCGTGGTGAAGCTGTTCGGCGCGTCGGTGAAGGAGACCGCGGCCTTGAGCTTGGTGGGCCCGGCGGCCGGGGTCCTGACCACCAGGTCCAGCTTGGTGTTCGCGGCGACGGGCAGTTTGGTCTCGTACAGCCGCACGGTGTTGGCGGCGTCCAGGGTGCCGGTGAGGCGCAGCGAGGAGCCGCCCTGGTAGGCGTCGGTGAAGTCGACGGACGGGGTGAGCTTGCTGCCGCTGGAGTCGACCATCCACCGGTAGGTCGGCGGGACGTCCTGGAGGGACAGGTTGTTCCAGCCGCCGGTGGCGACCCGGGTGCCGGCGGAGTTGTAGAAGTCCCCCTGCCCGGTGTTGAAGTTGGTGACGAAGGGCTTGGCGGTGATCGGCGAGGACTCGGCGACGTAGCCGGCCAGGCCGGGCCAGTTGTCGGAGGGGTTGGCCTTGGACGGGTCGTTGTCGGCGCCGACCCAGTAGCGGGCGTCCTTGGCGTAGAAGTCGGCCCGGTCGGTGGCGGACTTCCAGGTCCATTCGGGCCGGTAGAGGCCGAGCGAGGTGGTGTGCGGCTGGCCGGTCGGGAAGAGGGACTTCCAGTCGACGCCGGTGTTGTAGCCGTTGGCCTCGGTGTCGATGCCGGAGTAGAGGTCGTACTCGCTGCGGCCGAGTTGCCGGGCCAGCGCGCGGGAGGAGTTCAGGCCGCCGGAGCTCCAGTTGAAGTTCAGGAACATCGAGTCCGAGGTGCGCTTCGAACCGTCCTGGAGGAACGGGGAGTTGGCGGAGGTGAGGGCGTTCTGCCAGTTGACCGAGCCGGAGGTGGTCATGGCGTCGTACCACATGAACTCGGTGCCGCTCTTGGCCTTGCTGTACTGCATGAGGTTGCGCACTTCGGTGGCGAGGGCCGAATCGCCGCCGCCGGTCTCCTGGTTGATGAACCAGCCGTCGAAGCCGTAGTACTGGGCGGCCTGGGCGAGTTTGTCGGCGACGGGGTAGCTGTTGCCGGACTTCTGGACGAAGTCGCGGAGCCACTGGAGCTGGCCGCCGTAGGCGGCGGGCGGGAAGAAGACGGTGCCGTAGACCTTGACGCCGTTGCGGTGGGCGGCGTCGATGACGGTCGGGTTGGGGGCGAGGATCAGGCCCTCGCCGGCCGAGCCGCCCCAGAAGACCAGCTTGTCGACGTACTGCCAGTAGCCGAAGGCGTAGTAGTTGGGGTCGGCGGAGCCCTGGGAGGGGTTGTTGGAGGTGGGCCCGAAGGAGACCAGGGAGGCGATCTTCCCTTCGCCGGTGCGGGCGTTGGGGTTGGCCTTGAGGGCGGGGTCGCTGGTGCGCGGCTGGAGCGGGACGCGGGAGCGGTTGAAGCGGGCGTCCGGGTCGGTGGCCGGGTCCCAGTTGAGGATGGTGGAGGGGTACCAGTACGAGGCGTAGGGCTGGGTGCCGGGGGTGCCGGCGGCCGGGGTGGTGGGCGCCTGCGGCCCGGCGTGGGCGGCGGGGGCGGCACCCAGCACGGCGGCCGCGAGGGCGGCGCTGAGCAGCAGGGGTATCCGTCGTGACATGCGGTGGCTCCGATCGAGCGGAGGTGGGTGGGGGCGGGCCGTCGGCGTGGACGGGCCGGGTGCATGTGGGCGTGGCGGTGCGCGAGGAGGCGGGGTGACCGTGTCGGGGGGGGGGGGGGGGGGGAGGGAGGGGGGGGGGGGGGGGGGGGGGAGGGAGGGGGGGGGGGGGGGGGGGGGGGGGGGGGGGGGGGGTGGGGGGGGGGGAGGGGGT
>NZ_JBWKEQ010000028.1:48440-67150 GCF_056435365.1 Kitasatospora sp. NPDC043949 | reverse complement strand
TATTGCATCTCTGTGGGCTCCCCCCCCCCCCCCCCCCAGCCCCCCCCCCCCCCCCCCCCCCCCCCCCCCCCCCCCCCCCCCCCCCCGCGGCGGGCCCGCCGGGGGTGCGGGCCTGCGGAGGGTGCGGGCCTGGGTGCGCGCCGGGCGGAGGCCGCTCGGCGCAGCGAACCTAAACCGGTTCAGGAGCGCTGTCAACGACTCGCGCAGCAACCACCCCGTCGGGTGGCTCGGCCCCCGGCGGCGAGGTGGACTCGCGCACGGTCAGCCGCGGTGTGGGCATCTGCAGGTCGCGCCCCGGGCCGGCCTCGTCGAGGGCCGCCAGCAGGCTGCGGGCGACCTGCTCGCCGAGCGCGAAGGTGTCCCGGCTCAGCGCGGTCAGCGGCGGGTGGACGATCCGGGCCAGCACCGAGTCGTCGAAGGAGACGATGGACAGTTCGGCGGGCACCGCGACGCCCATCTCCCCGGCCACGCCGAGCCCGGCGACGGCCATCACGTCGCTGTCGTAGACGATCGCGGTGGGCCGCCGGGGCCGGGAGAGCAGGGTGCGGGTGGCGGCGGCGCCCTCGGCGTCGCTGAAGTCGGTGGGCACCGACACGGCCTCCTCCAGTCCGAGCCGGCGGGAGGCGTCGCGCAGCGCGCGGATCCGCCGCTGGGTGTGCTGGAAGTGCGGCAGCCCGGCCAGGTGGGCGATCCGGTGGTGCCCGATGGCGGCCAGGTAGTCGACGATGGAGAGCATCGCCTCCCGGTCGTCGGCCCAGATCCGCAGCGGGCCGCCGCCCTTGCCGGGCCCGCCCAGGATGACGGCGGGCAGGCCGAGTTCGTCCAGCACCGGCAGCCGCGGGTCGCGGACCTGGAGGTCGACGACGATGAAGCCGTCGACCCGGTGCTCGGAGGCCCAGCGCCGGTAGACCTCGATCTCGGCGGCGGTGTCCTCGACCACCATCAGGTGCAGTGCGACGGAGCTGGCCGAGAGCACCGCCTGGAGGCCGGACAGCAGTTGGCTGAAGAACGGCTCGACGCCGATGGTGCGGGCCGGGCGGGCGATCACCAGCCCGACGGCGTCGGCCCTGGCTCCGCCGAGGGCCCGCGCGGCGCTGTGCGGGCGCCAGTTCATCTCCTCGGCGACCCGCAGGATCCGGGCCCTGGTCGCCTCGCTCACGCCGGGGCGGCCGTTGAGCGCGAAGGACACCGCGCCCTTGGAGACACCGGCCTGGCGCGCGATGTCGGCGATCGTCGGTCTGGCCACAGAACCCGACTCCTCTCTTGACATCCAAGTTTAGGCGGGAGCATAGTCCCTGGCATAGCTAGACCGGTTTAGTAAGACAGGTTCTGGAACTCGGCACCACCCCCGTGACCCAAAACCACCCCCCGAGCTCGGCACGATCCCCCACCCACCCCCAGGACCGGGAGACCCTCATGCGAAGAATCTGGGCGGCACTGACCACGACGGCGTTCACCGCGGCCGCACTCACCGGCTGCGGACTCGGCTCCAGCGAAAGCAAGAACAGCGACAGCGTGGCGAGTGCGGCCGCCACCGGCGAGGTCAAGGGCAAGGTCTCGATCCAGACCTGGGCACTCAAGCCGAAGTTCACCGACTACATGCAGGGCGTCCTCGACGGCTTCAAGAAGAAGTACCCCGGCGTCGAGGTCGAGTGGCTCGACCAGCCCGGCGAGGGCTACTCCGACAAGGTGCTCAGCCAGGCCGCGTCCGGCGGCCTGCCCGACGTGGTCAACCTCCCGCCGGACTTCGCCTTCCCGCTGGCCAAGAAGGACCTCCTGCTGGACGTCCTCAAGGCCGACCCCAAGCTCGCCGACGAGTACGTCGCGGGCGGCGTCGAGGCCTACCGCTACACCGGCCTGAACGGCACCTTCGGCTACCCGTGGTACCTCAACACCGATGTGAACTACTGGAATTCGGAACTCCTGACGAAGAACGGGCTGGACCCGAAGAAGCTCCCCGCCAGCCTGGACGACCTGATCGCCCAGTCCCGGGCGATGAAGGAGAAGTCCGGCGGCCAGACCTACCTGATGAGCCGCAAGCCGGGCCTCGGCGACCTCTACAACGCCGGCGTGAAGCTCATGTCCGACGACGGCAAGTCCTTCACCTTCAACACCCCCGAGGCCGCCGCGCTGCTCGACAAGTACCGCGACGCCTTCAAGGAGGGCCTGCTGCCCAAGGACGTGCTGACCAACACCTACGTCGGCAACTCCAAGCTCTTCAACGCGGGCACGGCCGCCTGGACCACCGGCGGCGGCAACTTCATCACCAGCCTCGCCACCGACAACCCGACGATCGCCCCGAAGATGGTCTCCTCCCCCACCATGGGCGTCCCGCCGCTGTACGTGCAGGGCCTGACCATCCCGAAGAACACCAAGAACCCGGCCGCCGCCGTCGCCCTCGCCCGCTGGGTCACCAGCGCCGAGAACCAGGCCGCGTTCTCCCACCTGACCAGCGTCTTCCCGTCCACCAAGGCCTCCGCGAACGACCCGTTCTTCAGCAAGAGCGACGGCACCAACGCCGGCGACGCCAAGGTGGTCGCCTTCGACTCGCTCGCCAAGGCCAAGCTGATCCAGCCCGTCCAGGTCGACGACGCCATGAGCACCATCGTCAACCAGCAGATCGCGCTGGCCATCAGCGGCGACGCGAGCTCCAAGCAGGCGCTGGACTCCGCCGTCGAACAGTGCAACAAGCTGCTCAAGGGCTGACGGCCAGGCGCCACCCCGACCGTACCGGTCAAGCGGCGGGCCACCCCCGCCCGCCGCACCCGGGAATGACCCGCACCACCCCCAGGAAGGCAACGGCATGACCCACCGGCGTTGGTTCACCCCCTGGCTGCTCGCCGGGCCCGCGATACTCTGGCTGGCCGTCTTCAACCTCTGGCCGGCCGTCAACACGGTGATCCTGTCCTTCACCAACGCCAAGCCCCTGGGCGGCGGGCAGTTCACCGGCCTGGAGAACTACGGGCGCCTGCTCGACGACGAACAACTCGCAGACGCCCTGCTCAACAGCATCGTCTTCATGCTGGTCTGCCTGCCCCTGCTGACCATCCTGCCGCTGCTGCTCGCCCTGCTCGTCCAGCGCAAGATCCCCGGCATCACCTTCTTCCGCACCGCCTTCTACACCCCGGTCATCGCCTCCGCCGTCGTGGTGGCGCTGATCTGGGGCTGGGTGCTGGACGACCGCGGCCTGGTCAACGGCCTGCTCCAGCAGTCCGGTCTGACCGACTCCCCGGTCGCCTTCCTCACCGACCGCTGGCTGCTGCTGTTCAGCGCGATCGCCCTGACCGTCTGGAAGGGCTTCGGCTACTACATGGTCATCTACCTGTCCGCCCTCGCCAACGTCCCGCGCGAACTGCACGAGGCGGCGGCCGTCGACGGCGCCAGCCCGATCCGCCGGTTCTGGCACGTCACCCTGCCCGGGGTGCGGCCGACCATGATGCTCGTCTCCGTCCTCATCTCGGTCAGCGCGCTGCGCGTCTTCTCCGAGCTGTACGTGCTCTCCCACGGCCAGGGCGGCCCGGGCGGGCGGGACATGTCGGTGGTGATGCTGATCCAGATGTACAGCCGCGGCTTCAACGGCCACCTCGGCTACGCCTCCGCGCTCAGCCTGATGCTGTTCGTCATCACCCTCGGCCCGATGCTGCTGCTGATGCGCCTGAACCGGAAGGCGGCCTGAACCCCGTGACCTCCCCCCGTTCGAAGGCCGTCCGCCGCGCTCAAGGTTCCCAGGGCTCGCAGGGATCCCGGGGCTTCAACACCCCCTCCACCGCCCAGACCGCCGGCCGCTACCTGCTCCTGGTGCTCGTCCTGCTGCTGGTGGTCGGGCCGTTCCTGTGGCAGCTCTCCACCTCCCTCAAGGGTCCCAACGAGGACGTCTACACCAGCACCCCGAGCTTCATCCCCGAACAGCTGACCTTCGGCAACTACGGCAAGGTCGCCGAGACCATCCCGGTCTGGACCTACGCCCTCAACTCGCTGATCGTCGCCGCCATCTGCATCACCGGCAACGTGGTCGGCTGCACCCTGGCCGGCTTCGCGCTCGCCCGGCTGCGCTTCCGCGGCGCCAAGCTCGTCCTCGGCCTCTTCCTCGCCACCCTGGTGCTCCCCGGCGAGGTCACCATCGTCTCCCAGTACGTGCTGGTGCGCGGCCTCGGTCTGGCCGACACCCTGACCGGCGTCGCCCTGCCCGGCGCGATCGCCATGCTCAACGTGCTGCTGATGCGCACCGCCTTCGCCGCCGTCCCGCTCGAACTCGACCAGGCCGCCCTGGTCGACGGCGCCACGGTGTGGCAGCGGCTCTGGCACATCGGCCTGCCCAACGTGCGCGGCATGCTCAGCGTGATCGTCATCTTCACCTTCATCGGCGCCTGGGACGACTTCCTCTGGCCCCTGATCGTGCTCAACGACCCGCAGAAGTACACCCTCACCGTCGGACTCCAGTACCTCAACGGCACCTTCTCCGCGAACCCGCGGCTGATCGCGGCCGGCACCATGATCGCCTTCCTGCCGATCGTCGTGGTGTTCGGCGTCTGCCAGCGCTTCTTCTTCAAGGGCGTCGAGGAGGGAGCCGTCAAGGGTTAGGCCCCGGCCGGACGTGTCCGACGATTCCTGACCCCACCGCCCGTTCGCCCCACACCCGTTGAGGACTCACCCGCCCATGAGCAACCCCGCACCGCAGCGCCCCCGCTTCGGCGTCAACTACACGCCCAGCGCCGGCTGGTTCCACCACTGGCTCGACTTCGACCTCGACGCCGTCCGCGCCGACTTCGACTCCATCGCCGCACTCGGCCTGGACCACGTCCGGGTCTTCCCGCTCTGGCCGCTGTTCCAGCCCAACCGCACCCTGATCCGCCCGCGCGCCGTCGAGCAGCTGGCGGCCCTGGTGGACGCGGCCGGCGAACGCGGCCTGGACGTCGCGGTGGACGGCCTCCAGGGCCACCTGTCGAGCTTCGACTTCCTGCCCTCCTGGACGCAGACCTGGCACCGGCGGAACATCTTCACCGACCCCGAGGTCCTCGACGGCCAGGCCGCCTACCTGCGCACCCTCGCCGAGGCGCTGCACGAGCGGCCCAACTTCCTCGGCATGACGCTCGGCAACGAGATCAACCAGTTCTCCGGCGAACCGCACCCCGACCCCGACCGGATCACCCCCGGGCAGGCCGACGCCTGGCTGCGCCGGATGCTCGACGCCTGCGAGCAGGGCGCGCCCGGCCGGATGCACCTGCACGCCTCCTACGACGCCGCCTGGTACCTGGACGAACACCCGTTCACCCCGTGGCACTCGGCCCGGATCGGCGCCGCCACCGCCGTGCACTCCTGGGTGTTCAACGGCACCGCCCAGCGCTACGGCGCCCACTCCACCGCCACCGCGCAGCACGCCGCCTACCTGGTCGAGCTCTCCAAGGCCTGGGCGGACGACCCGGCCCGCCCGGTCTGGCTGCAGGAGGTCGGCGCCCCCGCCCCGCACATCACCGCCGAGGACGCCGCCCGGTTCACCGGCGCCACCGTCGAGGCCGTGCTCGACTGCCCGGACGTGTGGGGCGTCACCTGGTGGTGCTCGCACGACGTGGACCGCTCGCTGGCCGACTTCCCCGAGCTGGAGTACAGCCTCGGCCTGCTCACCACCGACCGCGCGGTCAAGCCGGCCGGCGCCCGGCTGGCCGAGGCCGCCGCCGAGGCGCGCCGCTCCTGGCAGCCGCCCGAGCCGCGCACCACCGCCGTGGTGGTGGCCACCGGGGACGAGGTGACCGCGCCCAAGCGCTCGGTCTGCGGGCCCGGCGGCGCCGTCTACGAGGCGTTCATGCGCCTCGCCGAGGCGGGCGCCCGCCCGACCACCGTCCTCGCCGAGCACGCCGAGGACCAGGCCCACCTGGCCGCGCGCGGGATCACCGAGGTGGTCCACCCGGACGACGTACGTTCTCTCTGACCCTTCGCCTCAGCCGTTACCCCTCAGTCACGCAACGGAGCCCGCTGACATGCACGATGACCGCACGCTGGTCGAGTCCCGCCTCAAGCGCGTCCTGGACGAGCGCATCCGCCCGGCCGTCTACCCCGAGTCCGTCCCGCTGGAGGTCGGCATCTGGACGGCACCCGGCGAGCCCGTCCCGGTCGCCGAGGGCCTGGCCGCGCCGCGCACCCCGATCGCGGTCGGCGACGCCTGGGGCGCGCCGTGGGGCACCAGCTGGATCACCGTGACCGGCACCGTGCCGCAGGCCTGGGCCGGGCGGACGGTCGAGGCGCTGATCGACCTCGGCTTCGACGCCAACATGCCCGGCTTCCAGTGCGAGGGCCTGGTCTACCGCCCGGACGGCACCCCGGTGAAGGGCCTCAACCCGCAGAACCAGTGGGTGCGCATCGCCGCCCCCGCGGCCGGCGGCGAGCAGGTGCTGCTGCACGTCGAGGCGGCCTCCAACCCGGTCATCCTGGACTACCACCCCTTCCTGCCCACCGAGTTGGGCGACAAGGACACCGCCGGCGACCAGCCGCAGTACAAGCTGACCAGGATGGACCTCGCCGTCTTCGACGAGACGGTCTGGCAACTGGTGATCGACCTGGAGGTGCTCGGCGAGCTGATGGCCGAGCTGCCGGTGGACGGCGCCCGCCGCTGGGACGTCCTGCGCGCGGTCGAGCGGGCGCTCGACGCGATCGACCTCCAGGACGTCAACGGCACGGCGGCCGCCGCCCGTTCGGAGCTCACCGACGTGCTGGCCGCGCCCGCCGTGCCGTCCGCGCACCGGATCAGTGCGATCGGCCACGCGCACATCGACTCGGCCTGGCTCTGGCCGCTGCGCGAGACCGTCCGCAAGGTGGCGCGCACCACCGCCAACATGACCGCGCTGCTGGAGGACGAGCCGGACTTCCTCTACACCATGTCCCAGGCACAGCAGTTCGCCTGGATCAAGGAGCACCGCCCCGAGGTGTACGCCCGGGTGCAGAAGGCCGTGGCGGAGGGCCGGTTCGTCCCGGCCGGCGGCATGTGGGTCGAGTCCGACACCAACATGCCCAGCTCGGAGGCGATGGCCCGGCAGTTCGTGCACGGCAAGCGGTTCTTCCTGGACGAGTTCGGGGTGGAGAACCACGAGGCGTGGCTGCCCGACACCTTCGGCTTCACCGGCGGCCTGCCGCAGATCATCCGCAACGCGGGCTCCAAGTGGCTGCTGACGCAGAAGATCTCGTGGAGCCAGATCAACAAGTTCCCGCACCACACCTTCCTCTGGGAGGGCATCGACGGGACCAGGATCTTCACCCACTTCCCGCCCGTGGACACCTACAACTGCTCCATGAAGGGCAGCGAGATCGCCCACGCGGCACGGAACTTCAAGGACAAGGGGGTGGCCCGGCACTCGCTCGCCCCGACCGGCTGGGGCGACGGCGGCGGCGGCACCACCCGCGAGATGGTCGCCAAGGCGGGCCGGATGAAGGACCTGGAGGGCTCGGCCACCGTCCGCTGGGAGAAGCCCGCCGAGTTCTTCGCCAAGGCCGAGGCCGAGTACCCGAACCCGCCGGTCTGGGTCGGCGAGCTCTACCTGGAGCTGCACCGGGCCACCCTGACCAGCCAGGCGAAGACCAAGCAGGGCAACCGGCGCAGCGAGAACCTGCTGCGCGAGGCCGAACTCTGGTGCGCCACCGCCTCGTTGCGCACCGGCGCGGCTTACCCGTACGAGCAGCTGGACCGGATCTGGAAGACCGTCCTGCTGCACCAGTTCCACGACATCCTGCCCGGCTCCTCCATCGCCTGGGTGCACCGCGAGGCCGAGGCGACGTACGCGGCGCTGGCCGCGGAGCTGGACTCGCTGATCGACGGCGCCCAGCAGGCCCTCGCCGGGGACACCGCCGGCGGGCGCGAGCTGGTGTTCAACTCGGCGCCGCACCCGCGCTCGGCCGTCCCGGCCGGCGGGGCCGCCCCGGCCGTGCTCGGCTCGGGCGCCTGCGAGGTCATCGAGCGGCCCGAGGGCGGCTTCCTGCTGCGCAACGGGCTGCTGGACGTGGTCGTGGACGCCGACGGCCTGGTGGCGTCGGTGGTCGAGGTGGCGAGCGGCCGGGAGACCGTCGCCCCCGGCACCCGGGCCAACCTGCTCCAGCTGCACCCGGACTTCCCCAACATGTGGGACGCCTGGGACGTCGACCAGTTCTACCGCAACACCGTCACCGACCTGACCGCCGTGGACGCGCTGACGGCGCTCTCCGCCCCCGACCAGGCCGCCGTCCGGGTGGCGCGCTCCTTCGGCTCGTCCACCGTCGTCCAGACGCTCACCCTGCGGGCGGGCGAGCAGCGGCTCGACATCGACACCGAGGTCGACTGGCACGAGACCGAGAAGTTCCTCAAGGCCGCGTTCCCGCTGGACGTGCACACCGAGCGGTACGCCGCCGAGACCCAGTTCGGCCACCTCTACCGGCCCACCCACACCAACACCAGCTGGGACGCCGCCAAGTTCGAGGCCTGCAACCACCGCTTCGTCCACCTCGACGAGCCCGGCTGGGGCGTCGCCCTCGTCACCGCCTCCACCTACGGCCACGACGTCACCCGCGCCGTGCGCGACACCGACGGCGGCACCACCACCACGGTCCGCTTCTCGCTGCTGCGCGCGCCCCGCTTCCCCGACCCGAAGACCGACCAGGGCCTGCACCGCTTCCGGCACGCCCTCGTCCCGGGTGCGGCGATCGGCGACGCCGTCCGCGAGGGCTACCGGATCGGCCTGCCCGAGCGGCGCGTCACCGGCACCGCCGAGCAGGTCGCGCCGCTGGTGCAGCTGGACAACGACGCGCTGGTGGTCAGCGCGGTCAAGCTCGCCGACGACCGCAGCGGCGACCTGATCGTCCGGGTCTACGAGGCGGGTGGCGGCCGCGCCCGGGGCCTGCTCACCACCTCCTACCCGCTGGCCGGTGCCGTCCCCTGCGACCTGCTGGAGCGGCCCTGGGACGGCACCCGCGGCGAGGTGGCCGTGGAGGACGGCGCGGTGCGGCTGGCGCTGCGGCCGTTCGAGCTGGTCACGCTGCGTCTGAGCGCGGCGGGCTGAGCACCGCCGGCTGACGGGCGGGCGGGGACCCGCCGTTTCGGGGACCCGCCGTTCGGAGCCCCGCTGTTCGGGGCCCCGCTGTTCGGGGCCGCCGTTCGGGGTCTCGCACCCCCGCCCACCGCGCCCCGCATGCCGCACTACGCTGATCGGCGCCCCGGCCCGCCCGCCGGGGCGCCGCCCCCGCCCGAACCCGCCTGGAGCCCGCCGCGATGACCCTCACCCCGCCGCCCGCCGCCACCCCGCTGTTCGCCGCCGTGGACATCGGCGGCACCAAGATCGCCGGGGCGCTGGTCGACGGCCACGGGCGGCTGCGGCACCGGCACCAACTGCCCACCCCGGCCCGGGAGCCGGGCGCGGCCGTGCTCGCCGTCGTGCACGAGGTGCTGGACCGGCTCGCCCGCACCGCCGACTGGTCCGCCGTGACGGCCGTCGGGATCGGCAGCGCCGGCCCGGTCGACCTCGTCGCCGGCTCCGTCAGCCCCGTCAACATCCCCGGCTGGCTCGACTTCCCGCTGGTCGCCGAGGTCGCCGCGCACCCGGCGGTGGCCGCCCGGCGGCTGCCCGTCCAACTGGCCGGGGACGGCGTCGCGATGGCCGCCGCCGAGCACTGGCAGGGCGCCGCCCGGGGCACGGCCAACGCGCTGTGCCTGGTGGTGTCGACCGGGGTCGGCGCCGGGCTGGTGCTCGACGGCGCCGTCCGCCCCGGGCCCAGCGGCAACGCCGGCCACCTCGGCCACATCAGCGTCGACCTGGACGGCGAGCCCTGCCCGTGCGGCTCGCGCGGCTGCCTGGAGGGCCTCGCCAGCGGCACCGCCATCGCCCGCCGGGCCCTCGCCGAGGGCTGGCGCCCGGCCGGGGAGGACCGCTCGGCCCGGGCCGTCGCCGCCGACGCCGAGGCGGGCGACCCGGTCGCGCTCGCCTCCTTCGACCGCGCCGCCCAGGCCCTCGCCGCCGGGATCGCCGCCACCGCGGCCCTGGTCGACCTCGACCGGGTGGTGGTCGGCGGCGGCGTCGCCACCGCCGGCGACGTCCTGTTCGCACCGCTCGCCCGCCACCTCGACCGCTACGCCACGCTGTCCTACATCCGCGGCCTCGACGTCCGCCGCGCCGAACTCGGCACCGATGCCGGGCTGATCGGCGCGGCCGCGCTCTGCCGCTGACCCGAACCCCTCGGAGGCCGCGCCATGTCGCTCCCGCCCTTCGCCCTGCTCCACAACCCGGTCCGCCCGTACGCGTGGGGCTCGCCCACCGCCATCCCCGCGCTGACCGGCACCGCGCCGACCGGCGCCCCGCAGGCCGAACTGTGGATGGGCGCACACCCGTCGGCGCCCTCCGAGCTGCTGTCTCCGGACGGCACCGGCGGGCCGCAGCCGCTGGACGAACTCATCCAGCGGTACCCGAACGCCATGCTCGGGCCGGACACCGTGGGGCGGTTCGGCCCGACGCTGCCGTTCCTGTTCAAGGTGCTCGCCGCCGACCGGGCGCTCTCCCTCCAGGTCCACCCGACCCGGACCCAGGCGGCGGCCGGGTACGCGGCCGAGGAGGCTCGCGGCGTCCCGCTCGACGCACCCGAACGGGTCTTCAAGGACCCCGGGCACAAGCCCGAACTCATCTGCGCCCTCGGGGACTTCGAAGCACTGTGCGGCTTCCGCCCGGCCCCTGGAACGGCCCGGCTGCTGGACGCGCTCGCCGTCCCGCTGCTCGCCCCCTGGGCGGACGACCTGCGCGCGCACCCCGCCGCCGAGGCCCTGCCCGCGCTGCTGCGCCGGGTCCTGGCCGAGGACCGGCCGACCCGCACCCAACTCGGCGACGTCACCAGGGCGTTGCACCGGCTCGCGGCCGAGGGCGGCCCGTTCGCCGAGGCCTGCGCCGGCTACGCCCGCGCCGCCGCGCAGTACCCCGGCGACCCGGGCCTGATCGCCGCACTGCTGCTCAACCACGTCCGGCTCACGGCGGGCCAGGCCCTCTACCTGGACGCCGGGGTTCCGCACGCCTATCTCCGGGGCGTGGGCGTGGAGTTGATGGCCAACTCGGACAACGTGCTGCGCTGCGGGCTCACCCCCAAGCACGTCGACGTCGACGGCCTGCTGGCGGTCACGTCCTTCCGCGCCGATGAACCGCAGGTCCTCACGGCACTCCCAGGCGACCGATTCGAGGACGAATTCCCCTCCCCCGCCGAGGAGTTCAGGCTCTCCCGGCTGCGCCCCGGCCCGGCCGCCGTCCGCGCCGAGCTGCCCACCCCGCAGATCCTGCTGTGCGTCGAGGGCCGCGCCCGACTGCACGCCCCCGGCTTCGCGGACCTCGACCTCCCCCGGGGCGCGTCCGTCTACCTGCGGCCGGGCGCCGGACCGGTCGAGCTGACCGGCCGGGGTGCGGAGCTGTTCCGGGCCACCACCGGCGCGCCGGCCCAGGCCGGCACCGGGTGGCCGAACAGCAGATCGTAGCCGTCCGGGAGCTGCTCGACCACGCGGTCGACCAGTTCCCCCGGGGCCAGGTCGGCGAGGGTGCCGAGCACGGCCCCGATGTCCCACGGCCCGGTCGCCTCGGTCGCGCCGTCGATCCAGCCGACCACGCCGCGCACGAAGCGCTCGGCGGTCAGCGGTTCGGCGGCGGGCCCGGCATCGCGCAGCAGCGGGGCGTACGCCTCGGGCAGCGCGTCGGCGAGCTCGGCCCGTTCGGCCCCGACCAGGTGCTCACCGAGCAGCGCGAGCACGACCCGGATGGCGTGCTCCGCCTCCGCCTCGCTCGGGTACTCCCCACAGTCGACGACGCGGGCGCGGAAGTCCTCCGGGGAGATGGTCATCGCGTCCTCCTTCCGGTCGGCGGGAACCGGCTGCGCTCCGCCCGGAAGCCGGAGGCCGAGAGCCGCCGGCCCTCTCGCGGACGATCCCTGGCCCGGTGGCCCGGAGGCCCGGAGGCGGCGGACGGCTGGTGTGGCGGACGGCCCGTGGCGGACGGCTGGTGGCGGCGAGGTCCGGTCGGCTGCGCCGTCACGGCCCGTGACCGCCTGGGGTTCGCCGGTACCCGTGCTGCTCAGCGTACTGCGGCACGGCGGCACGGCGGCAGGGAGACCGGCCGGACGGATCGACGCCGTTGTCGATCACGCCGCCGGCCCGCGCCCTGCCCGGCGCGGGGCCACCAGGGGACCGGGTGTCAGGCCACCGACGCCCGACACCGTCTGCGGGTGCGGTGCGGCAGAGCGGCGCCCGAGCGGGCCGCCACGCGCTGCGGCGGAGGCGCCGTGACCGGCACGGCCGGTGCGGCGGGCACAGCGGGCACGGTGGACACAGCCGGCGCGGTGGACACCGCCGGCGCGGCCGGCGGGACCGCGACGGCCTGCACGGCATCCGGCATAAACGCCTCGAGAAAACGCCGCTCGTTCGAACTGAGTTTGCGCGAGCGGCCGGATTCACGGTCCCGCGCGACCACCACGGTCCTGGCCCGCATAAAGGTGAGCGGGTCACGGCAGACATTCACCACGACATGCGTGGAACTCCGCCCGATCCGTTCAACCGTCAACTGCACCGACAAGGGCTCGGGCCGGTGGTACAACTGCTCCAGGAAATCGATCTCGTGCCGCGCGATAATGAATCCGGACGGGAACAGGGCGTCCCGGACGGCGGTCTCGTGGTGGCAGAACATGTCGTAAATCCCCTCCTGGACGTAGCCGACCAGCCGGGCGTTGTTGATGTGCCCGTTCTCGTCGACGTCGCTCCACCGGGTGGGGCAGGACAGCACGTGCACGCCCGGGTGCAGCGCGCTCACTGCTGCGTCAGCCCGGCGCCGGTCGCGGCGGGGAGCAGTGCCCGGCGCAACCTCGCGTAGTAACCGGACTGTTCCGCCGCCATCCGGGCCGCCGTCCAACCCTCCTCGGCCGCTTCCGCGGCGACCTGGACGACCAGGCTGTCGAGCACCGCGTCGACCGACCGGCAGAGTTCGGCGACCGCCGCGAGGCGCTCGGTGACATCGGCGCCGACGGCCGCGCCCCGGGCCGGGAAAGCGGCCAGCGATTCCGCCGCGAGTTGCAGGTCGTCGACGGTGTCCGGCATTTTCTCCGGCATGTTTTCCGGCATCAAATTCGACACGTTTTTCTCCATGACTCATTCCGGCCATTACGGCCCGGTAACTAGTGTTCGAATACACCGAATCGGTGTCGGCCCCCCGACGCCTTCGACGCTATCCCAGCCGACACGGTCGACGGATGGTTTACGGACGGCGACGGGAAACTCACTCCTATTGGAGTAGTTTGGCGGGGTACACAATATGCCCCATCATCCGAATGCCGTCGGCAGAACGGGTGGCATCGCCGACCCGAACCCCGAAACCGACACCTGCACGTCGCGGATCTGCTACCAGCCTCCCCACCACCTCGCCTTGTAGAGATGCGTCCCGCGCAGCATCCGCGTCCCGTCCGGCCGGTGCAGGGTGATCACCGAGGTGCACCAGGAACACGGCCCGCTGTGGTCGGGGGCCACGGTCAGCAGCCGTCCGGTGCCGGGCTCGTCCCCGACGCTCTTCACGTCCCGGACGGCTGCGGGCTCGCCCAGCCGCACGGCGGTGAAGCGGTCGGCCGCCGGGTCGTACCGCCACAGGCCGGTCAGCGTGCTCACCCAGAACCGTCCGGGCTCGGCCAGCACCGGCGCGAGGTCGTGCCCGCCGTGGTCGGGCAGCGGCGTCGAGCGGACGGCGGTCAGGGTGGGCGCCGCCGGGGTGCCGCCCACCCGCAGCGCGGTCAGCACGTCGTCGCCGAGCACCCAGAGCAGGCCCGTCCGGCCGTCCCAGTGCACGCCGTGCGCGCCCGGGAGCGGGTAGCCTGCGTGGGCGGTGGCGCGCGGCCCCTGCGAGGCCGCGTACAGCCGCACCCACCCGCCGCCGCTCGCCGCGACCGCGACGTTGCCGTCCGGCAGCAGCTCGATGCTGTGCGGATTGGCCGCCCCGCCCAGGTCCGCCGCCCAGCGGGTCGCGCCGGTGGTGGTGTCCACGACGGCGGCCAGGCCGCCGGAGGCGGTGGTCAGCAGGTAGCGCCGGCCCTGCCGCACCCGGCTCTTCGCCTCGTCCGGATTCGTCCAGCTCCGCGCGGGCGTCAGGTCCGCGAGCCCGGCCGCCCGGTCGGCGCTCCAGCCCCACACGACCGGCAGCCGCCCCGGGCCCCGGTAGGCCATCAGCTCCTCGGCGCTCTGCAGCACCAGGACGCTACGGGACTCCTGGTCCACCACCACGACCGCCCACCCGGGCGACCTGGCCTGCGCGCCGGTCGCCGGCACGCAGAACAGCAGGACGCACAGAGCGCACAGGGCCACCAGCGTTCTCCTCAGCACGCCCCCACCGTGCTTGCTCCCGGGCCGCTTTGCACGGCGGAGCGTCCGAACGGCCGTGGCGAGCGCGGTGGCGGATCCGGGGTGGCGAATCCGCCACCGTGTTCGCCACCGTCCGGATCCGCCACCGTGTTCGCCACCGTCCGGATCCGCGCGGGCGCCCTCCCTCACGCCCGGACCCGCGCGGCCGCGTTCACTACCTCCCGGAGACGGCGTCCGCGACGCGGGCGATCGGCGAGGTGGCGGCCCGTCCGCCCGCCTCCTGGCGGTCCGCCGCGTGGTAGGCCGCGTACATCGCGTGCACCCCGATCCAGCGCAGCGGCTCGGGCTCCCAGCGGCGCACGGTGTGGCCCACCCAGGGCAGCCCGGTCAGCCTGGTGTCCCGCCCGAGGACCAGGTCGCGCAGGGTCCGGCCCGCCAGGTTCGTCGTGGTCACCCCGCTGCCGACGTACCCGCCCGCCCAGCCGAGGCCACTCGCACGGTCCAGCTCCACGGTGGCGCACCAGTCCCGGGGGACGCCGAGCACGCCCGCCCAGGCGTGGTCGATCCGGGCGCTCGCGGCCGCCGGGAAGAAGCGGTTCAGGATCTGCCGGAGCTGGCGCACGGTCTCCACCTGGGTGCCGCCGTCCGCATCCGTCCGCGAGCCGAACCGGTACGGCACGCCCCGGCCGCCCAGCGCGATCCGGTCGTCCACGGTGCGCTGCGCGTACATGTAGGCGTGCGCGAAGTCGCCCAGCACCTCGCGGCCCTGCCAGCCCGCGTCCGCCCAGAAGGCGGGCGGCAGCGGCTCGGTGGCGATCATCGCCGAGTTCATCGGCAGCCAGGTCCGCCGCTCGCCGCGCAGGCCGGCCGTGAACCCCTCGGTGGCGCGCAGCACGTACTCGGCGGTCACCGTGCCCTGCGGCGTCACCGCGCGCGGCCGGGCGAACGCGGTGCCCGGCAGGATCGCCGTCACCGCCGTCCCCTCGTGCACCGCCACCCCGAGGTCCCGCACCACCCGCGCCAACCCGCGTACCAGCTCGGCCGGTTGGATCCGCGCACCGTACGGCGTCCAGGTGCCGCCGAGGGCGCCCGCGACGGCGATCCGGTCGGCGGCCTCCTTGGCGCCCAGCAGCTCGACGCGGCCCTCGCCGTACGCCCGCTCGGCGGCGGCGAAAGCCTTGAGCCTCTCCAACTGGGCTCTGTTCCTGGCGACTTCGAGCACCCCGCCACGCACGATGTGCGCGTCGATCCGCTCGGCGGCGGCGACGTCCACGACCTCCCCGACCGCCTCGTCCATCGCCCGCTGCATCGCCGCCGCCGCACCCGGGCCGTACCGCTTCGCGAACGCGCCCCGGCCCGCGAAACCGTTGTACAGCCACCCGCCGTTGCGGCCCGAGGCGCCGTAGCCGCAGAACCGGCGCTCCAGCACCGCGATCCGCAGCGACGGCTCCGCCTTCTTCAGGTAGTACGCCGTCCACAGCCCGGTGTACCCGCCGCCGACGATGCACACGTCCACATCCGCGCTCCCGGGCAACGCCGGCCCCGGCTCCGGCAGCCCGCTCGCCGCGTACCAGAACGACACCTCGCCGTTGACCGCCACCAGAACCTCCCACACCCGTCGCCGACCTGCCCGGACGCTACGCCGCACCGGTCACGCCGGAACACCCCCACACTGCCAAGATCCCCCCGCCCGGCCAGCCACCCTGTCAGACCGCCAGCAGCTCCAGCACCCGCGTCCAGCTGTACGCCCCCGGTGTGAACTCCGCGATCCGCACACCCATGCTCCGCAGCCTGGCCAGGCTCTCCCCGTACGCCGGATGCGCCGCCTGCGCCGCGCTCAGACAGGGCTGCACCGCCACCGGGACGCCCCACCCGTACGACTCGCAGAGGATGCCGAGCGCCAGGGTGTCCGAGATCCCCGCCGCCCACTTGTTGATCGTGTTGAACGTCGCCGGGGCGACCACGACCGCATCCGGATCCGGCAACGGCCGCGGATCCCCCGGCTTCCGCCAGGCCGAACGGATCGGATACCCCGTCCGCGCCACCAGCTCCTCCTCGTCGATGAACCCCATCGCCCGCGGAGTCGCCACCACGCCCACCTCCCACCCCCGCCCCTGCGCGGCGGATACCAACTCCCCCACCCCACCCGCGACTCCGGCCGCACACACCACGACGTAGAGCATCAATTTCGTCTCCCCGCTGTTCCTGTCACTGGCACATCACCGTCCCCCAGAGCGCGATCAGCATCATCACCCCGGCCACGGAGACCCCACACGCTAGCCACACCCGCACCGGGTCGGCGATCCCACTCTCACCCCTCACGGCCGCCCCACTACCAGGTCCGCATGCACGACCTTCCCGCACGGCTCGACCACGGCTCCCCGACGCCCCTTCGTCAGCTTGTGCACCAACGCCAGCCGCCGGTGGCACTCCTCGTCCTCCCCCGCAGCCATCAGTACCGGCAACGACAACCGGATCGCGGAGTTGCACGACCACATTACGGCGCTCCAGCGCGCCGCATGAGGAAAGGAACAGCTCATGACCGAGGACGGCAGGATCTTCCGGGAGGCGTGGATCGCCGGAGTGAAGCGGCACTTCCCCGGAGAGCCGAAGCCCGGCTGCATCGCCTCCTGGGAGGAGACCCCCGACTGGGAACGACCCTGCGCCGCAGCCGTGTTCGGGCAGGTTCGGGACTTCGTGGCCGTGAGCGGCGGGACGACCGTCAAGCTCTCCCGCGAGCAGAAGGGGCGCTTCGTCTCGCTCTGCTGGATCGCCCAGATCCACAAGCACATCGAGAGCCCCAAGCCCGGCTACGTCGCGGATTGGAACGACCTGCCCAAGTGGCAGCAGGAGACCGACGCCGACATCTTCGAGGCGATCGAGCGACTGGTTTAGGTAAGCCCCGGGTGTCCGCCCCTGCGGCGCGCAGGGGCGGACACCATCACACAGCGCCGGCCGGATCGCCGTTCATACCCCGCAGGTCGTAGACCGTCAGGACCACGGCTTCGGCCCCCGCTCCTCCTGCGCGCGGACGACCGTCGCCGGTGCCGCGTGGTGCCCTGGTGGTCCCGGGCGCGCCGGCCCGACGAGAGGAGACGCTCCGTGAACCCGTCCACCCCGTACAGGAATCGACCACTCCGGCTCAGCGCGGCGGCCGTCGCCGCGGGCGCCCTGCTGTTCGGCGTGACCGCCGCGCCGGCAGCCCAGGCGGCAGGCCCCCGAGCCGACCTCGTCCAACAGCGGCTCGACGCGCTGGTCCGGCAAGACGGTGTGCCCGGCGCGCTGGCCACCGTGCGGGACCGGAACGGGCACACCCGCACCTCCACGGCCGGGGTGGGCGATCTCGCCACTGGCGCGGCGGTGCCCGTGGACGGGCAGGTCCGGGCGGGCAGCAACACCAAGTCCTTCACGGCCGTCGTCGTCCTGCAACTCGTCGCCGAGGGCAAGGTCGATCTGGAGGCCTCCCTCGACACCTACCTGCCGGGCCTCGTCCGCGGCACCGGCGCCGACGGCAGCCGCATCGACGGGCGGAAGATCACCGTCCGCCAGATCCTCCAGCACACCAGCGGCCTGCCCGACTACACCCACTTCCTGCCCGACCAGAGCCTCTCCCAGTACCACGAGCCCCGCGACCTGCTCGACCTCGCGCTCGCCCAGAAACCCGACTTCGAGCCCGGCAAGGGCTGGAAGTACTGCAACACGGGCTACCTGATCGCCGGTCTGATCATCCAGAAGGTCACCGGGCGGCCCGCCGGCGAGGAGATCACCCGGCGGGTCATCGACCGCATCGGCCTGCGCCACACGTACTTCCCCGCCCAGGGCGACATGACGGTGCACGAGCGCCACCCGCACGGCTACTTCACCGAGGAGCCCGGCGGCCAGCCGCTGGACGTCACCGAACAGGACATGTCCTGGGCCTGGACGGCCGGCGCCCTGGTGTCCACGAACAGCGACCTGAACCGCTTCTTCCGCGCCCTGCTCGGCGGCGAGCTGCTGGCCCCGGCCCAGCTCGCCCAGATGCAGGTCACCGTCCCCGCCGAGTACATGGGCCCCGGCGGCCGCTACGGGCTGGGCCTCGCCAGCCGCCCGCTGTCCTGCGGCGGTGTGTACTGGGGCCACGGCGGCACGCTCCCGGGCTACGTGACGCGCGGTGGTGTCACCGAGGACGGTCGCGCCGCCGACATCGCCGTCACCATCCTGCCCTCCGCCGACGTCAAGCAGCGCGTCGCCGACGCCGTCGACGCCGCGCTCTGCCGTTGAGGCGCTGAGGCGCTGAGGCGCTGAAACCTCCAGGCCCGGAAGCGGACCCCGGGCGAGGGGGGTGGGGGGGGGGGGGGGGGGGGGGGGGGGGGGGGGGGGGGGCCCTAGGTTGTTCGCGGGTGGGGGAAGGGGGTGG
>NZ_JBWKEQ010000028.1:13745-48433 GCF_056435365.1 Kitasatospora sp. NPDC043949 | reverse complement strand
CGTGCCCCCCCCCCCCCCCAACCCCCCCCCCCCCCCCCCCCCCCCCCCCCCCCCCCCCCCCCCCCCCCCCCCCCCCCCCCCCCCCCCCCCCCCCACGGCCGCTCATCCGCAGTCTCAGCCGATGGTGGAGCCGGTGACGGGCTCGGAGAGTTCGACGGTCCTGCCGTTCAGGCCGGCCTTGACGAACTGCCAGGTGAGGCCGTTGATGACGCCCTGGCCGAGCGGGGCCAGCTGGGCGAACGCGGGCTGGCTGAGGTCGAGGTGGCCGGCGTCACAGGAGGGGCACTTGTCCCGGACGGGGACGGTGACGGTCTTGCCCTGGTAGCTGACCTTGACCGAAATGCCTTGACACAGGGGGTCGTTGTTGGGGTTGGCGCTGGTCCACCAGGTGTGGGAGACCGCGACGAGCATCTGGTTGGAGGCGTTGATCTGGGTGCCGCAGGCGCCGTAGCCGGCGTCGTTGTAGTAGGTGGCCTTGCCGGCCATGGGCGTGTTGATCGGTATCGCCGCGCTGGCGGTGCCGGCGGTGAGGGCGATGAGGGCGGCGGCCGCGAGCGGGGCGCCCGCGAGGATCCTGAGGTTCTTGCTGATGGCGCGCATGGTTCCCTCCGGTTCTCTAGCCATGGGCATGACAGGTAGAAGTCGCCGAAGCCGCAAGGGGGTTCAGCGAGATCGCCCGATGCCCGTCCGAGTGAAGAGAACGTATGCGCCCGACGGCGGTATGGTCCAGACCGCCGCCATGTTGACATGAACACAAGGCAGGAATCTTTACCAATACGGCCGAAGGGGCGAAGATACGTGACCGCACCGCGCCGCAGGGTGTTGACAGGTCACCACGCCCACCCCCGGAGGCCCCGCCCCATGCGCACCGCACTCGCAGCCCTGCTCCTCGGCGCCGCCCTGATCCCGGCCGCCGCCGCACCCGCCAACGCCGTGCCCGCCAACGGCGCGCCCGCGCCCCGCGCGGTGAACCAGGGCTACAGCATCCCCGTCGGCGCCGTCACCGACCTCGGCGCGCTGCCGGTGCTCGGCAGCCTCGGGCTGGACTTCGCCCGCCTGCTCGGGCAGTAGGGTCGCGCCCCCCTCGAACCCGGCGCCGCCACACCCGGACCCCTCACACCCGGACGCTGAACAGACCGCCGGACAGCGGGTGTTGGTCGGACCGGGCGGACGTGATGTAGAGCGTCCGCCCGTCCGGCCCGCCGAAGGCGCAACTGGTGACGCGCGGCACCGGCAGCTCGACCGACGCCAGCACCTCGCCCTCGGGCGAGAGGCAGTGCACCGCCCAGCCGTCCCAGAACGCCACCCACAGGTTGCCGTCGGCGTCGAGCGTCATGCCGTCCGGGTAACCCGGCAGGTGGGAGACGTCGAGCGTGCGGATCCGCTCACCGAGGGGGCCGTGCTCGGGGTAGGGGTAGAGGGCGATGCGGCGCGTGGTGGTGTCGATGTGCCAGAGCCGGTCGGGCTCCGGCCAGGCGAGGCCGTTGGGGATGTCGAGCCCGCCGAGGATCGCCCGGACACCGCCGTCGCGCTCCAGCCGGTACAGCGATCCGGGCTCGCGCGGCTCCCCCCGCCCCATCGAGCCGGCGACCGGTCGGCCGTACGGGTCGGTCTTGCCGTCGTTCATCCGGCGGTCCGGGCGGTCGGCCTCGACGGCGGCAACCAGCGTGGTGCGGCCAGTGGCCGGATCGAACCGTTCGAAGCCGCGCTCGGTGGCGAGCATCAGCCCGCCGTCGCCGTACGGCATCAAGGTGCCGGGGGTGGCGTCGAGTTCGACCGAGCCGATCGCGCCCGAGGCCGGGTCCAGGGTGAGCACCCGCCGGTCGGGGATGCCGATCCAGCGCAGCAGTTGCGCGGACTGGTCCCACAGCGGGCCCTCGCCCAGCTCCAGGTACGGTGTGTCGGCGACCGGTTCGGCACGCACAGCGGGGCCCTCCTCGAACAAGGTGTCAGCGCAGCGGGGCTTCGGGCAGCATCGCGGTCGTTCCTCCGTCCACGGCGAGGCGGACACCACTGACGATCGAGGATTCCTCGCCCGCCAGGAAGCCGACCACCCGCGCGACCTCGGCCGCACTGCCGAACCGCCCCAGTGGGGACGACCGTAGCATCGCGGCGCTCGGCTGCGGATCCGTCCACACGCGCCGGTTGCGCTCCACCGGGACGAAGCCGGGAGCGACCGCCGCCCTGGCCCGCCCTGGCCCGCTCGCGCCCGGGCCGGCCTCGGAGCACTCGCCCAGTCCGTACGCTCCGTCACCACCGGACAGTCGCGCCACCCGTCACGTGGTCCGCGCCGACGCGCGGGCGTGCAGCAGTTCCAGCACGGGCGCCGACCTCCCCTTCGCCAGGGCCCGAGGGCGCGCCCTCGGCCCGCTCCGAACTTACTTCCGCTCCGCAAGTTAGTAACCGCCGCGAGCCCGTCACAAGGTCGAACTCCCGCCCGCAGCACACCCGCCACCCCCGCGACATCCGCCGCAACATACCGCAACGCGGCGGCAACACCCGTTCCCAGAAGCCAAGTTGACGATTGACAGCGAGCCCCGCCCTTCAGCACGATGAGCGCCGAGCCCACTCGCGGCGAGCCGGAAGGAGGGCCGATGCACACCGCTGTCCGCCGTGCCCCGCGCCCGGCCACCGCCTGCTGCCCGCGCCGCTGTTGTCGCGGCGCGCTCGCCCTCTGACCGTCCGTCCCGCCGGACCGGCCTCCCTCCCGCACGCCCTGCCCCGCCGCTCGGCCTTGCCCCGCCTCGCCGCTCAGCCCTGCCCGGCGACCGGCACGCGGAACGGCCCGGTGCCGCCATGCGTCACTCACCGTCACCATCTTCCCGTGAAGGGGAACCGTCATGACCACCGCCCTGACTGAACTCCGCCTCACCCCCGCCGCCGGCCGGATCGGCGCGATCGTGCACGACGTCCGCCTCGGCGGCGACCTGCCGGCCGAGACCGTGGCCGCCGTCGAGGCCGTCCTCCACCAGCACAAGGTGCTGTTCTTCCGCGGCCAGCAGCACCTGGACGACGCCGGACACGAGGCGTTCGCCCGCCTGTTGGGACAGCCGGTCGGCCACCCGACCGTCCCCAGCGCGGACGGCCGCTACATCTTCGAGCTGGACGCGACCAAGGGCGTGCGGGCCAACAACTGGCACACCGACGTCACCTTCGTGCCGTCCTACCCCAAGGCCTCGATCCTGCGCTCGCTGGAGCTGCCCCCGGCCGGCGGCAGCACGGTCTGGGCCAACACCGCGGCCGCCTACCAGGACCTGCCCGCACCGCTGAAGGCCCTGGCCGAGAGCCTGCGGGCCGTCCACACCAACGACTACGACTACGCCGCCCGGCTGGCCCTGCGCCCGGAGCTGGCGGACAACGCCGAGATCGCCCGGCTGTTCCGCGACGTCTTCGTCTCCACCGCCTTCAAGACCGAACACCCCGTCGTCCGGGTGCACCCGGTCACCGGGGAGAAGTCGCTGCTCCTGGGCGCGTTCGCGCAGCGCATCCAAGGCGTGTCGGGCGCCGACAGCCGGGCGCTGATCGACCTGTTCCAGCGCTACGTCGAGCGGCTGGAGAACACCGTCCGCTGGGACTGGCAGATCGGCGACGTCGCGATCTGGGACAACCGGGCCACCCAGCACTACGCGGTCAACGACTACGGCGACGAGCCGCGCCTGGTCCGCCGGATCACCCTGGACGGCGACCTGCCGCTCGGCGTGGACGGCGCTCCGAGCCGTCTGCTGGAGCCGGCCGACCCGCCGCGGGTGGCCGGCCTGGTGCCCGCCGAGGAGCTCGAAACGGCCAACTGACTCGGCCGGGGCACGCGTTACCGCCGATCGTCCCGACCGGAGGAACGCGATACGACCGACCCGGCCGGGGAGGACCCGGCCGTCAACCGACCCAGAGGACCCGGGTACCGCCACCATGACCACCCCCCTCGCCCGGCCGCCCGTCCGCACCGGGGACGACCGCCGGGACGCCAACGCCTCCGCCGTGCTGCGCACGGTGCTCGACCACGGGCCGATCGCCCGCAGCAGGGTCGCCGCTCTGACCGGACTGAGCGCGTCAGCGGTCTCCCGGCAGGTGGTGGACCTGGTGCGGCTCGGACTGCTGCGCGAGCGCCGGGAGTTGGCGGGCGGGCGCGGCACCGGGGCGCTGGGCCGCCCGCAGCTGCCGGTGGACGTGGACACCGACCGGCTTGCCGTGGCCGGACTGCACATCGGCGTCCCGTACACCACCTTCGCACTGCTCGACCTGCGCGGGCAGGTGCTGTACCGGCAGGAGATCTCCAACCGGGGCCGGACCGGATTCGCCGTACTGAAGCCGCTGTTGGAGCGGCTGCCCCGGCTGATCGCCGCCCTGCGCGGCGGCCGGACGGTGGTCGGCCTGGGCGCCGTCACCGGCGGCGCCGTCGACCCGGAGCGTGGGCTGATGCTCCGTCACGGACCGTTGGGCTGGCGGGACATGCCGCTGCGGGAGCTGCTGGAGGACGCCACCGGCCTGCCCGTCCAGGTGGACAACCACGCCCGGGCGCTCACCCAGGCGGAGATCCTGTTCGGCCACCCGGCCGCCCGGCGGAGCATGGTGCAGCTGTTCGTCGGCCATGTGGTGGACGCGGCGCTGGCGGTCGCGGGCACGGTCCATCAGGGCCCACCCTCGGCCACCGGCGACCTCGGCCACCTGCCGATCGCGGACCGGCTCGCGGACGGACAAGCGGACCAGCAAGTGGACCAACAAGCGGACGAGAGAGCGGACGAAGACGCGGACGACGCCGCACTCTGTCACTGCGGCCGCCGGGGCTGCCTCTCGGTCGCAGCCTCCGACACCACCCTGTTCGAAGCGGCTGCCGCCGAGGGGATCACCGCCAAGCCGGACCGCGCCCAGCTGATCGCCGCCGTCCAGCAGGGCGACCCCCGGGCGGACCGGCTGGTCCGCGAGCGGGCCCGGACCATCGGCCGCGCCCTCGCCCTGCTCGCGGACGTGGTCAACCCCGATCTGCTGGTGCTCACCGAGACCTTCGCCGTCCTCGACCCCGCCTATCTCGACGTCGTACGGGCCGAGTTCACCCTCCGCTCACACCTGCACCGGGACGCCGACCTGCTGATCGCCCAGCAGCGGGGCCCCGACGCGCTAGCCGTCGCCGCCGGCGCCCCGGTGCTCGGCGAGCTGTACGCCCGGCCCGTCCGGGCCCTCGCCGCGACGCCTGCCCGGCACCGCTAGCCCCCGCCCAAAAATCCCTCGAAAGCCCCCCGCAGACCACCCCGCACACCGACCGGCCCGTCGACCCGCCCACCGACCCCCACCACCGCGACCCCTACGCCGCCGACGACCGCGCCAACTGACCGCTGCGGACGGGCTTCGAGCAGTACCACGGCGTCCTGGAAGGCCTGACCGGCCTCTTCTACCCCGCCCGCCATCGGGGCCGCCACGACGGCGGCTGGGATGAACTACGCCGCAGCCGCTTCGCCCGCCAACTCGCCGCCGGACACTTCCCCGAGGGCACCCGCAGCCACTTCGGCCGCTTCCTCCACCACCCGAACCTGCCCGACGACTGGAGCCCGGACGTCGAGCGCGAGATCGCGCTCATCGGCGGCCCGCAGAGCCTGGTGCGCTACCCGCGCAGCTGGGGCCTGGCCTCGGCCGGCCGCTGCGGTCGCTGGACGGCGCCGAGCAGTACCGCGAGTTGGCCTCAGTGGTCCCGGTGCTCCCGATGCTCCGGGTGGTCCCGGTGGATCTTCCCCGGAAGGCCCGCCGGGACCACCCCCACCCGGGTTAGGCTCGATCCGCGCGGCGGCCGTCCGCGCACCGACCGAGGGGGAGCGTGTGATCGGGGACCTGCTGCCGGACGCCGTCGTGACCGAGGTGTCCTACGACGACCCGCCGGAGGCCCGGCTGGAACCGGCCGAGGAGGCCGCCGTCGTCCAGGCGGTGGCCAAGCGCCGCCGAGAGTTCACCACCGTCCGCCACTGCGCCCGCACCGCCCTCACCCGCCTCGGCATCCCCTACCGCCCGCTGGTCCCCGGCCTGCGCGGCGCCCCGAGCTGGCCCGACGGCGTCGTCGGCAGCCTCACCCACTGCGAGGGCTTCCGAGCGGCGGCCGTCGCCCACTCCGGCGACCTCGCCTCGGTCGGCATCGACGCCGAGCCCGCCCTGCCGCTCCCGGACGACGTCCTGGACGTCATCGCGCTGCCCGAGGAGGGGAAGCGGATCGTCGAACTGCTCGCCGAGCACCCCGGCACGCCGTGGGACCGCATCCTGTTCAGCGCCAAGGAATCCGTGTACAAGGCGTGGTTCCCGCTCACCGAGCAGTTCCTGGACTTCAGCGAGGCCGACCTGGTCCTCTCCCCCGACGGCTCCTTCACCGCCCGGCTGCTGGTCCCCGGCCCGAACGTCAACGGCCGCCGCATCGAGGGCTTCGAGGGCCGCTGGGCCGTCGGTGACGGCCTGCTCGCCACCGCCATCGCGGTCGCCCGGTAGTCCGGCGCACCGACGACCGCACTCGGCATATCCTCGACCCCGTGACCGTGACCTATGTGATAGCTGGCACCCGGATCCACACGCTGGACGACTTCTGGGACGTGGTCGGTGAGACCATCGGCAGCGACGGCTACTTCGGCCGGAACCTCGACGCCTTCGCCGACTGCCTGCGCGGCGGCTACGGCACCCCCGAGGACGGCGACTACCTGATCGAGTGGCGCGACCACGCGGTCTCCCGGCGCAACCTCGGCTACCCCGAGACGGTCCGCCAGCTGGAACTGCGGCTGGCCCACTGCCACCCCGCCAACCGCGAGCACGTCCGCGCCGACCTCGCCGCCGCCAGGGCCGGCAAGGGGCCGACGGTGTTCGACTGGCTGGTCCGGATCATCGAGGAGGAGCACCCGGGAGGCCTCCGACTGGCCTAACGCCGCAACGCGGTCCGCGCACGTCGCCGCAGCGCGGCACGCCCGCGCCTCACCGCATCACGTCCGACAGCCGGACGAAGCGCCGCCCCGCCGCCAGCAGCCCCGGCACCGCCGCCACCACCCCGGGGGCGGTACCGCCGCCCGGGTGGTTCATGTGGCAGATCACGATCGCCCCGGGCGGGGCCGCCGCGATCTCCTGCCGCACCTCGACGGCGCTGAGCGTCGCCCCGCCGTCGCCGTTCACGGTGAAGCCCGCGGCGCGTTCCCCCAGGTCGGCGACCACCCGGGCGGCGACGTCGTCGTAGTGCGCGGTGCCGGAGCGGAAGAAGCGCACCGGGCGGCCGAGCAGCCCGGCGAGCTTGTGCGCGTTGCCCGCGACCTCGTCGTACACCTCGCCGACGCCACCGGTGCCGGCGATGCCGTAGGCGGAGCGGCCGGTGACCGAGAGCGGGCGGTGGACGGTGCCGTGGTTGCCGATCTCGAAGAGCGGGTCGGCGGCGAGCTGCTCGAACACGTCCGGGTTGGCGTCGATCCAGCGGGCGTTCAGGAAGAGCGTGGCGGGGACGGAACGTTTCCGCAGGAAGTCGATCAGGTCGGCGTCGTACCCGTTCCCGCCGGGGCCGCCACAGGCGTCGAAGGTGAGCGCCATCGCGATCTCGCCGGCGGGCAGCTCGGTGATCACCCCGGTGACCTCCATCCCCCACTGCTTCGGCTCGGCGCCGCCGTACCGGGCGACCAGCTCGGCCCGGGTCGGCTCCGGGCGCCCGGGCGCAGCGGTCGGGGTGGTCGGGGTGGTCGGGGCGGGCGTCGGGGGCTCCGACGGCGTCGCCGCCGATATCGCCGATATCGCCGAGGCCTCGGAGGCCTCGGCGGCCTCGGAAACCGAAGCGGAAGCCACCG
This sequence comes from Kitasatospora sp. NPDC043949, assembly GCF_056435365.1. NCBI lineage: Bacteria > Bacillati > Actinomycetota > Actinomycetes > Kitasatosporales > Streptomycetaceae > Kitasatospora > Kitasatospora sp. NPDC043949. Next base: position 40,649 of record NZ_JBWKEQ010000028.1, on the reverse strand, counting down.
AGGCCGCCGGGGCCGCCGCCCCGCCGCCCGCCGAGGGCCCGCACCCCGCCAGCGTGCTCCCGGCCACCGCCGCCAGCAGCGCCCGCCGACTCAGTGCCACACCCGTCTCCTCCGCGATGATCCGATCCGCTCGCTATGAATATGAACGGACTATTCGTCACCGCCCGCAACTCGCCGACCCGGCCGACGGCGACCCCCTTCACCGAGCCGCCCCCCGCCCGTGGGCCCCGGCTCACCCCTGATTCACCGCCACGGGTAAGGAGCCGAACGGACCCCGCCCGCCCTGCCCCGGAGGACCCGATGCCCGCCGACCACGACACCCCACGCCCCGCCCGTCGCGACCTCCTCCGCACCGGCCTCACCACCGGAGCCGCCGCCGCCCTCGGCCTGGCCGCGACCACCCCCGCCGCCGCCTCCGCACCCGACACACCCGGCACCCCCGGCACCCCCGGCACCGAGCGGACCCTCACCCTCGCCGGCCACCTCCCCACCGGCTCCCCCGACTTCGTCCACCTCCCCGTCGAAGTCCCCGCCGGTGTCCGCGAGATCGCCGTCAGCTACGGCTACGACAAGCCCCCGGTCCCGGCCGGCACCCCCGGCAACTCCTGCGACATCGGCATCTTCGACGAACGCGGCACCGACCTCGGCGGCCCCGGGTTCCGCGGCTGGTCCGGCGGTTTCCGTACCGAGTTCAGCCTCGCCCGCGACACCGCGACCCCCGGCTACCTCCCCGGCCCGATCAACCCGGGCACCTGGCACCTCGCCCTCGGCCCCTACCAGATCGCGCCGCAGGGGCTGGACTACCACGTCCAGGTCACCCTCCGGTTCGGCGCCCCCGGGCCGGCGTTCACCCCGCACTACCCGTCCGAGCGGGCCCGCGGCCGCGGCCGCGCCTGGTACCGGGGCGACTGCCACCTGCACACCGTGCACTCCGACGGACGGCGCCTCCCGGAGGAGGTGGCCGCCGGAGCCCGCGCGGCCGGCCTCGACTTCATCGTCTCCACCGACCACAACACCAGTTCCTCGCACGCGGTCTGGGGCCCGCTGGCCGGCCCCGACCTGCTGATCATCCCGGGCGAGGAGATCACCACCCGCAACGGCCACTGGCTGGCCCTCGGCCTCGAAGCGGGCCAGTTCGTCGACTGGCGCTACCGCTCCCGCGACGAGGAGTACCCACGCTTCGTCCGTCAGGTCCACCGCTCCGGCGGCCTGGTGGTGCCCGCGCACCCGTACTGCCCGTACGTCGCCTGCCAGTGGAAGTTCGGCTACGAGCAGGCCGACGGCGTCGAGGTGTGGAACGGGCCCTGGACGTACGACGACGAGTCCGCGGTCGACACCTGGGACGGCCGGCTCGCCGTCGCCCTGCGCGAGGGCCGTTCCTGGCTGCCCGCCCTGGGCAACAGCGACGCGCACAGCGCCCCGCAGGTCATCGGCTCCCCGCACAACGTCGTCCTGGCCGAGGACCTCACCCGGGACGCGATCCTCGACGGGCTGCGCGACGGGCGCAGCTGGCTCGCCGAATCCGCCTCCGTCCAGCTGGAGTTCACCGTCACCGGGCACGGCCGCCGGGCCGGCATCGGCGAGGAGCTGGCCGTCCCGGCGGACGCCCCGCTGGACGTCCGGCTCGCCGTCTCCGGCGTGCCCGGCGGGACGGTCCGCCTCCTCACCGACGAGGGCCAGCTGCACCAGGAGTCACTGCCCGCCGACGGCTCCGGCACGGTGGTCTGGCGCACGACGGCCTCGCTCGCCGCCTACGTCCGGGCCGAGGTCCGCCACCCGAAGCCGGACGGGTCGCCCGGCAAGGGCAACGCGATGGGCCCGGACCTCCCCTGGGGCCCGATGGCGGCCCTCACCAACCCGATCGTGCTGCGCGTCGAGGACCGCTGAGCGCCCCGGTGCAGGAGTGGGGACGACTCGGGGCACCGGCGTGGACTAGGTTGATCCCCGAAAGCACCAGTCGTAGGGACGAGGCGGTCGGCTGTCCGTATCCGGGGCGGCCGGCCCGTCCGCACTCCGACCGCCTCGCCCCGGCTACCCGTCCGTCCCCGGCCCGCGAAGGGATCAGCAGCTGTGAACCGTACGACCGTAGGTGGGCCGGAGCTCGGGGGCGGCCGGGGCGCCGGCGGCGTCCTCGTCCTCGTCGACCCGGCCGGGGCCGGCCAGAGCCCGGTCGCGAGCCGGCTCGCGGAGGAGCTGCACCCGAGCGTCCACCTGCGTGCGCACGACTTCCTGCGGGTCATCCGGCGCGGCCAGCTCCCGCCGCACCTCCCCGAGGCCGAGCGGCAGAACACCACCGCCCTCGCCGCCGCCGCGCAGGCCGCCTTCGCCTACGCGACCGGCGGCTACCAGGTCATCGTCGAGTGCCCGGCCGCCCCGCCCACCCTCGACACCTTCCGCCGCGAGAGCCGCACCACCGGCGCCGCCCTCCACCTCGTCGTCCTCCAGTCCACCCCGGGCGCCGTCCCCGGCCCGCACACCCTGGACACCAGCTCCCTCACCCCCGCCGGCGCCGCCGAGTCCATCCTCGCCGCCCTCACCCGCCGCACCCACCTGCTCGGCTGGTGACCCCGCCGGGTGCCCGAGGCCCCGGCCCCGGGCACCCGGCCCCGCTACAGGACCGGCGCGGCGCCCCGCGTCAGGTCCTCGAAGACGTCCAACAGGTACCCGCTCACCAGGGAGCCGTCCAGGGCCAGCTTCGGGTTGACGACCAGGTTCGTGCCCCGCGTCATCGCCAGCCGGACGAAGCGGTCGAACTGCTCGTCGCTCAGGATCCCGGCCACCGTGAACTCGGGCAGCTCGACGCCGCTGCGCGCCCAGTTCCGCACGTAGGAGTCCAGCTCCAGCGGATCGGTGAGCAGTGTGATCACCCCGTCCACGACCACGGGGTCCCCGGTCTCCGCGTCCACCAGGTACGCCAGTGGCGCGTAGTACCGCCGGCAGTCCGAGTAGGCCTCCCCGATGGCCCGGGTGTACCGCACCGCCTTGGCCCGGACGCACGGGATCGGCTCCTCCCCTTGGCGGAGCAGCCTCGAGTAGGGGGCGAATCCGGAGCCGTCGGGCGTGTAGCACCAAGGATCCCCCGACCTCCGCGCGGCGGCGAAGTCCGCGTTCATCCGCTCGGCGCCCTCCGCCGCCCTCCGCTCCGAGCGCCGGGCCACCCGACCGCGGTCGGTGACGTAGTTCGCGCCGCCGTCCTCCAACGAGATCCGGACACACCAGCCGCCCCGGGAGAAGTCGTCGTACTCCGACTTCCAGGCGATGCGGGCGACCGGCAGCTGCGCCCTCGCGATCCCGCCGAACATCCACTGGCCGCCCTGGAGGGCGGCGATCCAGCCCGCGTAGTCGAAGTTGCGCAACCGCGGATTCTCCCGGAGGAGTTCGCCGTCCACCCCGCCGAGCACCCGGTCCGTCGGCCGCAGGCACTCCTCGTGCACCAGGCCGATGTCCTCGGGGCGGCCCTCCTCGTCGACCTCGATCAGCGGTGCGCCCGCCTCGGACACGGCGTCGCCGCAGTGCCGGCAGCCGAAGGCGTCCTCGACGCGTTCGGCGAGGTTCGCGCAGTGCTCCGCGTGCGCGCGGGCCGCCGGTGCGTCACTCGGGTCGTCCGTGAACGTGGCGGGGATCATGAGCACCCGCCGGTCCCGGTACTCCTCCGCACGGTTTTCGAGGTGCCTTTCCAGTCCCGCCCAGGTGGCCCACCGTCCGACGACCCTCCACCGCTCCCCCGGCGCCCACTCGACGTGCCCGTCCGCGAAGGTGACGCGCTTCGCCCCGGCCTCGTCGAACCTGCGGAAGTCCGCGATGACGAGTTCGTACCCCTCGAAGGAGGCCTCCGCGAGCACCACCTCCCGGCCGAACGCCAGCCCGGCCACCGTCTCCCGGTTCAGCAGCCCGCTCGCGCCGGGCCCCGGCGGCTCCGGGTGGTCCCGGACGTACTTGCCCATCCGCGCCCGCAGACCCTCGGCATCGATCGCGAGCCTGTCCCGTGCCAGCGACACCGCCAGCGCGATCAGGCCGCCCCAGAGCAGCCGCGGTCCGATCGCCGACCGGACGCTGAGCATCAGCAGCGCGGCCGACTCCAGCGAACCGCCCTCCCGCACGTCCAGCGAGCTGACCCTGATCCGGGCCAGGATCTCCCGCAGCTCCACCGCCGTGATCGCGCGCCCGGTCGCCGTCTCGTAATGCGCCCGGACAAGCCCCTCGGTCTTCTCCAGGACGTCCCGCTCGGCCCCGTTGAGCGGGAGCTCCGCGCTGCTCGACCGGCTCAGCCGCGCGGCCTCCGTCAACTTGCGCAGTTCCCTGCGCACCCGGGCGGACGCCTCGGTCGAGGTCGCCAGCAGATAGACGTCCCCGGGCCGGCTGTCCGTCACGTACTGCCGCACGAACTGGCCCAGCACCGACCCGAAGTCCGAGGTCGGCGCGGCCGACACGCTGATCGTGTTCTTGGCCTGGACGAAGTACCGCACCCCGGGCCCGACCAGCACGAGGTCGTCGATCTCGTCCTCCGTCTCGAACCGCAACTCCTCGACCCGGCCCGCGCCGTCGAGCCCCAGCAGGCTCAGATCGGCGAGGTCGCACAGCATGTGGCACATGGTGAGCGCCGCCACGCGCTGCTGGAAGTCGATGCCGGAATGCGCCGCGGCACCTCCGCTGTTCCCCAAGGAATCCCCTCTCCTGTTCAGACGTCCCGGTAACGGGCCGGGCGGCCCGCACGACACGCCCTGCGCCCCGGCGCCCCGTCGGCCGCGTCCCGCAGGAAGTCCGCGCGCCCGATGCGCCAGGGATGCACGGCCCGGTGGTCGCCGTCCTGTCCCACATCCTCGGCAATCCGCGCGGACTGTAGCGAATTGGCCGGGCGCGCCCGGTAGCCGCCCCGGGTAGTGCGGCGGTGTTCTGAGCCCCCCGGGCCACCTCCGCGCCCCTTTCCCGCCCCGGACCGGGGCCCATCACGTACCGTGTTCGGATCACCACCGGTTTGGGTACGTACCTCGGCGCGCCCGACGGGCGCCGAACACCGCGGAGCCGGTCACAGCGCCGCCACACCGTCACACTGCGCGTTCAGCGCCCCCGGTCCGGGGTCGTCACTCCACCGCCGAGACCGGGTACATCACACACCGGGAGACCGACCATCATGAGCCACGACCACATCCCCGCCCCCGTACGCCGGACCTACGGTGCCGGCGATCTGTCCCGGGCCGCGAGCTTCGCCGGTGGATTCATCAACTTCGGCTACTGGCAAGACATGGACCTCACCGCCCCGACGACCGAGGACCGGGTCCACAGCCAGGAGCAGCTCTACCGCCGGGTCCTGCGGGAGTTCGCGGAGCCACGTGAGCGGCTGCGGCTGGCCGAGGTCGGCTGCGGGCGCGGACTCGGCGCGGCGCTCGCCCTGCGCGAGTTCCGGTTCGGGGGCGTGACCGGCGTCGACATCCACCCGGACCAGATCGAGCGCGCCCGCGCCGTCAACGCCAAAGCCCTGGCCACCTACCCCGATCGGCTGGCCTACACCTTCGGATCGGCCAACCAACTCCCCTTCGCCGACGCCTCCCTGGACGGCGTCTACTCCGTCGAGGCCGCCCAGCACTTCCGCGAACTCACCGGCTTCGCCCGCGAGACCGCCCGCGTCCTACGCCCGGGCGGCCGACTCGTCGTGACCACCTTCTTCGCCGCCGCCGGACCGGACATCACCGAGCGCCTGAGCATCCTCCTCGCCAGCTTCGCCGACGGCCTCGACGTCCCCCATCCCCTCGCCGCCTTCACCAGCGACCTCACCGCAGCCGGCTTCACCACCATCACCACCGAGTCCATCGGCGACGCCGTCTGGCCCGGCCTCGACCGCTATCTCACCGACGCCGTCCCTCCCGGTCACTGGAGCCGCAACTTCCTCCCCGCCTGGCGCAGCGGCCTCCTCGACTACCACGTCGTCACCGCCACCCGGCCCGGGCCGGCGGAAATGGCCCGCCAGCCGATCTGACGAGCCGCCCCGCGGCAGTGCGGCCGACCGTCCCCCCGCACGTCACGAGGCCCTGACGCCCCCTCCGCCGTCCGTCCCGGCCCACCGACGGCACCGGGCCCGGCGGGCGCCCGGCGGCCGCGACGCGCCGGATCAGCCGACCGCCGCGCCCACCCGCGGCGACGGCTCGGCCGCCGGGCCGGCCAGCGCCGCCAGCCGGCGCAGGCTGGCCCGGCGCTGGAGCGCGCCGAGGCCGACGGTCGCCGCGCCGAGGGCCAGCCAGCCGGCCGGACCGGCCGTCATCACCACGCCGGTGAGCAGCAGCGGGCCCACCGACTTCTGCACCGACTGGGCCATCCCGGCCACCCCCAGGTAGGAGGCCTGGGCCCCCGGGGGCGCCAGGACGACCGCCAGCTCCCAGGAGCTCACCGAGCGCATCAGCTCCGCCAGTGTGACCAGCATCGCCGCGGCGAGCAGCGCGAGCGAGGCCGTCCACGGCCCGCCGCCGGTGGCGAGCGCGGTCAGCAGGCAGCAGCCGAGCAGCGTCAGGCCGTACCAGCCCACCGCCGCGGCCGCCCCGCGCGGGCCCTCCGCCCGCGCGGAGACGCGCAGTTGCAGGAGCACCACGAGCACCGTGTTGAGGATCAGGAAGGCCGGGACGACGGCGTGCGGCGCGCCGGTGTGGTGGACGAGCCAGAGCGGCAGACCGACGTTGAGGATCGAGTCGTCGAGGTTCAGCGGCATGTCCAGCGCGACGAACAGCAGGTAGCCCCGGTCGCGCCAGGGGCTCGGCACGGCCGCCGGGGCGGCGGCGGGCTCCTCCCCGGAGGCCGCCGCGACCAGGCCGCGCCCGGCCGGCTCCCGGGTGCGCCAGACCAGGACGGCAGCGAGGACGAAGGAGAGCGCGTTGGCCACGATCAGCGCGCGGTAGGCGGTCGTGGTGCCCATCGCCAGGCCGATCGCCGCGATGCCCGCGCCGAGCGCGTACCCGGCGTTGGCCACGCTGCGGAACAGCGCCTGGTACGTACCGCGCCGCTCGCCCGCGACCCGGGTGGCGAACAGCATCTCCAGGGTCTTGGCCGCCCGTTCGGCCAGGCAGGTCAGGGCGACGGCGGGGAGCAGCGTGGCGAAGTCGTCGACGACCAGCAGCAGGCCCATCGTCCCGATCCGCAGCAGGTGGCACCCGATCAGCAGCCACCGCACCGGCAGCCGTTCGGCCGCCCGCCCGGCGAGCGGGGATCCGGCGATGCCCGCCGCCGCGCCCACGCCCAGCAGCACGCCGAGCTGTCGGGCGTCCATTGCGCACACGTAGGTGAAGTACAGCACCGAGGCCGCCGCCCACACCCCGCTCCCGGTCCGGTCGACGCACTGCGCCAGCAGCATGATCCGCGCGTCCCGCCCGCCCGGCGGCTTCCGCAGCTGCGCCATCAGTCCGTTCCCCCGCATGGCAGGCCCCCGTTGCATGATCGGCATTAATCTCGACATCAAGATACTTCACGTCGAGATAGATGCGGAAGCCCCGGCCGCGCGCCCACCGGAGCGCCGGCCCCGGCCCCCGGGCTCCGGACCTCGACGGCGGGCAGGCGGTGCGCCACACTCTCCCCAGCAGCATCCGCGCTCCCAACGCACCGGCACGACGTCACGATCCACCGCCACATCGGAGAGCCACACGGTGACCACTCGTCAACTGCTGCACATCGCCTTCTCGTCCGGCCGGGCCGGGTCCGGTCCCGCCACCTGGGGCCAACAGGCCATCCGGGACGCCGTGAGCCGGCTCGCCCCGGCCGACGCGCCGCGCTACAACATCGCCGCGGCTGCGCCGCTCGACCCCGGGCTGCCGCTGCCCGTCCTGCTCGCAGGCCTGGAGCGACTGCTCCATCTGCACGACTCGCTGCACACCCGCCTGGTGCCGGGCGAGGCCGGCCGCTTGCGCCAAGTAGTCGACCCCGAAGGCCGGTTGGAGGTGGAGGTACGGCACTGCGCGGAGCCGGCCGATCCGGTCGAGGCGGGCGCGCGGCTGCACGAGGAGCTGGCGGCGCTGCCGTTCGACACCGCCGCCCAGTGGCCGATCCGGGTCGGCGTCGTGGAGACGGGCGGGTCGGCCCGGTACGTGAGCCTGGTGCTCTCGCACACCGCGGTCGACGGCACGGGGATGAACCGCCTGGTGGCCGACCTGACCGCGCTCTGCCAGGGCACCTCGCCGGACGAGCTGGCCAAGATCCGCGAGCCCGCCCAGCAACCGCTGGAGGAGGCGGAGTTCCAGGCCTCGGAGCGCGGTCGGCGGCGGGACGAGGGCGCCCGCAAGCAGTTCCTGCGCAAGCTGCGGCTGGCCCCGGCCCGGCTGTTCCCCCCGCCCGGTGAGCCGGCCACGCCGGCCACGCCGGCCACCAGGTTCCCGAACGCCGTCCTGCGCTCGCCCACGCTGCCCCGCGCGGTGGACCGGGTGGCGGCCGCCCACCGGGTGACCTCCTCCTCGGTGCTGCTGGCGGCGACGGCGGCGATGACGGCCCGGCTGTCGGGTTCGACGGACGCGGTGCTGAACGTCGTGGTGAGCAACCGCTTCCTGCCCGAGCTGACCAACGCGGTGAGCGTGGTCGCGGGCGACGGGCTGTTCCACCTCCCGGACGCCACCGCCAAGTTCGGGGACGTCGTCCGACGCACCAACGCCGCCGCGATCGGCGCCTACCGCCACGCCTACTACGACAAGCTCCGGTTGGAGGCCGAGATCGGGCGGCTCGCCGCCGAGGGCGTCCCGCTCGCGGACCGGTCCTGCATCTTCAACGACACCCGCGAGCTGGTCACCGCATCCCCCGACACCGGGACGGGCGAGGACGTGACCACCCTGACCTGGCCGGTGGAGTTCGAGCCCCGCCCCGGCCTGACCTACGCCCTGGACGCGCTGCAGTCCCCGGGCGCACTGAGCCTGACCATGACGGCCGACCCGGCGGTGCTCCCGCGCCCGGCGATGGAACGCTTCCTTTACGGGATCGAGGAGTTGATCCTCACCGAGGCCCGCGCTCTCGAAGCAGCCTAGGCCCTTGTCCGGAGGGCACCGCGTGATGCGCGGTGCCCTCCGGCGCCCCCTCACCATCCGTTGTTCCCCCGGCCCCGCCGCTACGCTGGGCCCATGCGGATCCTCCTCCTCGGCGGCACCTCCTTCGTCGGCCGCGCGATCGCCGACGACGCCCTGCGCAGTGGCGCCGAGGTCGCCCTGTTCACCCGCGGCCGGACCAACCCCGGCCTCTTCCCCGCCGCCGCCCACCTGATCGGCGACCGCGACACCGGCGACTACACCGCCCTGCGCGGCGGCCGCTGGGACGCGGTGGTGGACGTCAGCGGCTACCGCCCCCGCCAGGTCGGCCAGGCCATGGACGCGCTCGGCGACCGGGTCGGCCGCTACCTGTTCATCTCCAGCCACGCGGTGTACGAGCGCGCCGGTCTCGCCCCCGGCTCGGACGAGTCCGTCCCGCGCCGCGCACCGCTGCGCGACGCCGAGCAGCTCACCGAGGAGACGTACGGTCGGCTCAAGGTCGCCTGCGAGGACGACGTCACCGCCCGCTACGGGGACGGGGCGACGATCGTGCGCCCCGGAAAGGTGGCCGGCCCCCACGACGAGCAGCGCGGGCTCACCTACTGGGCGCGCCGGGCCGCCCGGGGCGGGCGGATCGCGCTGCCGGGGCGGCCGGAGCAGCCCGTCCAGGTGGTCGACGTGCGCGACCTGGCCCGGCTGGTGGTCCGGCTGCTCCAGGACGGCCGGGCGGGTGCCTTCCACGCCGTCGGCCCGGCCGAACCGACCACACTGGGCGGGCTGATTGCCACCTGCGCCGAGGTCGCGGGCACCGAGGTGGAGGTCGTCCCGGTGCCGCCGGAGAGCGCGCCGCCGCCGTTCTTCCCGCTGGTCCGGGCCGCACCGCTCTGGCCCGGACAGCAGCGCAGCGCCGCGAGGGCCAGAGCGGTCGGGCTGCCGGCGACCCCGCTCGCGGTCACCGCCGCCGACGTGCTCGCCTGGGACCGCGAGCGCGGCGAACCGCCCCTCGGCCACGGCTTCACGCCCGAGCAGGAGGCCCGGGTGCTGGCCGAAGCGACGGGGTCGAGGCCCTGAACGGCCGCCGCCCCGGCACCGCACGACCGAGCAGGACGGACTGCCGGACGGCCACCCCGTCCTGACCGGTTGTCAGTGTCACGCGCTATGGTCGGCCCCGAACGATCCCACCCAGCACCTGCACAGCACCGCCAGGGGGCACCATGACCGCGCACCGCACCACCGCGCACAGCGCCGGCCCGCGCACCACCCCGCTCGACGCACCGCTCGAAGCGCCGCTCAGCACCGCCGATCTCGTCGAGGGCTGGCGGCGGGTGGGCGTCCGCGAGGGCATGGCGGTGATCGTGCACTCCTCGCTCTCCAGCCTCGGCCGGGTCGACGGCGGTGCCGCGTCCGTGGTGGCCAGCCTGCGCGAGGCGGTCGGGCCCGGCGGCACGGTCGCGGTGCCCACCTTCACCACCGCCGTCGTCCGGGACCCGGCACCGGAGCACACCGGCCTGCCGAGCCCCGAGGTCGCCGAACGGCGCGCCGCCGTCCCGCTGTTCCACCCCGGGCTCCCCTCACTGATGGGCGCCGTACCGGAGGCGCTGCGCGCGCTGCCGGAGAGCCTGCGCAGCACGCATCCGCAGGCCTCGGTCGCCGCGGTCGGGGCGCACGCCCGCGAGGTCACCGCCCGCCGCTCGCTGGGCTTCGCGGTCGGCCGCGAGTCGCCCTTCGGCGCGCTGCACGACCTCGGCGGGTACGTGCTGCTGATCGGTGTCGGGCACAACCGCAACACCTTCCTGCACTACGCAGAGACCTTCGCGCCCAACCGCCGCCTCAAGCTCCGGCGCTTCCCGATGGCGATCCAGGGCGAGCGGGTCTGGATCGAGGCACCCGACGTGGGCGACGACAACGACACCCACTTCCCGGCCGTGGGAAAGGAGTTCGAGGAGCGGGCGGGCATCCGCGAGGTGCTGGTCGGCAACGCGCCCTGTCGGCTGATCCCGGTCCGGGAGCTCATACCCTTCGCCGTCCGCCGCCTCACCGAGCTGCTGGCGGCGGACGGCCCCGGAGCGGCGTAGCCCGATCGACCGCCCGCTTCCTCAAGCGGCCGACCGGACCACGCCCGTCACCAGGTCACCAGGTCACATCCGGGGGCTCAACGGACCCAGGAATCAACGCTCCTCGTCGTGCAGCGAGTTGGTCTCCTGGATCTTCTTCCAGGACTTCGGCTCCGCCGGCAGCCGCCCGGCGTCCTGTCCCGCGCCGGCACCCGGCGCGAGCGAGGCCGCCGCTGCGGCCGGCGCCGGCCCGGCGGCCGGCTTCGAGGCGGTGAACAGCCAGGTGGCGAAGAGGTCCCCGAGCTTCTTCCCGGAGACCTTCTCCGCGTACGCCTGGAACTCCGGGACGGAGGCGTTGCCGTAGCGGCGCTCGGTGGGCCAGCCCTTCAGGATCTGGAAGAACTTGTCGTCCCCGACGGCGTTGCGCAGCGCCTGGATGGCCACCGCGCCCCGGTCGTAGACGGCGTTCGCGAACTGGTTGGCGGCGCCCGGGTCGCCCGGCTTGACGGTCCAGAAGGGGTCGTCGGCCGGGTGCGAGGCGTAGACGTAGTCGGCGAGTTCCTGCGCCGTGCCCTCGTCCTCGTGCTCGGACCAGAGGAACTGCGAGTACCGGGCGAAGCCCTCGTTCAGCCAGATGTCGCTCCAGTGCGAGACCGAGACGCTGTCGCCGTACCACTGGTGGGCCAGCTCGTGGACGACGACGGAGGTGTTGGAGCCGCGCGCGAACTGCCGGGGGCTGTAGAAGACCCGGGTCTGGGTCTCCAGGGCGAAGCCGGTCTTGACGTTGGGCACGTAGCCGCCGACCGAGCTGAACGGGTAGTCGCCGAAGTAGCCGCTCAGCCAGTCGACGATCTCGCCGGTGCGCTCGACGCTGGCCTTGGCCGCGTCGGTGTCCTCGCCGAGGTCCTTGCTGTACGCGTTGTAGACGGGCAGCCCGCTCGGCGTGGTGTCGGTCGTGACGTCGAACTTGCCGACCGCGAGGGTGGCCAGGTAGGTCGCCTGCGGCTTGTTCTCGCGCCAGCTGTAGCGGGTCCAGCCGGCCTGGGAGACGGCACTGGTCAGGATGCCGTTGCTGATCACCTGGTTGCCGTCCGGCACCTGGACCGAGACGTCGAAGGTGGCCTTGTCGCTCGGGTGGTCGTTGCTCGGGAACCACCACCACGCCGACTCGGGCTCGCCGGCGGCCACCGCGCCGTCCGGCGTGCGCAGCCAGGCGGTGAAGCCGTACTTCTTCACGGTGGACGGGACGCCCTTGTAGCGGACCACCACGGTCGCCTGGCTGCCCTTGGCGAGCGGCCGGGCGGGCGTGACCTCCAGCTCCTGCTCGCCGCTGGTGGCGAAGGTCGCCGGACGTCCGTTGACCCGGACCTCCTGGACGTTCAGCGCGAAGTCGAGGTTGAAGCGGGAGAGGTTCTCGGTCGCCGTGGCGAGGATGGTGGTGGTGCCCTCCAGCTCGTCGGTGGCGGGCTGGTATTTCAGCCGGATGTCGTAGTGCGAGACGCGGTACCCGCCGTTCCCGTAGGTCGGGTAGTACGGGTCTCCGATGCCGGCCGCGCCGGATTGGAAGTCGGCCGCCGAGGCGGGGACGGCCAGGAACAGGCTCAGGGCGCTGGCAGCAGAGACGATCAGCCTCTTGCGCACGTGGTCCTCCAGGGTCACTGGGACGATGGGTCGGATCGATCCATGTCCCGGTGGCTCCCGCTCCACTCCCCAATTGTGAGATGTTCATGAAAAGAAACAGGCCGACACGGCACCGCCGCGGCACCGTCACACACCCCGCCGGCCCCCCGCGCCCCACCCGTCCCTCACGCCCCGACCCCTCACCCCCCGGCCCACTCACTCCTGACCCCCTTCACCCGCCGCCCCTTCACCCGCCGCCCCCTCACCCGCCGAGCGTCACCGGCGCCCGCACCAGCGAGCCGTACTCCGTCCACGAGCCGTCGTAGTTCTTCACGTGCGGGTACCCCAGCAGCTCGGTGAGCGCGAACCAGGTGTGCGCCGACCGTTCGCCGATCCGGCAGTACGCGATCACCTCGCGCTCCGGTTCCACGCCCTTCCCCGCGTACAGCGCCCGCAGTTCCTCCGCCGAGCGGAACGACCCGTCGTCGTTGGCCGCCTGCGACCAGGGGACGTTCACCGCGCCGGGAATGTGCCCGGGCACCTGCGCCTGCTCCTGCGGCAGGTGCGGCGGGGCGATCAGCTCGCCCCGGTACTCGGCGGGCGAGCGGACGTCGACCAGCACCGCGTCCGAGCCGGGCTTGGCGAACAGCTCGGCCTTGCCGAGCACTTCGTCCCGCAGCGCCCGCAGCTCCGGGCGCTCGGGCCCGGTCAGCCGGTAGGCGGTGTGCTGGTAGTCCATCACCTCTTCGGTGAGCCCGCGCCCCTCCAGCTCCCACTTCTTGCGCCCGCCGTCCAGCAGCCGCACGGGCCCGAAGCCGCGCAACCGCAGCAGCCAGTAGGCGTACGCGGCGAACCAGTTGTTGTTGCCGCCGTAGAGCACCACGGTGGTGTCGTCCTCCACGCCGGCCGCCCGCAGCAGGTGCTGGACGCCCTCCCGGTCGGCGTAGTCGCGGCCGACCCGGCTGTGCAGGTCGGTGGTCCAGTTCCAGCCGATCGCGCCGGGGATGTGGTCCCGGTCGTAGGCGGTGGTGTCCTCGTCCACCTCGACGACCCGGATCGTCCCGTCGTCCAGGTGGCGGGCCAGCCACTCGGTGCGGACCAGCGCCTCGGGGTGTGCGTAGCCGTTGCCGGTCATCCCAGGCCCTCCTTCGCTCTGCCCAGGCTTGGGGCGCCCGACCACGGGCACAGCGAGCCGCGCACGGGCACGGCGGGGCGCCGGCGACCGGGCCGGACAGTTCGACGCTACGCCGACCGTCCGGCCCGGGCCACCCCACTCAGGAGAAGACCACGGAGCGCAGCTTCAGCCGGTCGCCGAGCTTCTTGCCGGGGTTCATGACGTAGAAGACGTCGCCCTTGCAGTCGAAGTCCAGGAAGACCGTGGCCGTCGAGGTGGTGAAGTTCTCCGGCGCGAAGGCCGGGTCCTTCTCGGTGGCCCCGAACAGGTTGATGCACTGGCCGCTCTCCGGGTCGGCGAGCCCGGCCGGCACACCGGGGCCGACCTTGTAGAGGAAGTCGCCGGTGGCGGCGCCGGCGGAGGTCGGAACCGCGAGGACGAGGGCGACGGCGCTGGCGACGGCGAGTGCGGTGTTGCGGAGACGCATGATTGATGGCCTTTCAGGAGGTACCTGGTGGTACCTGATGCATTGATGCGAGATCACCCTAGAGGCCCAAAATCAGCAGAAACGGTTCTCCCAAGCCACTCTTTCGGGTGGTTTAAGCGGTAAAGCCGCGACCTTCATCGGGAAACCGCCACCCGCACCCGCCGCCCCGCGCCCCCGCTCAGTTCGACGGGGCCGAGAAGGAGTACCCCTGGTCGACCAGCACCGGCAGGTACGCCTTCAGCGCCGCCACCGTCTGTGAGCGGTCACCGCCACCGTCGTGGTTGAGCACGATCGACCCCGGCCGGACGTTCTTGAGGATCCGCTCAGTGATCACCGAGGTCCCGGGCGTGGCCCAGTCCTCCGGGTCCACCGTCCAGCCCATCGGCCGCATCCCGAGCTCGGTGGTCACCCTGAGCGCGACCGGCGACCAGTCCCCGCCGGGCGCGCGGAACCAGGACGGCTGGCGCCCGGTGGTCCGGTACAGCAGGTCGGAGGTGCGCTCCAGTTCGTCCCGCACCGCCTCGTCGGACATGTGCCGCAGGTCGGGGTGGGTCCAGGTGTGGTTGCCGATGTGGTGGCCGCGGTCCGCGATCTCCCGGACCAGCCCGGTGTTCTCGACGGCGCACTCGCCGACCAGGAAGAACGTCGCCCGGATCCCGTACTGCTGGAGCAGCGCCAGGACGGTCGGCGTGTACCGGGGATCCGGCCCGTCGTCGATGGTGAGCCCCACCACCCGCTGGCCCGGGTCGAGTTGGTTGACCGGCTTGGCCTCCTCCTCCGTGAGCCGCCGGCGGGCGGGCATCGGCGGGGCGGCGGCGGGCGGCGGCGCAGCCGTGGGGGCGGGCGGGGGCGCCGCGGAGGGGGCGGCCTGGGCCGCCTCCGGCCCGGAGCCCGGTCCGGAGGCCTCCGGCGCGGCACCCGGCGTCCGCGCCGTGGCGCCCGCCCCGGCGTCGTCCGCGTCGCTCCAGGGGCTGCCGCAGCCGGCCGCCCCGAGCAGGGACATCCCGGCCGCGACCAGTAGCAGTCGCCGCGAGGGCATTCGTGAGTAAATCTGATGATCTGACAGCATTCTGAATGCTTCCCCCGTGTAGCGCCGCCGCTCCCCGATGGCGCCTCAGACGGGCCCGATCACCACTCCGACGGCGCAAGCACACCCCGCCCGCCCCCGGCTTCCCCGCGACTTCCCCGACCGGACGCTCGGCCTCCCCTCCCGACCGCTACGCTGTGCCTTCCCCAGTGTGATGATCTGCCATCAGAGGACGTGGCCATGACGACAAGTCAGGACATCCCGGACCAGGGCCGGCCCGACGACGACCCCGCCGAGCTGAGCCAGTGGGAACGGTTCGGCGTCGACACCACCGCCCCGCACTCGGCGCGCGTGTACGACTACTGGCTGGGCGGCAAGACCAACTTCCCGCCGGACCGCGCCATGGGGCAGGCCATCGAGGAGGCCGTGCCGAGCGTCAAGCAGATGGCCAAGGCGAACCGCGCCTTCCAGGGCCGGGCCGTCCGCCACCTCGCCCGGGAACACGGCATCCGCCAGTTCCTCGACCTCGGCACCGGCATCCCCACCTCGCCCAACACCCACGAGATCGCCGAGGCGGTCAGCCCCGGCACCCGGGTGGTCTACGTCGACAACGACCCGATCGTGCTCGCCCACGCCCGCGCCCTGATGGTGTCCAGCCCCGCCAGCCGGACCACCTACATCCACGCCGACCTGCGCAAGCCCGAGGAACTGTTCACCGACCCGGCGCTCACCGCCACGCTGGACCTCACCCAGCCGGTCGGCCTGCTGATGATCGCCGTGCTGATGCTCATCGCCGACGAGGACGACCCGTGGGGACGGGTCGCCGCCCTGCGCGACGCCCTGCCCGCCGGCAGCTGCATCGCCCTCACCACCCCCACCCAGGACTTCGACCCGGAGGCGGTCGGCAAGGTCACCGAGGCCGCCCGGGCCGGCGGCATGACCCTCGTCCCGCGCACCCACGACGACGTCCTGCGCTTCTTCGACGGCTGGGACCTGGTCGAGCCGGGCCTCTCCCCCGTCCTCGCCTGGCGCCCGGACGGCGAGCCGCCGGCCGACCCGAAGGCCGCGTACTACTGGGGCGGCGTCGCCGTCAAGCGCTGAACCCGCGCCGGGCCCGCCCCCACCGGAGCCCCACGGAAACCCACCCCGGGTGGGGCGGGCCGCACCGGGCCCGCCCCGCCCGTGCCCTCACTTCAGCAGCCGCGACAGCCGCCGGTCCGCCAGCGGCTTCCCCCCGGTCTGGCAGGTCGGGCAGTACTGCAGCGAGGAGTCCGCGAAGGACACCTCGCGCACGGTGTCCCCGCAGACCGGGCAGGGCAGGCCGGTCCGGCCGTGCACCCGCAGCCCCAGCTTCTTCTCCGCCTTGAGCTCCCCCGCCGCCAGCCCCCGCGAGCGCTCCACCGCGTCCCGCAGCGTGGCGCCGAGCGCCTCGTAGAGCCGCGCCGCCTCCTCCTCGGTCAGGCTGGACGCCAGCTTGTACGGGGACATCCGGGCCGCGTGCAGCACCTCGTCCGAGTAGGCGTTGCCCACCCCGGCCAGCACGCCCTGGTCGCGCAGCACGCCCTTGAGCCGGCGCCGGTCGCCGCTCAGCAGGGCGGCGAAGTCCGCCAGGGTGAACGCCGGGTCCAGCGGGTCGGGGCCGAGTCGGGCCACCCCGGGCACCTCGGCCGGATCCTTCACCACGTAGACCGCGAGGCCCTTCTTCGTCCCCGCCTCGGTCAGGTCGAAGCCGTCGCCGGCTTCCCCGGCCAGGCGCAGCCGCAGCGCCAGCGGGTTCCTCGGGCTCGGGCGCGGCGGTTCGGCGGGCAGGCCGTCCTTCCAGCGCAGCCAGCCGGCCCGGGCCAGGTGGACCACCAGGTGCAGCCCGCCGGCCTCGATGTCGAGGAACTTGCCGCGCCGGGTCACCGGGCCGACCGTCCGCCCCTCCAGCGCGGTGACCGGCGGGTCGTACGTCTTCAGCGCGCTGATCGCGACCGGCTGCACCCGGGCGATGACGCGCCCGGTCAGCCGCTCGGACAGGAAGTCGCTCAGCGCCTCGACCTCGGGCAGCTCCGGCATGCGCCCAGTCTCCCGCAGCCCCGCGCCGGCCGCCCGCCCGGGGGCGTGCTTTTGCCCGGCCCCCGCGCGGGGCGCAGGCTGGAACTACGCGCCGTACCCCGCGTCCCCCATGCGCCCCCGCCACGGAGCACCGTGATGAGCATCCTTGAGGAACAGATCGACCTCGCCGTCCCCGTCCTCGCCGCCTGGGAGCAGCTGCACCGGGTGCACGAGTACCCGCAGTTCGTCGACGGCGTCCGCAGCGCCCACCCGCACGGGCGGAACCTGGCGCACCTCGGGGTGGAGGTCGACGGCGCCGAGCGGGCGGTGGACACCGAGATCACCGACCGCGGCCGGGGCCGGGTGATGTCCTGGCGGACGCTCGACGAACCGCGGCTGCACGGCGCGTTCGCGCTGCTGCCGCTGGACGCCCGGCACACCCGGTTGCAGATCCGGGTGGAGTACGACCCGGAGGCGATGCACGAGGCGTTCGGCGGGCCGCGCGGCTTCGCCCTGGCCGGGGCGATCGAGCGGACCGTGCGGGGCGACCTGGAGCACTTCCGGGAACTGGTCGAGGAGCGGGTCGGCGCGGCGGGCAGACGCGGCTGAGCACAGCCGGCAGGCCCGGGCGAGCGCGGCGGGCAGCCCCGGTGAGCACGGCGGCCCAACCCGCGTAAGGGCCGCATAAGACCAGCTCAGCGCCGGTGGTGAGGCTCTTCACAGCGGACCTCCGGCCCGACTGTTTCGCTTTCAACCTGTGGCAGACTCGGATGCCATGGACATCGGCCCGGTCACCAGGACGCTCCGCGCGGCGGTCTTCGCCGCGCTGGTCGTGCTGCTCGCCGGGCTCGGCCAGGTGCTGGTCACCGGCCGCGCGCTGCCGGCCGGCCCGATGGCCCTGGCCTGCGTCGCCGTGTTCGCGGTGGCGTACGCGCCGGCCGGCCGCGAGCGCGGCTACCCGGCGGTCGCGGCGGTGTTCCTGCCGCTGGAGCTGGGCGTCAGCGCGCTGTTCGACTTCGCCCAGACCACCTGCCCGTCCTTGCCGCCCGGCTCCGCGCGCGGCTTCCAGCCGCTGCTGTGCGGCGGCGGTTCGCTGGGCGGGTTCCTGCTCGGCCACGGCGTCTCCCAGCAGACCGGCGTCCTGCTGCTCCTGCTGCTGCACGCCGCGATCGCGCTGGCCGGCGCGTTCTGGCTGCGCCGCGCGGACGCCGCGCTGGCCGGCCTCGCCCGCACCGCCCGGATGCTGGGCGACTTCCTGCACCGGCACCTGCCGGCCGCCGCCCGCTGGCTGCGGCTGCTCGCCGCGCCCGTCCCGGCCCGTCCGGTGGCGCGGGTGCCGTTCCCCCGGGCCAGCCGGACCCTGGTCCCGGCCGAGGACGTCGTCGTCCGCCCGACCGTCCGGCGCGGTCCGCCGGCGCTCGCCCTGGCCTGCTGACAGGCGCGCGCCGCTCGGCGCCGCTCCCGGCCGGTCCTCTCGCCGCGCGCCCCGCGCGCCCGCACCCCCGCACGCCCGAGAGCACAGGACGACACCTCATGAGCAACACCCGCAAGGCCGCCGCCAAGACCAGCGCCACCGACCGCATGCACGCCGCCCGCGCCCAGGCCGAGCGCTCCGACCGGATCCGCCGCCGGGTCGTGGTCGGCGGCGCCTCCGCCGCCGTGCTCGCCCTCGTGGCGGGTGTGGCCTTCGCCGTCGGCGGCTCCTCCGGCTCCGGTTCCGCCGACGCGGCCGCGAGCGGCCCGCTGGTCGTCCCCGCCAACACGGGCGGCCAGGACGGCACCGTGATCACCTACGGCAAGGCCGACGCCCCGCACACCCTGGAGATCTACGAGGACTTCCGCTGCCCGTACTGCGAGCAGTTGGAGACCACCACCGGCAAGGCCGTCCAGCAGCTCGCCGACGACGGCACGTACAAGATCGAGTACCACCTGGCGACGTTCCTGGACAAGAACCTCGGCGGCAAGGGCTCGCGCACCGCGCTGGCCGCCGCCGGCGCCGCGCTCAACGAGGGCGTGGACAAGTTCAAGCAGTTCCACGACGTGCTCTACGCCAACCAGCCCGACGAGCGCACCGACGGCTTCGGCGACGTCAACCACCTCCTCGACCTGGCCGGCCAGGTGCCCGGGCTGAAGACCGACGGCTTCGTCAAGGCCGTCCAGGACGGTACCTACGCGCCGTGGGCGGCCAAGGTCAACGAGGAGTTCGACAAGAGCGACGTCACCGGCACCCCGACCGTCAAGCTGGACGGCAAGAAGCTGGACGTCCTCACCGGCGGCAAGGCCGCCACGCCCGAGCAGTTCACCGCGATGGTCAAGCAGGTGACCGGATGACGGCCGCCGCCCCCGCCGCGCGGACGTACGGCGCGAGCCGCCCGTTCGCCTGGCTGCTGCTGATCGGCGGCGCGGTCGGCCTGTTCGCCTCCTCGGTCCTCACCCTGGACAAGATCCGGCTGCTGAAGGACCCGTCGTACGTCCCCTCCTGCAACATCAACCCGATCATCAGCTGCGGCTCGATCATGCGCAGCGACCAGGCCGAGGCCTTCGGCTTCCCCAACTCGCTGCTCGGCCTGGTCGGCTTCGGGGTCGTCATCGCGATCGGCGCCGGGCTGCTCTCCGGGGCGACGTACCGGCGCTGGTTCTGGCTCGGCCTCCAGGCCGGGACGGTCTTCGGCGTCGGCTTCGTGACCTGGCTGATGTACCAGGCGCTCTACCGGATCAGCGCGCTCTGCCCGTACTGCATGGTGGTCTGGGCCTCGATGATCCCGCTGTTCTGGTACACCACCCTGCACAACCTGCGCTCCGGGATCATCCCCACCGGCCGCGCCCTGCGCCCGGTCGTCCGCGAGGCGGCGCGCTACCACTGGGTCGTCCCGGCGCTCTGGTACGCGGTGATCGCCCTGCTGGTCCTCAACCGGTTCTGGTACTACTGGAGCACCCTGCTCTGACCTCGTCCGCCCGGCCCCGGGCCCTACGCTCCGGGGCCGGGCGGCCGGTCCGTCAGCCGCCGTTCAGGACAGTTCCTAGAAGCGGAACTCCTCGACCTCGGCCAGCAGTTCGGCCCGGCGCTCGTCGTCGATGAAGGAGGCCCGGAAGGAGTTGGCGGCGAGCCGGCGCAAGGTCTCCTCGTCGAGCGCGAGGGCCTGCTGCACGGCCCGGAAGTTGTCGTCGACGTAGCCGCCGAAGTACGCCGGGTCGTCCGAGTTGACGGTGACCAGCAGGCCGGCCTCCAACATCTCGCGCAGCGGGTGGTCGGCGAGGGTGTCGATGCACCGCAGGCGGACGTTGGAGAGCGGGCAGAGCGTCAGCGGGACCTGCTCGCGGACCAGCCGCGCGACCAGCTCGCCGTCCTCCAGGCAGCGCAGGCCGTGGTCGATCCGCTCGACGCCGAGCACGTCCAGCGCCTCGGTGATGTAGGACGCCGGGCCCTCCTCGCCCGCGTGCGCGACGCGGCGCAGCCCGGCCTCGGCGGCCCGCCGGTAGACCTCGCGGAACTTGGCCGGCGGGTGGCCGACCTCGGCCGAGTCGAGGCCGATGCCCGCGATCCGGTCGAAGTACGGGCGGGCGGCCTCGAAGGTCTCCAGCGCGGATTCGGCGGACTCGTCCCGCAGGAAGCACATGATCAGCCGGGTGCTGATCCCGTGCCGCTCCTCGCTGAGCGCCAGCGCCCGGGTCAGGCCGTCGACCACCACGCCGAGCGGCACACCACGCGCGGTGTGCGCCTGCGGGTCGAAGAAGATCTCCGCGTGCCGGACCCCCGCATCGGCCGCCCGGGTGAGGTAGGCGTCGGCGAGGTCGGCGAAGTCCTCCTCGGTGCGCAGCACGGCCATCAGCGCGTAGTACAGGTCCAGGAAGGACTGCAGGTCGCTGAAGGAGTACGCCTTCCGCAGCGCCTCGGTGTCGGCGTAGGGCAGCGTGACCGCGTTGCGGGCGGCGAGGGCGAAGGCGAGTTCGGGCTCCAGGGTGCCTTCGATGTGCAGGTGGAGTTCGGCCTTGGGGAGCGGCATGGGGGATCTGTCCGAGCTGTAGGGGGCGGGAGCGAAGAGTCCAGAAGCATTCATCCTACGATCCGTTCGATCACGATCGGCCTGACGGGCGCGCCCCCGGCCACCCGAACTGGTGCACCGGCCGGGGGCAGCGGGCACCCTGGAGGAGGGGGCTTCCGCCGAGGAGGTACCAGATGCGGCACGTCGAGGATCCGCACATCCGGCCTGCGGGCGTCTCCCCGCACGCCCTGGGCAACGACACGCTCCTGCACGAGCTGGAACAGCTGCACCGCACGCGCCACGAGACCTTCCTGTACGGCTCGGAGGAGGCCCTCAAGCGGCACACCCTGCGCACCGGGCAGCTGGAGGCCGAGTACCTGCACCGCTTTCCCAGCCGGCTGGTGACGGCCGGGCGGACCAGAGCCGGCGCCCGGGCCCGCGAGGCGGCGGCCCGGGTGGAGTCGCTGCCCGAGTAGACGTGCCCGCGCCACCACCGCCCGGCGGGACACGCCGGGCGGTGGTGGCGTGCCCCCGGGCGGGCCGTCGGGGAGGGTGAGAGGCGCAGACGCACCGGACCCCGACCCCCCTGGGAGCCCCGCATGCCCATCGCCAGCGTCAACCCCGCGACCGGCGAGATCCTGGAGACCTTCGAACCGCTCGACGCGGCCGGCATCGAACAGCGGCTGGCCCGCGCCGAGGCCGCGTTCCACGGCTACCGCACCACCCCCTTCGCCGCCCGTGCCGACCTGCTGCGCCGGGCCGCCGACCTGCTGGACCAGGACCGGGAGGCGATCGCCCGCACGATGACCGAGGAGATGGGCAAGCCGCTCGCCGCCTCCCGGGCCGAGGCCGCCAAGTGCGCCACGGCGATGCGCTGGTACGCCGACCGCGCCGAGGAACTGCTCGCCGACGAGCACCCCGCCCCGGCCGACGTCGCCGACTCCGGCGCCGCCCGCGCCTACGTCCGCTACCGCCCGCTCGGGGCGGTGCTGGCCGTGATGCCGTGGAACTTCCCGTTCTGGCAGGTGGTCCGATTCGCCGCGCCGGCCCTGATGGCGGGCAACGTCGGCCTGCTCAAGCACGCCTCCAACGTGCCCCGGACGGCGCTGGCGCTGGAGGAGCTGTTCCGGCGGGCCGGCTTCCCGGAGGGCTGCTTCCAGACCCTGCTGATCGGCTCGGGCGCGGTCGAGGGCGTGATCCGGGACCGCCGGGTGGCCGCGGTGACGCTCACCGGCAGCGAGCCCGCCGGGCGGGCGGTCGCCGCCACCGCCGCCGACGAGGTGAAGAAGGCCGTCCTGGAGCTGGGCGGCAGCGACCCCTTCGTGGTGCTGCCCAGCGCCGACCTGGACGCGGCGGTGCGCACCGCCGTCCGGGCCCGGGCGCAGAACAACGGGCAGTCCTGCATCGCCGCCAAGCGCTTCATCGTGCACACCGACGTGTACGACCGCTTCACCGCCGCCTTCACCGAGGCGATGCGGGCGCTGCGCGTCGGCGACCCGATGGACGAGGCGACCGACGTCGGCCCGCTGGCCAGCCGCCAGGGCCGGGACGACCTGGAGGAGCTGGTCGAGGACGCCCGCACCCACGGCGCCCGGGTCGAGTGCGGCGGCGGGCGCCCGGAGGGCTGGGACACCGGCTACTTCTACGAGCCGACGGTGCTGACCGGCATCACCCCGGCCATGCGGATCCACCAGGAGGAGACCTTCGGCCCGGTCGCCACGGTCTACCGGGTCGCCGACCTGGACGAGGCGGTGGCGCACGCCAACGACACGCCGTTCGGGCTCAGTTCCAACGTCTGGACCCGGGACGAGGGCGAGCAGGAGCGCTTCGTCCGCGACATCCAGGCCGGCGGGGTGTTCTTCAACGGGATGACCGCCTCCCACCCGGCGCTGCCGTTCGGCGGCGTCAAGCGCTCCGGGTTCGGCCGGGAGCTGTCCGGGCACGGGATCCGGGAGTTCTGCAACATCACCACGGTGTGGATCGGCTGAGCACCCCCGGACCTCCGGGCACGAGCCGGGCGCGGACGCGGCCGGGTCAGGGCGCCACGCGGTGCCTGCCCCGGCCGGGCGTCATCCAGCGGGCGACCACGCCGACCAGGGCGAGGACGGTCGCTCCCCAGACGATGGCCATCAGCACCAGCATCGGCAGCCAGCTCACCTGGGCGCCGACCATGCCCAGGCCGAGCGAGAGCGCGACCATGAACACCACGGCGGTCGGGTTGAGGCCGAGCAGCCAGTGCCAGGCCCGCTGCGCCGGGCTCCGGTGCGGCGGCGGGGCCTCGGGGTCGGTTTCGGTGTCGAGTTCCTTGTACGTCAGCAGGTCCATCGGGATCGCCTCCGGTTCTCGGGGGGCTGCCGGATCCGCGGGGCTCAGGAGGCCTTGCGCGGAGCCGTGGACTTTCCGGTCGCGGTCTTTCCCGCCCCGGCCTTAGCGGTCGTGGACTTCGCGGTCGCGGTCTTCGCGGTCGCGGTCTTCGCGGTCGCGGTCTTCTTCGCCGGGGCGGTCCTCTTCGCCGGGGCGGCCTTCCCGGCGGCGGCCGCCGATCCGGCGGGCTTCTTCACCGGGGCGCGCCTGCGGGGCGCGGGCTGCTCCTCCTCCGGCTGGTCCTCGTCGGGCCCGGCGGCGTGCCCCCGCCCGCCCTTGGCCCGCTTGAGGCTGCTGCGCAGCGCCTCCATCAGGTCGATCACGTTGTCGGGCGCCTCGCCCGGCTCCTCCTCGTGCGGGAGCTCGACGCCCTCCAACCGGGCCGTGATCACCTGCTGGAGCGCCCGCTGGTAGTCGTCGTGCAACTGGGCGAGGTCGAAGTCCTCGGAGAGGGTGTCCATCAGCGACCGCGCCATCTTGAGCTCCTGCGGCCGGACGGTGACGTCCTCTTCGGGCGCGATGCCGGCCGCGGGGCGGACCTCGTCGGGCCAGATGCAGGTCTGCAGCACCAGTGTGCCGTCGTGCACCCGCAGCACCGCCGGGGATTCCCGGGTGCGCAGCGCGATCTTGGTGACGGCGATCTGCCCGGACGCGGTGAGCGCGTCGCGCAGCAGGGCGTACGGCTTGGCGGCGGCCTGGTCGGCGACTCCCACGTAGTAGGCCTTGGAGAACATCAGCGGGTCGATCTCGTCGGCGTCCACGAAGG
Source organism: Kitasatospora sp. NPDC043949 (assembly GCF_056435365.1). Classification (NCBI taxonomy): domain Bacteria; kingdom Bacillati; phylum Actinomycetota; class Actinomycetes; order Kitasatosporales; family Streptomycetaceae; genus Kitasatospora; species Kitasatospora sp. NPDC043949. Next base: position 16,213 of record NZ_JBWKEQ010000028.1, on the reverse strand, counting down.
CCAGCACGTCGATGATCTTCTTGCTGGGCAGCGGCAGGTCGGCGAGGTCCTCGTCGGTGAGCGTGACGGTCCGGCCGTCGGGGGACTCGTAGCCCTTGGCGATCTCCGCGTACGGGACTTCCTTCTCCTCCCGCTCGCAGTACCGCTTCATCCGCACCCGCCCGCCGTCCTTGGCGTGCACCTGGTGCAGCGGGACGTCGTGTTCCTGGGTGGCCGAGTAGAGGTGGACGGGGATGCTGACCAGCCCGAAGCTGATCGTCCCCTTCCAGGTGGTCTGCATGGGGGTCGCTCCTTCCCGGAGTTTCCCGTTGCCGGAGGTTCCCGCCCGGCCCGGCGTCCTCGCGCCGAGGACGTGCCGAGGACGTGCCGAGGACGTGCCGAGAATCCCACTGTGCCCGGGTTTGCCCCGATCGGCCACACCGGGCCGACAATGGGCCGAGGAGGTCGATGCCGATGACCGTCCGGAGCCGTGCGCAGGGCGCACCGCCGCCGCCACCGGAGCGGACCGTGTACCGGGTGGTGTACGCGGTGCGGGGCGAGGCCGGCGTGCGGCGGGCGGAGGTCGAGGTGGTGCCCGGATACTCGCAGGAGGGCGACATCCCCCGGATCCTGGCGGCGCGGCTGACCGGCCGGCCCGCGGACGCGGCACGGATCACCGTGCTGGACCTGCGCGGGTCGTGAGCCGCGACGGGGGTCCGAGCGCCTCCGACGCATTGGCGGTGCGTCAGATTTGAGCTTTTCGCACCGCATTTCCACCCGCTCTGACCTGGCTTTTTGCGTCCGGTTACCGAACATTTACGGATGCTCTGTTCCGATACGCGGCCGTAGAAGTTAGGTTGCACCGCAATGCGCGGGTCCGTCCCCCACCCTCCGGCGCAACGAGCCGAGGGTCGCGCCGCGCGCGGGAAAGGCACAGGGCTCATCTGATGAGTGCGGACACCACCAGGCCTGCGGCAGCCGCCCAGGTCCCCCAGCAGGCCGGGCCGCCCGGGCACGGCGGCGAGGGCCACCTGAAGGCGGGGCTCAAGAACCGCCACCTGTCGATGATCGCCATCGGCGGGGTGATCGGCGCCGGCCTGTTCGTCGGCTCCGGCGCGGGCATCGCCACCACCGGGCCGGGCATCCTGCTCTCCTACACGCTGGCCGGTGTGCTGGTCGTGCTGGTGATGCGGATGCTCGGCGAGATGGCGGCGGCCGACCCGCAGAGCGGCTCGTTCTCGGCGTACGCGGACCGCGCGCTCGGCCGCTGGGCCGGGTTCACCATCGGCTGGCTGTACTGGTTCTTCTGGGTCGTGGTGCTCGCGGTGGAGGCGACCGCCGGCGCGAAGATCCTCAACGCCTGGATGCCCGGCGTGCCGCAGTGGGCGTTCGCGCTGCTCGTGATGGCGGTGCTGACCGCCACCAACCTGTTCTCGGTGGCCTCCTACGGCGAGTTCGAGTTCTGGTTCGCCGGGATCAAGGTGGTGGCGATCGCCGCGTTCCTGGTGATCGCCACGCTCGCCGTCTTCGGCCTGCTGCCCGGCACCCACGCGGTCGGCACCAGCAATCTGACCGGCCACGGCGGCTTCCTGCCGCACGGCGTGGGCGCGGTGTTCACCGGCATGCTCACGGTGGTCTTCGCCTTCATGGGCAGCGAGATCGTCACCCTGGCCGCGGGCGAGTCGGAGGACCCGGAGCGCGCGGTCAGCAAGGCCACCAACAGCGTGATCTGGCGCATCGGGATCTTCTACCTGGGCTCGATCCTGCTCGTGGTCACCCTGCTGCCGTGGGACTCGGACGCCGTCAAGGGCAGCCCGTACGTGGCGGTGCTGGAGCACGTGGGCATCCCGGGCGCCGGCCAGGTGATGAACGTGATCGTGCTGACGGCCGTGCTGTCCTGCCTCAACTCCGGGATGTACACGGCCTCCCGGATGGCCTTCTCGCTCGGCCAGCGCGGGGACGCGCCGAAGGCCTTCGCGACCGTGACCAAGCGGGGCGTGCCGCGGGTGGCCATCCTGTCCTCGGTGGTCTTCGGCTTCGTCGCGGTGTTCTTCAACTACACCTCGCCGGACACGGTGTTCGCTTTCCTGCTCAACTCCTCCGGCGCGGTTGCGCTGTTCGTCTGGCTGGTGATCTGCTTCTCCCAGCTGCGGATGCGCCGGATCATCGAGCGGGAGACTCCCGAGCGGCTGACCGTCCGCATGTGGCTGTACCCCTATCTGACCTGGACGGCCATCGGCATGATCGGGTTCGTGGTGGCGTACATGTTCACCGACGCCGACGGGCGCAAGCAGATGTACCTGTCGCTGGTCGCCGCGGCGATCGTGCTCGCGGCCTCGGCCGTGGTGGGCCGACGGCGGCGGGCCGCGGTGGCGGCGGAGTCCTGACCCGTCCGCGCCGCGCGACGGTGCCGGGGGGGGGGGGGGGGGGGGGGGGGTTGGGGGGGGGGGGGGGTTCCGGCTCATGTCCCCCAATTTTCCACGACCCAC
>NZ_JBWKEQ010000028.1:0-13735 GCF_056435365.1 Kitasatospora sp. NPDC043949 | reverse complement strand
CACCCCCCCCCCTTCCCCCCCCCCCGCCCCGCGCCCCCCCCCCCCCCCCCCCCCCCCCCCCCCCCCCCCCCCCCGCCCCCCCACCCCCCCCCCCCCCCCCGGTGCCGTTCGAGGGATGCGACCCACAGTTTGACAATGGCACGTCAAAGGGGATACCTGGGCATGGCGCTCCCCCACGAGCGCTCCCCCACCCCCCGGGAGACCCCTTGCCACCCCTCCCCGCCCCCGCGTCCGCGCGCCTGCGCTTCGGCCACCGGCTGCGCCACTGGCGCGAGGCCCGCGGACTCAGCCAGGCCGAACTCGGCCGCCTGCTCGGCTACCACAACTCACTGATCAGCCGAGTGGAGAACGCCCGCCGCTGGCCACCGCCGGGACTCCCCGCCCGGGCCGACGAACTCCTGCTCACCGGAGGCGAGTTGGCCGCCCTCTGGCAACCCGTCCGGCAGGAGCGGGAGCACCTCGGCGAACTCGCCGCCCCCGCCCTGCCACCCCTCGGCGAGAGCGGCACAGGGCCCCCGACGGGCCGACCGGACGCCGCCACCTTCGCCGTGCTCGGCCACCTGCTCGATGTCTACCGCGCGGCCGCCACCCACACCGGCGGCGAACAGCTGGCCACCGTCCTCGAACACCACGCCCGCACCCTGGCCGCCTGGCAGCACGCCGCCCCGCGCGAAACCGCCCCCGCCGTCCGCTCGCTCGCCGCCCGCTACGCCGAACTCGCGGGCTGGGCCCACTTCGAGGGGGACCGCCGCACCCGCGCGCTCGGCTGGTACGCGGCCGGGCTGGAGTGGGCCCGCGCCGCCGACGACCAGCCGACCGCGGCCGCCCTGCTCGCCCGGCAGAGCACCCTGCACTGGTGGAGCGGCGACCCGGCCACCGCCCTCGCCCTGGCCGAGGCCGCCCACGCCACCGCCCGCACCCTGCCCGGCCTTCGCGCCTGGGCCGCCCTCGCCCAGGCGCACGCCCACGCACTGGCCGGCGCGGCGCCCGAGACGTGGCGGGCCCTGGCGGACGCCGAACGGCTGACCGAGGCCGCCCTGCGGGCCGGCGAGCCGGCGCCCGGGGCCGCCCGGGCCGCCCTGGTGCTGGGCGTCGCCCACGGCACCTGCCACCGGGACCTCGCCGTCCGCACCGGCCACACCGCCCACGCGCACGCGGCGGTGGCCCACCTGGGCGCCGCCCTGGGGCGCCTGGACCAGGCCGCCCACCCGCACGACCACGCACTGGTCGCCGGCCGCCTCGCCGGGGCGTACGCCCGGGCCGGGCGCCACGAGGCCGCGGCCGCCGTCCTCTCCCGGCTACCGCCGGACGCCACCGGCCGGATCGCCTACGAGCGGCGCCGGGCCCGGGCCTGGCTGGGCGGCTCGACGGCGCACCGGCCCCCGGCGGACGGCTGACCACGGACCGCTGACGGCGGACGCGCCGGAGCGCCCGGTGGGGATCCCCCGGGCGCTCCGGTTCTCCGGTTCTCCGGCGGTCGGCGGTCGGCGGTCGGCGTCAGAGCCCGGCCGCCGCCGTGGCGATGTCGGCCGCGTAGGTGCTGACCTTGGTGTAGACGCCCGGGTAGCCGGGCCGGGCGCAGCCGCTGCCCCAGCTGACGATGCCGACCTGGACCCAGCGGCCGGCCGCGTCCCGGTGGACCATCGGCCCGCCGGAGTCGCCCTGGCAGGTGTCGACACCTCCCTGGTCGACGTAGCCCGCGCAGAGTGAGGCCGCGCTGTTCAGGCCCGGGTAGGCGTTGGCGCAGGCGGCGTCGTCGACGAACGGCACGGTGGCCTTGAGCAGGTAGCGTTGCTGCGCGCCGCCCTCGGTCGCGGCGCCCCAGCCCATGATGGTGAAGGTGCCGCTGTCGTAGGCGGTGGAGTCGGTGGTCGGCAGCGTGCTCACCTGGCTGCCGCCGACCGGCGAGGCCAGCTTGATCAGCGCCCAGTCGTCGCCGCTCTCCGCCCCGGAGAAGCCGGGCGCCTGGTACACGTACGACGAGCGGACCTTGACCGCGCTACCGCTGCGCAGGTCGACCGCGCCGGCGGTCGCGGTGATGCTGGTGTCGGCGCCGGTGCCGTTGACGCAGTGGGCGGCGGTGAGCACGATCTGCGGGGTGTAGAGCGCGCCGCCGCAGCCCATCGAGAGCCGCACCACGAACGGGAACTCGCCCTGCGCCGCCCGCGTGCCGCCGACCACGCCCGGCGAGGGCGCCGAGGGTGCGGGCGAGGCGGCGGCGGGCAGCACGAGCGCACCGGCGCCGAGCACCAGGGTGGCCAACAGCACGATGAATCTTCCGAATTGACGCTTCATCAGGCTCCTCCATCGACAGGTCGGGGAGCACCGAGGGTGGCCCCGCAGGCGTCACGACAGGAGGGGCCCGGCCCTGCCGGTCGAAACTGGCAGGAACACGGCAATGCAGGGTTCCGGAGGAGGAACCCCTAAGGTGATCGCCCATGCGAGATCTTGTGGCGGGGATGAAGTACCTGGTCGGGGGCCAGAAGTGGGTGGGCCGGCACGGCCGCTGGTGGGGCTTCGGCATGCTGCCCGCGCTGCTCACCCTGGCCGGGTACGCCGTCGCGCTCGTCTTCCTCGGCGGCTGGTCGAAGGACCTCGCCGACTGGGCCACCCCGTTCGCCGACCGCTGGAGCTCGCCCTGGCAGGGCCTGCTGCGCGACGCGCTCGCCGCGATCGCCTTCGGCGGCGGCCTGCTGCTCTCGCTGCTCACCTTCACCGCCGTCACCCTGCTGGTCGGCCAGCCCTTCTACGAGGCGCTGTCCGCGAAGGTCGACGAGACCGAGGGCGGTGCGCCCGCCCCGCCGGAGTCGCCGCTGTGGCGCGAACTGGTGATCGCGGTACGGGACAGCGCCTATGTCCTGGTGCGGGTGGCCGCGTTCGGCGTGGTGCTGTTCGCCTGCGGCTTCATCCCGGTGATCGGGCAGACGGTGGTGCCGGCGCTGGGTTTCCTGGTGTCCGGCTTCTTCCTGACCGTCGAGCTCGCCGCCGTCGCCCTCCAGCGGCGCGGGGTGCCGCAGCGCGAGCGGATCCGGCTGCTGCGCGCCCGGCTCGGGCAGGCGCTGGGCTTCGGCACGCCGCTGATCCTGGCGTTCCTGGTTCCGCTGGTGACGGTGCTCGCCATGCCGGGGGCCGTCGCGGGCGCCACCCTGCTGGCCCGGGACCTGGCCCGCGACCTCGCCCTCGACCCGGTCCACGACGCGGCCCCGGCGGGCGAGCAGGAGCCGGAACCGGCGGCGGAGCCGGCCTCCCGGCCCGCCGCCGGAAGCCCGCACGCGACCTCCTGAGGCGGTGACCGGCCGGTCACCCTGCGCCGATCCCGGCCGTCCGGACATGTGAGGCCGCCCACACGGGGTTCGCCGTCTACGGCCCCCGATAGTGGATGGCTGCGGCCAGGGCGTCGGCCGACCACCCGGCGCGGGCTCCCGTCCCGCGCCGGGCCGCCCGGAACACCTCGAAGAACGCAGGCCACCACACCTCGCACCCGCACATTCCGCCCGCGCCACCAGCCTCCGACCTACAAATACGCAAGTCGGACAAATTCTCCCAAAACCATCACCGCGTCTCGCCACGCCCACCCTGCGGCTACTACCCGCCGTAGTGGCAACTGCCTTTGCCACCCGTCCCCGGCCCTGCCAAGAATGGCCCGTCGCCAGGCAGCGCAGCCGGCCCCGTCCGCCGCGCAGCCGACCCGCCCCGCCACTTCCGCCGGGGCACCACGGCCGTCCCGGACGGCCGCGCGGGCCCCGCTCACCCGGACGCCCGTGCGATGCCCCGCACCCGGTGCCACCGGCACGGCCCCCGACGGAAAAGGATTGTCCGCTTCATGCAGCTCAGCCATGCCCGCCGCAACTCCCTGATCACCGGCATCGCCACCCTCGTCGTCGCGAGCGCCGCCACCGCCGCCCTCGCCCTCCCGCAGACCGGGAGCACCACCGAGGCCGCCGCCCCCGCGGCCGCCGTCACGGTGGACGACAAGGCGGCCGCCGACCAGGCCCAGGCTGACACCGCTGCCGCTGCCGCCGCCGACCAGGCCGCCCAGGAAGCCCAGGCGCAGGCCCAGGCCGAGGCGGAGTCCGCCGCCCAGGCCCAGGCCGAGGCCGACGCGAAGGCCCAGGCGGACGCCAAGGCCAAGGCCGACGCGGACGCCGCCGCCTCCCGCTCCCAGGCGCGCCAGAACCTCACCAGCGCCCCGGCCCTCACCGGCAGCCCGCAGCAGATCGCCGCACAGCTCGTCCCGGCCGGCCAGCTCCAGTGCTTCAGCAACATCGTGTCCCGCGAGAGCAGTTGGAACCACCTCGCCGTCAACGCCTCCTCCGGCGCGTACGGCCTGGTGCAGGCGCTGCCCGGCAGCAAGATGGCCTCGGCCGGCTCCGACTGGCGCACCAACCCGGCCACCCAGATCAAGTGGGGCCTGGACTACATGAACTCCCGCTACGGCAGCCCCTGCGCCGCCTGGTCGTTCTGGCAGAACCACCACTGGTACTAAATCGAGGCTGCCAAGCCTCGACCCCCGGGCCCGCGACGCACCACGCGTCGCGGGCCCCGGCGCGTTCCGGCTGTCGTGGACGCGTCCGGCAGGCCGCGTGAAGATATGGCGTACGGTCGTACGATTTGGCGGGGATTGATCGGTATTACGCACCGTCAGGGCTTTGCCACGGTCAGCGCGTCCTCTTACGCTCCGGCGTCATGCCCTCACCCCTCATCAGCGTCGTGCTCCCCGCCTACGACCAGCACGAACAGCTCGCGGACTGCCTGGACTCGCTGCTCGCGCAGTCCCTCCAGGACGTCGAGGTGATCGTGGTCGCCGACCGCTCCCCCGACGCCGCGGGCGAGCTCGTCGACGCGTACGCGGCCCGGCACCCGCGGCTGTCGGTCCTGCACCTCAACGCGGCGGTCGGGGTCGGGGTGAGCCGGAACGCGGGGGCGGCGCGGGCGGCCGGCGAGTACCTGCTGTTCCTGGACGCCGACCACCAGCTGCCCCAGGACGCGCTGCGGACCCTCGCCGACCGGCTCGGGCAGACCGGCCCGGTGGACCTGCTGCTGTTCGGCCACTCCCGCCGGCACAACGACCGAGACTGGCCGGGCGGGGCGGAGTCGCTGCTCGCCGAAACCGGCCCCGAGGTGTTCGAGCCCTTCGACCAGCCCGCGCTGTTCGGCGCGCCGCCGCTGGTCTGGGACCGGCTGATCCGCCGCGGCCACTGGGAGGAGCTGCGGCTGGCCTTCCCCGACGGCCGGTACGAGGAGATCCCGGTGGTGCACGCGGCGCTGCTCGGCGCCCGCCGCGTCGCCGTGCTGGCGCGCGAGTGCGTGCAGCTGCGCCGCCGGGAGACCGTCCACCCCACCGGCTCCCCGGGCAGCGGCGTGTTCGACCTCTTCGACCAGTACGAGCGCAGCTTCGCGCTGCTGGAGGACCAGCCGCACCTGTACGCGGTGCGGGACGCGCTGTTCGTCCGGATGATCCGGCACTACCTGTTCGTCTTCGACCTGGCCGGGTGCGTCACCCGCGCCGAGCGGCCGCAGTTCTTCCACCGGGCCGCCGAGCACCACCGGCGCTTCCAGCCGCCCGGCCACCGGCGGCCGGGCGGCCGCGAGGGGATCAAGTTCTCGCTGCTGGCCGGCGGCGCCTACCCGGCGTTCGAGATGGCCAAGCTCTCCCACATCGCCCGCGGCACGCTCACCGGGCGGCGGTGACCGGACTCCGGACGTGTGCGGCCCCGCCTCCGCAGGCGGCGGGGCCTAGGCCCTGGCCGGGCGGCCGCCCGCCGACACCCCATCGGCGGTACCCCGGCCGTGGCCGGTACCCCTGCGGGCGCGCGGCTGCCATGATCGGCCGGAGCCGTCGCCGCACCCGCCCGGAGGTCCCTGGTGAGCCGTCCGTCCGCAGCCCCCGGGGCCGAGCTGGCCCGCGAACTGGCCGCCGTGCTGCGCGGGGAGGTCCGCTTCGGCACCGCCGAGCGGACCGTCTACAGCCACGACGCGTCCAACTACCGGCAGCTGCCGCTCGGCGTGGTCAAACCCGCGGACCTCGACGACGTCCGCACCGCCCTCGCGCTCTGCCGCCGGTACGGCGTGCCGGTGGTGCCGCGCGGGGCGGGCACCAGCATCGGCGGGCAGGCGATCGGCCCGGGCGCGGTGGTGCTGGACTTCCGCCGCCACCTCGGCGCCGTCCTGGACGTCGACCCGCAGGCCCGCACCGCCCGGGTCCAGCCGGGCACCGTGCTGGACGACCTCCAGCGCGCCGCCCGGCCGTACGGGCTGCGCTTCGGCCCCGACCCGTCCACGCACAGCCGCTGCACCCTCGGCGGCATGATCGGCAACGACTCCTGCGGCTCGCACTCGCTCGCCTGGGGGCGCACCTCGGACAACGTCGAGCGGCTGGACCTGCTGCTCGCGGACGGCACCGAGCTGACCGTGGGCGGCCGGCTCACCCCGCAGGAGCGCGCCGCGCTCCGCACCCTGCCCGGGCGGCCCGGTGAACTCCACCGGCAGCTCCAGGAGTTCACCGACCGCAACCTCGCCACCATCCGCCAGGGCCTGCCCGCGCTGCCCCGCCGTACCTCCGGCTACCCGCTGGACGCCCTGCTGCCCGAGCACGGCCACGACCTGGCCCGCGCGCTCACCGGCACCGAGGGCACCTGCGCGCTGCTGCTCGGCGCGACCGTCCGGCTGGTCGAGGAGCCGCCCGCGCGCGCCCTGGTGGTGGCCGGCTACCCCGACGAGGGCGCCGCCGCCGACGCCGTCCCCGCGCTGCTGCCGCTCGGGCCGCTCACCGCCGAGGGCATGTCCGCCGACCTGATCGCCGCACTGCTCGCCGCCGGCCCCCGCCCGCCCGCACTGGACCGGCTGCCCGCGGGCGAGTGCTGGCTCTTCCTGGAGACCGGCGGCGCCACCTCGGTCGAGGCCTACCAGGCCGCCCGCCGGCTCGCCGACGCGGTGCGCCGCGAGCGCTCCGCCTCCGTCGCCCTCGTCACCGACCCGGCCGAGCAGCGCCAGCTCTGGGCCGTCCGGGAGGCGGGCGCCGGCATCGTCACCCGGCTGCCCGGCGGCGGCGAGGCCTGGCCCGGCTGGGAGGACTCCGCCGTCCCGCCCGAGCGCCTCGGCGACTACCTGCGGGACCTGCGCGCCCTGCTGCGCCGGCACAGCCTGCGCGGCGTGCCGTACGGGCACTTCGGCGACGGCTGCGTGCACCTGCGGATCGACTTCCCGCTGGACGAGCCCGCCGGGGTACTGGTCTTCCGGGAGTTCCTGGAGCAGGCCGCCGACCTGGTGGTCTCCTACGGCGGTTCGCTCTCCGGCGAGCACGGCGACGGGCAGGCCCGCGGCGAACTGCTGCCCCGGATGTACCCGCCCGACGTGATCGCCCTGTTCGGCGAGTTCAAACGGATCTGGGATCCCGAGCACCTGCTCAACCCGGGGACCATGGTCGACCCGCGCCCGCTCGACGCCGACCTGCGCTTCGTCACCGCCCCGCGCCGCCCGCTGCCGCTCGCCCTCCCGTACGAGCAGGACGGCGGCAGCCTGGCCAAGGCCGTGCACCGCTGCGTCGGCGTCGCCAAGTGCGTGGACCCGAACACCGGGGTGATGTGTCCCAGCTACATGGCCACCGGCGAGGAGCGGCACTCCACCCGGGGCCGGGCCCGGCTGCTGGCCGAGATGCTGCGCGGCATGGCAGCACCTCCCGGCCGCCAGGGCGGCGCGACGATCGCCGACGGCTGGCGCTCGACGGAGGTCCGGGAGGCCCTGGACCTCTGCCTGAGCTGCAAGGGCTGCGCGAGCGACTGCCCGGTCCATGTCGACATGGCGACCTACAAGGCCGAGTTCCTGCACCAGCACTACCGGCACCGCCCGCGCCCGCTCGCCCACTACTCGATGGGCTGGCTGCCGCTCTGGCTGCGGGCCGCCGCCCTCGCCCCCGGCGCCGCCAACACCCTCGCCCGCTCCCCGGCCGCCGGGCTGCTCAAGCGGCTCGGCGGGATCGACCGGCGCCGGGTGCTGCCGGTCCTCCCGCCGGAGACCTTCACCCGCTGGTACCGCCGCCACCGCGCCGCGCACCCGGCCCCGGCGGGGGCACGGCCGGTGCTGCTGTGGCCGGACACCTTCTCCGACCACCTCCAGCCGAACGTGCTGCGCTCCGCCGTCGAGGTGCTGGAGCACCTGGGCTTCGACGTACGGCTGCCCGCCGGCCCGGTCTGCTGCGGCCTGACCTGGTACTCCACCGGCCAACTCGGCACCGCCCGCCGGGTGTTGCGGCGCAGCCTGCGGACGCTGGCCGGCGCCGGGCTGCCCGCCGACACCCCGGTGGTCGGGATGGACCCGAGCTGCACCGCCGCCCTGCGCGAGGACCTGCCCCGGCTGCTCGGCCCGGACGGCCGCCCGCTCGCCGAACGCACCCGCACCTTCGCCGAGTTCCTCGACCAGTACGCCCCCGACACCCCGCTCCCCCAGGTCCCGCTGGACGCCGTCACCCAGACCCACTGCCACCAGCACGCCGTCCTCGGCAGCGCCGCCGACCGCCGGATCGAGGACCGACTCGGCCTGCACAACCGGGTGCTGGACTCCGGCTGCTGCGGCCTGGCCGGCAACTTCGGCTTCGAGCGGGGCCACTTCGAGGTGTCCGAGGCGATCGCCGAGCGCGTCCTGCTCCCCGAGGTCCGGGCCGCCGCCCCCGACACGGTGGTCCTGGCCGACGGCTTCAGCTGCCGCACCCAGATCGCCCAACTCGCCCAGGGCCGCCAGGCCCTGCACCTGGCGGAACTGATCGCCCGGGCGCTTCGGGAGCGCGATTAGGGCGCGGCGTGCTCGCCGAGGAAGGCCCCGGCGCGGGCCGCGGCCTCCTCCTTCGTCGGGTAGCCGCAGTCGGCCGCGCCGCGCACACCGTCGGCGCCGACGCCCACCCAGCGCCAGCCGCCGGATTCCGCATCCTGCTCCAACTCGGCGGTGCCGCCGAACAGTTCGAGTACGCCCTGCGGCGCCGCCGGGCGGGCCTCCGGCCACTTCTTCCGGGCGCCCTGCCGGGTGAGCTGATCCACCGCGTCCTGGCGGAGGCCGAGCGCTCCGGCGCCCTGGCGCCCGGCCTCGACCTCGCCGTCGAGACCCGCCGCCTCTCCGCCCTGCTCGACGGCCTCACCCTCCAGGCCGTCCAGCACCCCGACCTGGTCGGCCCGGGCGAACTGCGCTCCGTGCTGCGCCGCCACCTCGACACGCTGGCCGGACGATGCCCTGACTGATCGCAACGGCCCTGATCCGCCACAGCCCTGATCCACCACGGCCGGTACCGCCCCTCGGCCCGATCCGCCGCCGCCGTCAGACCCCGGCGCCGTCAGGCCCCGGCCTTGGCCGCCTCCTCCGTGGGCGCCTCCTCTGCGCAGACCGCCGACACGAACTCCGCGACCCGGGCCTGCGGCAGCCCGCGCGCGATGTCCGCCTCGCTGATCATCCCGACCAGCTTGTGCTCCGGGTGGTTGATCACCGGCAGCCGGCGCACCCGGTACTGCTCCATCACCCGTAGGACCTGCTCCGCGTCCTCGTCCGCCTCCACCGTCATCGGCCGGCCCAGGGCCAGCTCGCCCGCCGTCACCCCGGCCGGGTCCCGGCCCTCGGCGACACAGCGCAGCACGATGTCGCGGTCGGTCACGATGCCCAGCAGTTTGTCGTCCTCCCCGCAGATGGGCAGCGCGCCGACGTGCCGTTCCCGCATGATCCGGGCGGCGGCGGCGAGCGTCTCGTGCTCGCGGATGCACTCCGCGCCCGGGTGCATGATGTCGCTGGCTCTGGTCATGGTCCCGCCTCCTGGCCTGGCTTCCGCCCCCCTGTCCATCCTGGTCCGGGCCCGCGGAGGCCGCCACCGGGCACCGGTCAGGCCGCCTGGTCCGGCTCCGCGCGCCCGCCCGGCGCGTCCGCGCCCGGAAGCGGCGACTGGTCCAACAGTTCCTCCAGCGGCGGGAGTTCGTGCTGCGACCGGTCCTGCTCGACCTCCGCCTTCGCTGCCTCCTCCCGCTCCACGGCAACCCGTTCGGCGGCCTTCGCCGCTGCCGCCGCGGCATTCACCGCGGCCCGCTGCTGGTTGTCCGTCGCGCTGTCCAGGAAGCGCAGCAGCTCCACCGGGAAGGGCAGCACCAGCGTCGAGTTCTTCTCCGCCGCCACCTCCACCACCGTCTGGAGCAGCCGCAGTTGGAGCGCCGCCGGGGTCGCGCTCATCACCGCCGCCGCCTCCGACAACCGGGCCGAGGCCTGGTACTCACCGTCCGCCGTGATGATCCGCGCCCGCCGCTCCCGCTCGGCCTCCGCCTGCCGCGCGATCGAGCGCTTCATCGACTCCGGCAGCGCGACGTCCTTGATCTCCACCCGGTCGATCTGGATGCCCCAGCCCAGCGCCGGGCTGTCGATCATCAACTCCAGCCCCTGGTTGATCGGTTCGCGGTTGGCCAGCAGGTCGTCCAGCTCGCTCTTGCCGATGATCGAGCGCAGCGAGGTCTGCGCCACCTGGGAGATCGCGAACTGGTAGTCCTGCACGTTGACGGTCGCCCTCACCGGGTCCTCGACCCGGAAGTACACCACCGCGTCCACCCGGACGGTCACGTTGTCCCGGGTGATGCCCTCCTGCGCCGGGATCGGCATCGTCACGATCTGCACGTTCACCTTGCGCAACTTGTCCGCGATCGGCAGCAGCGCCACCAGCCCGGGCTCGCGCACCTCCCTGCGCACCCGGCCGAAGCGGAACACCACTCCCTTCTGGAACTGCTGGACGACCCGGACGCTCAGGCCCGCCCAGATCGCCCCCAGCCCGACCAGCCCCCCGATGGCACCCAGCACCGCATCGACGATCATCGCGGCCTCCTTGCGGCCTCGGCGAGGCCTCCTCGCGCACCAGCCAGCCCCGGCCGTCGCCGACCCGGCCCAGCCGGGGGCCGCCGGAGCAGCTGATTCCACGCTACGCCTGCCCGGGCAGGCCGGCGCAGGGCCGATGCGGGGCCAGAGCCGGACCGTAGGATCGTGGCCATGCCGCAGTCCGCCGCCGACGACCCCGGCCACCCCCGCCACCCCGCCGAGGCCGCCGCCCGCGCCACCTCGCTCACCGCGCTGGACCGCGTCGTCACCGACTGCCGGGCCTGCCCGCGCCTGGTCCAGTGGCGCGAGGAGACCGCCCGCACCAAGCGCCGCGCCTACCTGGACTGGGACTACTGGGCCCGCCCGATCCCCGGCTTCGGCCCGCCCGACGCCCCGCTCGTCCTGGTCGGCCTCGCCCCCGCCGCCCACGGCGCCAACCGCACCGGCCGGATCTTCACCGGCGACCCCTCCGGCGACCTGCTCTACGCGGCGCTCCACGACCTCGGACTCGCCAACCGCCCCGAGTCCGTCCGGTACGGCGACGGCCTGCGCCTGCACGGCGTCCGCATCACCGACCCGGTCCGCTGCGCCCCGCCCGACAACAAGCCCAGCACCGCCGAACGCGACACCTGCCGCCCCTGGATCACCCGCGAACTCCAGTTGCTGCGCCCCACCGTACGAACCGTCGTCGCCCTCGGCGGCTTCGCCTGGCAGGCCCTCCTGCCCGCCCTCGCGCAGGCCGGCTGGCAGGTCCCCCGGCCCCGACCCGCCTTCGGTCACGGCGCCCTGGCCGTCCTTCCCGCCACCGACGGCGGCCCCGCCCTCCAGCTGTACGGCTGCTACCACGTGAGCCCGCGCAACACCAACACCGGCCGCCTCACCACCCCCATGCTCCGCGCCCTGCTCCGCACCGCCGCCCGGTCGGCCGGGCTGGAACCGGCGCCGGAGTAGGCCCGGCGGCACCGACCCCCGTACGGTGCCGCCGGGCCCGCCCCGACCGACCGGGTCTTCCCCGAACCGGCCGGGCCCGCACTCAGTCGAACCGCCGGGTCGCGGTGATCCCGCCGTCCACCGGCAGGGTCACCCCGGCCACGTACGACGCCCGGTCGCTCAGCAGCCAGGCCGCCGCCTCCGCGATCTCGGTGTCCGAGCCCGCCCGGCCCAGCGGGGTCGAGCGGACCACCAGGGCGTCGAACTCCGGGCCGGACGCGAAGAACTGCTCCGTCGAGGGCGTCCGCACCACGCCGGGCGCGACGGCGTTGACCCGGATGCCGTGTCGGGCGTAGTCGGCGGTGGCCGCCTTCACCAGGCCGGTCAGGCCGTGCTTGGCAGCCTGCTGGACGCCGTCCCCGAAGCCGCCGACCAGCGCGCCCACCCCGGAGTTGAGCACCACCGCGCCGCCCCGACCGCCCGCCGCCATCGCCCGCAGCTGGGCCCGCAGGCAGAGCCAGCTGCCGCGCAGGTTGAGCGCGTGGGTGTCGTCCCACTCGGCCTCGGTGCGCTCGGCGAGCGGGGCCGGCGACAAGCCGGAGCCCGCGTTGTCGAAGGCCGCGTCCAGCCGGCCGTACGTCGTGAGCGCCGCCTCGACCGTCCGCTCGGCGCCCTCCGCGGTGGTCAGGTCGGCGACGACGGCCACCGCCCGGGCCCCGCCGGCCCGCAGCTCGGCGGCCAGCGCCTCCACCTCGGCGCCGGAGCGGGCGGCCAGCACCAGCAGCGCGCCCTCCCGGGCGAACAGCCGGGCGGCGGCCGCGCCGATGCCGCGCCCGGCGCCGGTGACGATCGTGACCTTGTCGTCGAGAAGTCCCATGCGGCGAGCCTCCCGGCGCCCCGCCCGGACCACCAGCGGCCAGCCCTTCCCGGGGACGGGCCGACCGGGGACCGGCCGACCAGGGACGGGCCGACCAGGGACGGCCAGGTCCTGGCTAACCCCGCCCGGCTGTGGCAGCGTGACCGCATGCCCGAGACCCCGCTGGGCGCGTTCCTGCGCGCCCGCCGCGCCCGCCTCGCGCCCGCCGAGGCGGGCCTGCCCCCGGCCGGGCGCCGCCGGACGCCCGGGCTGCGCCGCGAGGAGGTGGCGGCCCGTGCGGGCATCTCCGCCGACTACTACGCCCGGCTGGAGCAGGGCCGCCAGCGGGTGCCCACCGGCCCGGTCCTCGACGGCATCGCCGAGGCCCTGCAACTGGCCGGGGCGGAGCGCGCCTACCTGCACCGGCTGGCCGCCCGGCACCGCGCACCGGCCGGGGCACCGCCCGAGCCGCCGGCCGTCTCCGCCACCACCCTGGCGCTGCTGGACACCCTGGACGCCGCGCCCGCCTTCGTCACCGGCCCGACCTTCGAACTCCTCGCCTGGAACCGCCCGGCCGGCCTGCTGATGGCCTGGCCGGAACGGCGCCCGCCCCACGAGCGCAACCTGCTCTGGCAGGTGTTCTGCTGCCCGTACGGGGACCGCTCACAGGGCAACTTCGCGGCCACCGGCTCGATCGGCGCGGACCTCGTCGCCTCGCTGCGCGCCCACCACGCGGACCGCCCGGGGGACCGCGGGCTCACCCGCCTGGTCCGCCGGATGTCCTCGGACAGCCCGGCCTTCGCCGCGCTGTGGGATCGCCACCGGGCCGGCCCGCCCGGCCCCGGCCGGCTCCACATCCGCCACCCGGCACTGGACACCGACGTCCTGGACTACACGGTGCTCGCCCTGCCCGAGGAGGGCCGGTACGTCTTCGTCTGCCTCGCCCCACCCGGCAGCCGCGCCCGCCACGCCTTCGTCGCCGCCCACGACGCGGCCCCGGCCCACGCGGCGCCGACCTAGGTTCGCCCTAGTACTGCAACGGTGATTACCGTGACGGTTGTCGGGTTAGCTCGTTGAGCTGTTCATGCGTGGGGACATATCCGAGATCGATGCTCGTCGCTG
>NZ_JBWKEQ010000027.1:22588-111050 GCF_056435365.1 Kitasatospora sp. NPDC043949 | reverse complement strand
TGTTTTCCGCTCCGTTTCCGGCGCTTCGTTCATCCAACTCGCTGGTGTCTTCTGCGGCTTGACGCCCCGTCCGACGTTTCAAACTCTAGCCGATCCCCGCTCCGAAAAGCGAATCGACCGCAATCCAATAAAACGAACACGCCGAATAGGAACCAAGCCGCGACAAGACGCGACCCGGCCCGAACCGGGAAATGGTGTTTCAAAAGGATTGGCTGCCCCGGGACCGTCCGCGCGGAGATGCGTGTCCGGTGCTCCCAGCCAGGCAGCTCGAAGAACTCTACGCGTGATCGCGACCGGATGCAAACGGGGTGCAAAGGGCCGGCCGGACCCCGGGGAGAGGAGTCCGGCCGGCACGACCGCGGGGCGGGGGATCAGCTGTTGGTGGGGAAGCCGAGGTTGATGCCGCCGTGCGAGGGGTCCAGCCAGCGCTGGGTCACGGCCTTGCCGCGGGTGAAGAACTGCACGCCGTCCGGACCGTACGCGTGGGCGTCGCCGAACAGGGAGGCCTTCCAGCCGCCGAAGGAGTAGTAGGCGACCGGGACCGGGATCGGCACGTTGATGCCGACCATGCCGACCTCCACCTCGAACTGGAAGCGCCGGGCCGCGCCGCCGTCGTTGGTGAAGAGGGCGGTGCCGTTGCCGTACGGGTTGGCGTTGATCAGTGCCAGGCCCTCGTCGTAGGAGGCGACGCGCACGACGGAGAGGATCGGGCCGAAGATCTCGTCGTTGTAGACGGACATGCCCGGCTTCACGTGGTCGAACAGGGTGGGGCCGAGCCAGAAGCCATCCGAGGTCGGGGCGCCGTTCTCGTCCTCGGCGGTGACCGGGTGCTTGCGGCCGTCCACGGCGAGCTCGGCGCCGTCGGCGACCCCGGACTCGACGTAGGAGGTGACCTTGTCGCGGTGCTGGCCGGTGACCAGCGGGCCCATCTCGGAGTCGCCGTTGCAACCGGGGCCGACCTTCAGGGTGGCGATCCGCTGCTTGATCTTGTCGACCAGCTCGTCGCCGATCGGGTCGACCGCGACCAGGACGGACACGGCCATGCAGCGCTCGCCGGCCGCGCCGAAGCCCGCATTGACGGCGGCGTCGGCGGCCAGGTCGAGGTCGGCGTCGGGCAGGACCAGCATGTGGTTCTTGGCGCCGCCCAGGGCCTGCACGCGCTTGCCGTAGCGCGTACCGGTCTCGTAGACGTAGCGGGCGATCGGGGTGGAGCCGACGAAGCTGACGGACTTGACGTCCGGGTGCTCCAGCAGGCGGTCCACGGCGGCCTTGTCGCCGTGCACGACGTTGAAGACGCCGTCCGGCAGGCCGGCCTCCTTCCACAGCCCGGCGAGGAAGTTGGCGGCGGACGGGTCCTTCTCCGAGGGCTTCAGGACGACGGTGTTGCCGGCCGCGATCGCGAGCGGGAAGAACCACATCGGCACCATGGCCGGGAAGTTGAACGGCGAGATGATCGCGACCGGGCCGAGCGGCTGGCGGATCGAGTAGACGTCGACGCCGGTGGACGCCTGCTCGGTGAAGCCGCCCTTGACGAGCTGCGGGATGCCGCAGGCGTACTCGACGACCTCCAGGCCGCGGGCGATCTCGCCGAGCGCGTCGGAGTGGACCTTGCCGTGCTCGGACACGATGATCGCGGCCAGCTCGTCGCGGCGGGCGTTCAGCAGCTCGCGGAAGGCGAACAGCACGGTGGTGCGCTTGGCGACCGAGGCGGTGCGCCACTCGGCGAAGGCCGAGGCGGCGGCGGCCACGGCCTGGTCGACCTCGGCGATCCCGGCGAAGTCGACCTGGCCGGCGACCTGGCCGGTGGCCGGGTCGAAGATGTCACCGCGGCGGGGCGCCGCGCCGGCGGTGGCGACGGGCTCGCCGCCGATCCAGTGAGTGATGTGCTTGCTCAAGTCCGTCTGCCTCCGAAGTCCCGGGCGGCGTCCTGCCGCCGGTCCTGTCTGGCGCCGCCCGCGAGTGGGCCGGGCGACGGGATTCACGGGGCTACCGCGCTCGTCTCCAGTCTGGTGGCCGCCGCGCCAGGCCTCAACGAACAGGCTGACGGGGATCGCGGATTCAGCCTTACAGGTCGTCCGGTTGCTCGGCCGAACGCGTGAGAGAGCACGAACGTGTGAAGCCGGACCCGCAAGGACGAACGCGCGAGGACGAAGCGCCGCCACCCCGCGTTCAGGACTCCTCGTCCTCCAGGTACGGGTCGTGCAGACCGTCGGCCGCCTCCTGGGTCTCCAGCAGGTCCAGCCGCAGGTCCTGGGCCCAGGCGAGCGCCCACCGCTTCAGCCCGCCGACCGCTCGTGCCGCGACACCCCGGGCCCGGAACCGCCCGTCCGCCGCCTCGGCCAGCGTCTCCAGCCGGTCGGCGAGCGCCGCGGGCTGGAAGTCCGCGTCCAATTCGCCTGCCAGTGCGAGGAGCTCGCCCTCCCGGTAGCAGTCGGTGAGGGCGTGCACATCAACCAGGTCCCGCGGCATGCCACGGTCCACCAGCAGCGCGGTGGTGAGCGCGGCGGCGTCCTCCAGGGCGACGACCGGCAGGACCACCGGCAGGACGACTGGCGGCGCCACCGGCGGGACCGCCGACAGCACCACCGCCGGCTCGCCGGGCGGGGGCGCGGCAAGGTCGAAGCGCACCGGCCGGTGGGCCAGCGGCTCCTTCCGCAGCTCCACCGAGTGCGACCGCCCGCCGAGCGCGAGCCGAACGGTGAGCTGCTCCAGTCGCGGCGTGCCCGGGCGTTCGGCGACCCCGCCGCCGGCCGCGCGGTAGGCCTCGCCCAGCGCGGCGGCCACCTCCGGCAGGTCGGCCCCGCCGGTCACCAGGGTGAGGCCGTCCTGCGGGCAGGCCGCGACGCCGTGGGCGCGCAGCGCGTGCCCGCCGGCCAGGGCGAGCCCGTACCGGTCGCAGACTGGGGCCGCCAGTGCGGCGAGGCGCAGCTGGGCCGGGCCCGGTCGAAGGGGCGCGTCGACGGCGTCCGGGGCGGTGGTCACGTTTCCAGTCTGACGCGACCGCCCGCCCCGCGCGCCACCGCCGGCCGGGGCCGGAGCCCGGACCGCGGGATCACCAGCCGCTGAGCCCGGCCGCGGCCTCGTGCAGGGCGAGTTCCAGCAGCACCGGGTCGTTGAGCCGTCCGGAGCCGTCGGGCGGGACCAGCCAGCGCACCCCGCGGCTGCGGCGCTCGGGGTGCGGGACGACGATCCAGGTGCCCTCCCCCGCGCTGCGCACGCCCGTGCCGATCCAGCGGGCGGCGGTGCCGACGGGGACCAGGAAGCTGACGTGCTCGTCCCCGAAGTCGGTGAGGACGGGGCCGCAGGAGCCGGTGTCCAGGATCTCCAGGGCCGGGCGCCCGAGCCGTCCGGGGACGGAGAGGACGTCCCAGCGGCGGCCGGCCGGTAGCAGCATCAGCCCCAGTCCGGTGCGCTCCCATTGCTCCCGGAAGGCCTCCGGGTCCGGTGCCACCTGGGCGAGCCAGTGCAGTCCGGTGCTCTCCATGTCTGTCCCCGCTTCTTGCCGCTGGTTCCGGTCGGGTCGTCCCGGTCGGGACGCGGCGGGGAGACCGAGACCCGCCGTCACCAAGGAGAGGCGGACGGCGGGTCTCTCTTACACGGATAACACGGATGACACGGATAACGCGGACAACGGGGTCAGCTGTCGAAGCCGAGCCCCATGCGGTCGAGCGTGCGCAGCCAGAGGTTGCGGTGGCCGCCGTTGCGGTCCGCGCGCTCCAGCGAGCGGGTGGTGATCTCGATCCCGGCCCAGCGCACCGGCTCGGGCGGGAACGGCAGCGGCTTGCTGCGCACCATGTCCAGCGAGGTGCGCTCGGTGCGCTCGCCGGACAGCAGGTCGAGCATCACTTCGGCGCCGAAGCGCGTCGCGCCGACGCCGAGCCCGGTGTACCCGGCCGCGTACGCGACCTTGCCCCGGTAGGCGGTGTCGAAGAACGCCGAGAACCGGCTGCAGGTGTCGATGGCGCCGCCCCAGGCGTGGGTGAACCGCAGGCCCTCCAGCTGCGGGAAGCAGCGGAAGAAGTGGTTCGCCAGCGTGCGGAAGGTCTCCGGCCGCTGGTCGTACTCGTGCCGGACGTGGCCGCCGTAGTGGTAGACGGCGTCGTAGCCGCCCCACAGGATCCGGTTGTCGGCGGAGAGCCGGAAGTAGTGGAACTTGTTGGCGCTGTCGCCGAGTCCCTGCCGGCCGCGCCAGCCGATCGCGGCGAGCTGTTCGTCGCTGAGCGGCTCGGTCATCAGCGCGTAGTCGTACACCGGCACGACGTACGGCCGGACCCTCTTGACCAGCGACGGGAACACGTTGGTACCGAGTGCGACGCGCCGGGCGAAGACCCGTCCGTACGGGGTGCGGACGGCCATGCCGCTGCCGTACTCCCGCAGGTCGGTGGCCCGGGTGTGCTCGAAGATCCGCACGCCCTGGCCGAGGCAGGCGTCCCGCAGGCCCCAGGCGAGCTTGGCGGGGTGGACCATCGCCACGCCCTCCTTGTCCCAGAGACCGCCGAGGAAGGTCGGCGAGTCGACCTCGGCGCGCAGCTCGTCGGCGTCCAGGACGGTGATGTCGAAGCCGTACCGGGCGACGGCCTCGGCGATCTCGTGGAGTTCCTCGACCTGGTGCGGCTGGGTGGCGACGTCGATCTCGCCGGTGCGCTCCCACTCGGCGTCGATGCCGTAGCGCTTGAGGGTGGCCTCGATGCCGTCCAGGTTGGCGGCACCGAGGCGTTCCAGCTGGGCGAGTTCGGCGGGCCAGCGTTGCAGGCCGTTGCCGAAGCCGTGGGTGAGGCTGGCCGCGCAGAATCCGCCGTTGCGCCCGGACGCGGCCCACCCGACCTCGTTGCCCTCGACCAGCACGACGTCCAGCGAGGGGTCGCGTTCCTTGGCGATGAGGGCGGTCCAGAGGCCGGAGTAGCCGCCGCCGACGACCAGCAGGTCGCAGGTGGTGTCGCCGACCAGGGCGGGCAGCGCCGCCGGCCGGCCCGGGTCCTCCAGCCAGAAGGGGGTGGGCCTGGCGTCACTGAGTGCGCGGGCGGAGTCCATGCATTATCAGCCACTTTCTGTACTTAGGCGATGATTTGTTCGGCCACCACACCCGACCGTACGTCAGGCGGTGGCCTTCCGGCGGTTGCCCAGCCACTGGCCGCCGACGGTCAGCGCGACGGCGGCGATGAACATCGCGGTGCCGATGACGTTCACCTGCACCGGGATGCCGCGCTGCGACGCGCCCCAGACGAACATCGGGAAGGTGACCGTGGTCGGGCCCGAGTTGAACTGGGTGATGATGAAGTCGTCGAAGGAGAGCGCGAAGCTGAGCAGCGCTCCCGCCGCGATGCCGGGGGAGGCCAGCGGCAGGGTGACCCGCAGGAAGGTCTGGGTGGGGGTCGCGTAGAGGTCCTGGGCGGCCTGTTCGAGCCTCGGGTCCATGCTCATCACGCGGGCCTTGACGGCCGTCACCACGAAGCTGAGGCAGAACATGATGTGCGCGATGAGGATGGTGGTGAAGCCGAACGGGATGCGCATGTTGAGGAACAGCGTCCCGAGCGAGGCGGCCATGACCACCTCGGGCATGGCCATCGGCAGGAAGATCATCGCGGTGGTGGCCGAGCGGCCGCGGAAGCGGTAGCGGGCCAGCGCGAAGGCGACCATGGTGCCGAGCACGGTGGCGCCGATGGTGGCGAGCACCGCGATCTGCAGGCTGAGCGAGAGCGACTGGCACATGTCGGCCACGCCGCAGGGGTTGGTCCAGGCGTCGGTGGAGAACTCGTTCCACTCGTAGTTGAACTTGCCGACCGGCTTGTTGAACGAGAAGGCGAGCACGACCAGGTTGGGCAGCACCAGGTAGGCGAGGGCCAGCAGGCCGGCCAGCACCACCAGGTGGGCGCGTATCCACTTGGTAATCCGGGACATCAGACCAGTTCCTCCGTCCCGGCCTTGCGCATGTAGACCGTCACCATGCCCAGGATCAGGGCCATCAGGATGAAGCTCAGTGCGGCAGCCGTGGGGTAGTCGAGCACGTTCAGGAACTGCTTCTGGATGCCGTTGCCGACCATCTGCTCGCTCGGCGAGCCCAGCAGCTGGGCGTTGATGTAGTCGCCGGAGGCCGGGATGAAGGTGAGCAGGGTGCCGGCGACCACCCCGGGCAGCGAGATCGGGAAGGTGACCTTGCGGAAGGTGGTGAACGGCCGGGCGTACAGGTCGCCGGCCGCCTCGTGCAGGCGGGGGTCGATCCGCTCCAGCGAGGTGTACAGCGGCAGGATCATGAACGGCAGGAAGTTGTAGGTGAGACCGCAGACCACGGCGAGCGGCGTGGCGAGCACCCGGTCGCCGGAGGTGAGGCCGAGCGCGTTGGTGACGTCCAGGACGTGCAGGGTGTTGAGCACTCCGACCACCGGCCCGCCGTCGGACAGGATGGTCTTCCAGGCCAGCGTGCGGATCAGGAAGCTGGTGAAGAACGGCGCGATGACCAGGATCAGGATGACGTTGCGCCAGCGCTTGCTGGCCTTGAAGGCGATCGTGTACGCGAGCGGGTAGCCGACGGCCAGGCAGAGCACGGTGGCGATGCCCGCGTAGGAGAACGAGCGGACGAAGTGCCACTTGTACTCGACCAGGGCGTCCCAGTAGGTCGCGAGGTGCCAGGTGACCTTGAAGCCCGCTTCGAGCGAGCCGGTCTGCAGCGAGGTGGACGCCTGGTAGACCATCGGGACGGCGAAGAAGACGACGAGCCAGGCGATGCCGGGCAGCAGCAGCCAGTACGCGGTGAGCTTGCGCTTCGGCTTCCGCGCCGGTTCCGCGAGCGGTATGACCTGTGACGGGGCGGCCGGGGTGGTGGTGGTCATGCGGCCTCCTCCGCGGTGCCCGCGTCGATCGCCTGCGCGGCGTCCAGGGCGAAGGAGTGCGCCGGGTTCCAGTGCAGCAGGACGGGCGCGCCGGGGACGATCCGGGCGTCGCGCTCCATGTTCTGCTCGAAGACGGTGACCTCCTGGCCGCCGTCGGTGCGCACCACGTACTGGGTGGAGACGCCGATGAAGCTGGAGTCGAGGACGGTGCCGGCCAGCCGGTTGCGGCCGTCGGCGACCTCGGCGGAGGCGTGCGCGATGGTGATCTTCTCCGGGCGCACGCCCAGGTGGACCTGCCTGGCCTCGGTGGCGCAGCGCGCCTTGGGCACGGCGAGGCGGACGCCGGCCGCGCTGAGCAGCAGGTCGCCGCCGTCGGTGCCGGTGACCTCGGCGGGCAGCAGGTTGGACTGGCCGAGGAAGTTGGCCACGAAGGTGGTGGCGGGGTTCTCGTACAGCTCGGCGGGGGCTCCCAGTTGCTCGACCCGGCCGCCGTTCATCACCGCGATGGTGTCGGCCATCGTCATGGCCTCCTCCTGGTCGTGGGTGACGTGCACGAAGGTGATGCCGACCTCGGTCTGGATCCGCTTGAGCTCCAGCTGCATCTGGCGACGCAGCTTGAGGTCGAGCGCGCCGAGCGGCTCGTCGAGGAGCAGCACCTGGGGGTGGTTGATCAGGGCGCGGGCGACGGCGACGCGCTGCTGCTGGCCGCCGGAGAGCTGGTGCGGCTTGCGCCGGGCGTACTGGCCGAGTTCGACCAGCTCCAGCATCTCCTCGACCTGCTTCTTGACGTCCTTGCGGCCGCGGCGGCGCAGGCCGAAGGCGACGTTCTCGAAGATGTCGAGGTGCGGGAAGAGCGCGTAGCTCTGGAAGACGGTGTTCACCGGCCGCTTGTACGGGGGCAGGGCGGTGACGTCCTGGCCGCCGATCAGGACGGTGCCGCTGGTGGGCTCCTCCAGGCCCGCGATCATGCGCAGGGTGGTGGTCTTGCCGCAGCCGGAGGCGCCGAGCAGGGCGAAGAAGGAGCCCTGCGGGACGGTGAGGTCGAGCGGGTGGACGGCGGTGAAGGCGCCGTAGGTCTTGCCGATGCCGGTGAGGCGGACGTCGCCGCCGGCGGCCGCGTCGCGCTGCTGGTCTGTCATGGGTGTCTTCCTGGGTTCTCTGCCGGGAGTGGGCCGCGCGTGGGGGTCAGGCGCCGATGAGCTTGGAGAACTTCTGCTCGAAGTCGCTCTCCTCGGTCTCGGTGAGGGTGCGGAACACGTGCGACTTGGCCGCCATCTCGGGGGTGGGTACGACCAGCGGGTTGGCCGCGCTGTCCGGGGCGAGGGTGGCGAGTTCGTCCTTCATCCCGGTCACGGCGGAGACGAAGCCGATGCCCGCGACCAGCTGCGCCGCGATCTTCGGCTGATAGTAGAAGTCGATGAGCTTTTCCGCGTTCGCCTTGTGCTGCGCCCGGGCCGGGATCAGCATGTTGTCCGTCGAGGAGACGTAGCCCTTCTCCGGGATGACGAACTCGATGTCCGGGTTGTCGGCGCGCAGTTGGATCAGGTCGCCGCCCCAGGCGACGCAGGCCGCGATGTCGCCGGAGGACAGCTCCTGGCCGTAGTCGTTGCCGGTGAAGCGGCGGATCTGCTTGCTGTCGACGCCCTTCTGCAGCCGGGCGACGGCGGCGTCGTAGTCGTCGGCGGTGAACTTCGCCGGGTCCTTGCCCAGGTCCAGCAGGGTGATCCCGATGCTGTCGCGCATCTCGGAGAGGAAGGTGACCCGGCCCTTGAGGTCGGGGTCGTCCAGCAGTTGGGAGACGCTGGTGACCTCCTTCCCCTTGGTCGCCTTCTTGTTGTAGGCGATGACGACCTGGATGCCGGCCCACGGGTAGGAGTACAGCCGGCCCGGGTCCCAGTCGGGGGCGCGGAAGCGGGAGTCGATGGTGGTGATCGCGGTGGTGACGTTCGCCGGGTTGAGCTTCTGCGCCCAGCCGAGCCGGATCAGCCGGGCGGCCATCCAGTCGGTGAGGACCATCAGGTCGCGTCCGGTGTCCTGGCCGGCCGCGAGCTGCGGCTTGACCTTGCCGAAGAACTCGACGTTGTCGTTGACGTCCTCGTTGTACCTGACCTTGACGCCGGTGGCCGCGGTGAAGGCGTCCAGGGTGCCGTGCTTCTGCTTGTCCTTCTCGTCGGTGTCGATGTACAGCGGCCAGTTGGAGAAGTTGACCACCTTCTCGCTGTCCGAGAGGTCCTTGGCGGCGTTGGCGGTCGAGTCGCCGCCGACGGTCCTGGCCGCCGGGATCCCGCAGGCGGCCAGCGTGCCCGCACCGGCGGTCAGCGCGGCGGCCCGCAGCAGGGTGCGGCGGCCGATCGCGGCCCGGCCGCTGGTCAGGCTGCGTTCCCAGGCCTTGCGGACCGGTTCGGGCAGACCGTCGGTGAACTCGTTGAACGCCATGGAACGGGCCTCCTGGGGGTAAGAGGTCGAATCGGGGCGCCCTGGGGGCGGCGCCCCTGGGCAGGGGTTATCTGTCTCCGAAGACGGTGCGGTGCCAGTCCTTGCGGGCGACCGCGGTGGTGTCGAACATGACGTGCTTGACCTGGGTGTACTCGTCCAGCGAGTACTGGGACATGTCCTTGCCGTAGCCGGACGCCTTGTAGCCGCCGTGCGGCATCTCGCTGATGATCGGGATGTGGTCGTTGACCCAGACGCACCCGGCCGCGATCTCCCGGGTGGCGCGCAGCGAGCGGTGCACGTTGCCCGTCCAGGCGGAGGCGGCCAGGCCGTAGGGGGTGTCGTTGGCCAGCCGCAGGCCCTCGTCGTCGGTGTCGAAGGGCAGCACGACCAGCACCGGGCCGAAGATCTCGCCCTGGACCACCTCGCTGTCCTGGGCGGCGCCGGTGATCAGGGTGGGCGCGTAGTACGCGCCGCGGGTGAGGTCGGTGCCGTCGTGGCCCTTCTCCGGCGCGCGGCCGCCGGTGACCACGGTGGCGTAGGAGCGGGCGCGTTCGACGAAGCCGGCCACCCGGTCCCGGTGGGTGTACGAGACCAGCGGGCCGAGGTCGGTGTGCGGGTTGAGCGGGTCGCCGATCCGGATCGCGGCGTACAGCTCGGCCACGCCGGCCACGAACGCGTCGTACAGCGGGCGCTGGACGTACGCGCGGGTGGCGGCGGTGCAGTCCTGGCCGCCGTTGATCAGCGAGGCGGCGACCGCGCCGTGCACGGCGGCGTCGAGGTCGGCGTCGTCGAAGACCACGAACGGGGCCTTGCCGCCGAGCTCCAGGTGGGTGCGCTTGACGCTCGCGGTGGCGAGTTCGGCGACCCTGCGGCCGACCGGGGTGGAGCCGGTGAAGGACACCATGGCGACGTCCGGGTGCGCGACCAAGTGCTCGCCGGTGGTGCGTCCGGCGCCGGTGACCACGTTGACCACGCCGTCCGGGATGCCCGCCTCGGTGCAGGCCCGGGCGAACATCAGCGAGGTGAGCGGGGTCAGCTCGGACGGCTTGAGCACGATGGTGTTGCCCGCCGCGATCGCCGGCAGGACCTTCCAGGCGGCCATCTGCAGCGGGTAGTTCCACGGCGAGATCGAGCCGACCACGCCGATCGCCTCGCGGCGCACGTAGGAGGTGTGGTCGCCGGAGTACTCGCCGGCCGCCTTGCCCTCCAGGTTGCGGGCGGCGCCAGCGAAGAACGCCACGTTGTCGATGGTGCCGGGGACGTCGAACTCGGTGGCCAGCTTGACCGGCTTGCCGGTCTGCGCGGTCTCCACCCGGGCGAGGTCGGCACTCGCCGAGGCCAGGACGGCGGCCAGTGCGGTCAGCGCCTCGGAGCGGGCACCGGGGGTGGCGCGGGACCAGCCGGGCAGGGCCGCCTTCGCGGCGGCCACGGCCGCGTCGACCTCGCCGGTGGTGGCCAGGGCGACCTGCTCGACCACGCTGCCGTCCGCGGGGTTGACGACCTGGAAGGGCTCGCCGCTCCCCCGGGTCTGACGGCCCGCGATGTACTGCGCGCCCGCGCCGAAGTCGGTCAGGTCCATCTGGTTCCTCCAAGTGCCGGTGGGTCGACTGCCACGGCGATTCTCACGGTTGTGCCGTGGGGGAATCCGACCGGCTGATCACCGGGGTTGCGCGATCCTGGCAGTCCGGCGGACTCCGGACAAGGGATTCCGCTGTTGCATTCCGGCAACGCGATGGATTCCGGCGTGAGGTCTGTTTTTCGCCACAGCCGACCCGCTGACCATGCCCGCTACCGCCCCGGCGTGACAAGGGTCACTGCGACAACCTCGGCGGGTAGGGCCTTACAGGGTGCAAGGGTTCACCGAGGGCGACAGGTCGTCGCCGCGATGGATGATTTACCTGACACTCTGGTCCCTCAAGGCCCTGGAGGCCCGCGATGCTCCCCACCGTCGCCCGCGTGCTCGACCTGGAGGTGATGCGGCGCGGCCTGCCCCAGGTCGTCGCCGGCGCCGACCACCTGGAGCGGCCCGTCCGCTGGGTCCACGTGAGCGAACTGCCCGACGTCGCCGGGATGCTCCAGGGCGGCGAACTGGTGCTCACCACCGGCATCGCGCTGCCCGACGACCGCGAGGGCCTGGCCCGCTACGTCCGCGAACTGGACGAGGTGGGGGTCGCCGGCCTGGTCGTCGAGTACGGCCGGCGCTACTTCGACTCGCTGCCCCGCGCCCTGGTGCACGCCGCCGAACAGCGCGGCCTGCCGCTCATCACGCTCCGCCGCGAGCTGCGCTTCGTCGCCGTCACCGAGGCCGTGCACGCGCTGGTGGTCAACGCCCAGCTGGAGCAGCTGCGCGTCTCCGAGGCCGTCCACCAGGTGTTCAACGAGCTGGTGGTGGAGGGCGCCGAGCCGCCCGAGGTGATCCGCCAGGTGGCCCGGATGGCGGGCGCGCCGGTCGTCCTGGAGAACCTCGCGCACCAGGTGCTCGCCCACGACACCGCCGGCCGCCCGGAGGTCGAACTGCTGGAGGACTGGGAGCGCCGCTCCCGCGGGGTCCGCCCGCCCGGCCGCACCGGGCACGACCCGCGCAGCGGCTGGCTGGTGACCACGGTCGGCGCCCGCGGCCAGGACTGGGGCCGGCTGGTACTGGTGCAGGATCCGGGCCCGCTGCCCGAGAACGAGGCCCACCCGCACACCATGCTGCTGGAGCGCGGCGCCTCCGCGCTGGCACTCAACCGGCTGGTGGTGCGCGACCGGGAGAGCCTGGAACGGCAGACCCACCGCACCCTGCTGTCCGGCATCCTCACCCACGCGCTGACCGTCTCCGAGGTGGCCCTGCGCGCCCAGGCGCTCGGCGTCCCGCTGGAGGGCCGCCGGCTGGTCGGGGTGGTGCTGCGGCAGCGGCGCGGCCCGATCCCGGCCGCCCTGGAGGCGCAGGCCCGGCTGCGCGACTTCACCGAGCTCGCCGCAGGAGCCGTCCGGGCCTGCCGGCTCTCCGCCCTGGTCGGCGCGCTGGACGACGAGGGCGTCGGCGTGCTGATCACGCTCGGCACCCAGCAGGACGAGCACGCCGCCCTGGACGCCTTCTCGGCCACGCTGCGCCGGATGTCGGCCGAGGCCGGCCGGGACGACGCCGCCGCCGCCGCACCGGCCCCGGTGGTCGCGGTCGGCTCCTCGGTCGGCTCCGTCCGGGACGCCCGGCGCACCCTGCTGGAGGCCACCCAGGTCGCCGACGCGGCCCTGCACGACGCGCCCGGCGGCCGGGCCGCCTCGTACTACCGGCTGCCGGACGTCCGGCTGCGCGGCCTGCTCCACCTGCTGCGCGACGACGCCCGGCTGCAGACCTACGTGGAGCGGGAGCTCGGCCCGCTGCTGGCCCACGACGCCGAGCACAACGGCCAGTTGGTGCAGATGCTGCGAATCTACCTGGAGCAGGGCCGGAACAAGTCGGCGGCGGCCGACGCCGCGCACCTGTCCCGGCCGTCCTTCTACGACCGCCTGCACAAGGTCGAGCGGATCCTCGGCGTCGACCTCGACCAGGTGGAGTCCTGCCTCTCCCTGCACGTGGCACTGCTCGCCCTGGACGCCGTCCGCCGCTGACCGCTGCACGCCGGTGGCCTACACGCCGGTGATGCGCCCCCAGACCTTGTGCAGTTCGGGCCGCTCCGCCGAGGTGACGTCGCGCATGGTGTGCAGCCGGGCGCGCATCTCGTCGGTCGGGAAGAGCAGCGGGTTCTCCGCCAGTTCGGCCTTGTCCTTGTCACCGCTGGCCGCCAGCACCTCGCGGGCGGCCGGCACCGGGCAGATGTACTGGACGAACGCGGCGAGTTCGGCGGCCACCTCGGGCTGGTAGTAGTGGTCGATCAGCAGCTCGGCGTTGCGCTTGTGCCGGGCCCGGTTGGGGATCATCAGGCTCTCCGCCCACAGCTCGCCGCCCTCCTGCGGCACCACGAACTCGATGTCCGGGTTCTGGGCGGTCAGTTGGACGGCGTCGCCGGAGTAGGCCTGGCAGGCGACGGCGGCGCCGGAGGCGAGGTCGCTGGTGTAGTCGTTGCCGGTGAAGCGGCGGATGTGGCCGGTGTCGACCATCTTCTGCACGGTGTCCATCGCCCGGTGCGCGTCGTCCTCACCGAACCGGGAGACGTCCGCGCCCTGGGCGAGCATCAGCAGCCCGAGCGCCTCGTCCAGCCCGGCGAACAGGGTGACCCGGCCCTTGAGGTCGGGCGCCCAGAGGTCCGCGGTCGACTTCAGCTCCCGGCCGAGCGCCTTGCGGTTGTACGCGATGCCGGTGATCCCGGACTGCCAGGGCACGCTGCGCCGGCGCCCGGGGTCGAAGGCCGGGTCGGCGAGCTGCGGGTCCAGGTTGGCGGTGACGTTGGGCAGGTTGGCCCGGTCCATGGCCTGCACCCAGCCGAGCGAGACGTACCGGCCGGCCATCCAGTCGCTGACCACCATGAGGTCCCGGCCGGGGTCGGCGCCCTGGGTGAGCACCGGGCTGATCTTGCCGAAGAACTCGTCGTTGTCGTTGATGTCCTCGGTGTAGGTGACCGCGATGCCGGTCCGCTCGGTGAAGGCGTCCAGGGTCGGCCGGTGCCCCTGGTCGTCGGTGTCGATGTACTGGGTCCAGTTGGAGAAGGCGAGCCGCTGCTCGCGGTCCGAACGGTCCTGGACCAAGCGGCGGTCCTCGGCGACGTACGCGGACGGGATGCCGCAGCCGGTCAGCGTGCCGGCGCCGAGCAGCGCGGCCCCGCCGAGCACCGAACGCCGGCGGATCGTACGGGAGTTGTGGGGGCGGGTCGGGGTGGTGCTGCTGGGCATGGGGAAGGCCTCCGGAGCGTGGGACGGCCCCGGGCGTGCGCGACACCCGGGGCCGTCCGGTCGGTACGTCAGACGGTGTGCGCGTCGGCGAGCGACAGCACCTCGTCGAGCACCGCGAGACCGGTCTTGGCCTCTTCCTCGGTGACGGTGCACGGCGGGACGACGTGGAGGCGGTTCATGTTGACGAACGGCCAGAGCCCGCGCTGCTTGCAGGCGGCGGCCAGCTCGGCCATCGGCGCGTTGGCGGCGCCGGCCGCGTTGTACGGGACCAGCGGCTCGCGGGTCCCGCGGTCCTTCACCAGGTCGAGCGCCCAGAACACGCCGAGGCCGCGGACCTCGCCGATCGAGGGGTGCCGCTCGGCCAGCTCCCGCAGGCCGGGGCCGAGCACGGTCTCGCCGATGTGCTTGGCGTTCTCGACGATGCCCTCCTCCGCCATGGCGGTGATGGTGGCGACGGCCGAGGCGCAGGCCAGCGGGTGGCCGGAGTAGGTGAGCCCGCCCGGGAACGCCCGCTCGGCGAAGGTGGCGGCGATCTCGGCGCTGATCGCCACGCCGCCCAGCGGGACGTAGCCCGAGTTGACGCCCTTGGCGAAGGTCAGCAGGTCCGGGGTGACACCCCAGTGGTCGGCCGCGAACCACTCGCCGGTGCGGCCGAAGCCGGCCATCACCTCGTCGAGGATGAACACGATGCCGAAGCGGTCGCAGATCTCCCGGACCCCGGCCAGGTAGCCCGCCGGCGGGATCAGGATGCCCGCGGTGCCGACCACGGTCTCCAGGATGATCGCCGCGATCGTCCCGGGGCCCTCGAAGGCGATCACCTGCTCCAGGTGCTCCAGCGCGCGCTCGCACTCCTGTGCCTCGTTCTCGGCGTGGAAGTTGGAGCGGTAGGCGTACGGGCCCCAGAAGTGCACCACGCCGGAGACGCCGGTCTCGTTGGCCCAGCGGCGCGGGTCGCCGGTGAGGGCGATCGCGTTGGCGGTGGCGCCGTGGTACGAGCGGTAGGCGGACATGACCTTCTGCCGGCCGGTGTGCAGCCGGGCCAGCCGGACGGCGTTCTCGACCGCCTCGGCGCCGCCGTTGGTGAAGAAGATCTTGTCGAGGTCGCCGGGGGTGCGCTCGGCGATCAGCCGGGCGGCCTCGCTGCGCGCCTCGACCGCGAAACCGGGGGCGATGGTGCAGAGCTTCGCCGCCTGCTCCTGGATCGCGGCGACCACCTTCGGGTGCTGGTGACCGATGTTGGTGTTGACCAGCTGCGAGGAGAAGTCGAGGTAGCGGTTGCCGTCGTAGTCCCAGAAGTACGAGCCCTCGGCGCCGGCCACCGCGAGGGGGTCGATCAGCGCCTGGGCGGACCACGAGTGGAAGACGTGCGCGCGGTCGGCGGCCTTGACCGCCTGGCCGGCGGCTGAGTCAGCGGTGGGGATGCTCATGCCGGTAAGGCTAGGGAGTCGCGGCCCCGAAGTGCAGTTTCATCTTGTCAGCCGGTCACGCGAACGGCCGACAGGATGCAAAGACACCGGGCCCGGGTCGAAAGGACCCGGGCCCATTGTCCGTTCACACGATGGACGCGCGATCAGATCGCGGTCATACAGCGCCGACCGCCACGACCCGCTAGATCGCGGTCATACAGCGCCGACCGCCACGACCCGCTGGATCGCGGTCATACAGCGCCCGACCGTCACGACCCGCTAGATCGCGGTCATGACGTGCTTCACCCGGGTGTAGTCCTCGAAGCCGTACGCGGAGAGGTCCTTGCCGTAGCCGGACTTCTTGAAGCCGCCGTGCGGCATCTCGGCGACCAGCGGGATGTGGGTGTTGATCCAGACGCAGCCGAAGTCCAGCCGGCGCGACATCCGCATGGCGCGGGCGTGGTCCTTGGTCCACACCGAGGAGGCCAGCGCGAAGTCGACGCCGTTGGCGTAGTCGACGGCCTGGTCCTCGTCGGTGAACTTCTGCACGGTGATGACCGGGCCGAAGACCTCGTTCTGGATGATCTCGTCGTCCTGCCGCAGGCCGGAGACGACGGTCGGGGCGTAGAAGTAGCCCTTCTCGCCGACCTGGTGGCCACCGGCCTCGACCTTGGCGTGGGCGGGCAGCCGCTCGATGAAGCCGGCCACCTGCTTCAGCTGGTTGGCGTTGTTCAGCGGGCCGTACAGCACGTCCTCGTCGTCCACGCCGCCGGTCTTGGTCTCGGCCGCGGCCTTGGCCAGCGCCTCGACGAAGGCGTCGTGGATCGACTCGTGCACCAGCACGCGGGTGGCGGCGGTGCAGTCCTGGCCTGCGTTGAAGTAGCCCGCGACCGAGATGCCCTCGACGGCCTCGGCGATGTCGGCGTCCTCGAAGACCACGACCGGGGCCTTGCCGCCCAGCTCCAGGTGGACGCGCTTGACGTCCTTGGAGGCGGACTCGGCGACCTGGATGCCGGCCCGGACCGAACCGGTGATGGAGGCCATCGCCGGGGTCTTGTGCTCGACCATCAGCCGGCCGGTCTCGCGGTCGCCGCAGATCACGTTGAAGACGCCGGCCGGCAGCTCCAGGTCCTTGAGGACGCCGCCGATGATCTCGGCGAGCAGGACGGTGGAGGCCGGGGTGGTGTCCGAGGGCTTCAGGACGACGGTGTTGCCCGCGGCGATGGCCGGGGCGAACTTCCAGACGGCCATCATCATCGGGTAGTTCCACGGCGCGACCTGGGCACAGACGCCGACCGGCTCGCGGCGGACGATCGAGGTCATCCCGTCCATGTACTCCCCGGCGGCCTTGCCCTCCAGCATGCGGGCGGCACCGGCGAAGAAGCGGATCTGGTCCACCATCGGACCGATCTCCTCCGAGAGGGTCAGCCCGCGCGGCTTGCCCGTGTTGCGGACCTCCGCCTCGACGAGCTCGTCGGCCCGGGCCTCGACCGCGTCGGCGATCTTGAGCAGCAGCTTCTGGCGGGTGCTCGGGGTGGCGTCGCGCCAGACCGGGAAGGCGGCGGCGGCCGAGGCCATGGCGGCGTCCACATCGGAGGCACCGGACAGCGGGGACGTCGCGTAGACCTCACCGGTGGTGGGGTCGACGATGTCGAGCGTGCGGCCGTCCGCCGCGTCGACGAACTCACCGTTGATGTAGTTGCGCAGCGTGCGAAGGTCGCTCACGGGGTCTCTCCTCGGTCTGGGCCTGCGGCGTTGCAGTTTCCGGCGCCATGGTACGTCGGCGGGTCCGGCGCACGAAGGGTGTCGGGTGGCCGGGCCCTGGACGGCGCGGTCCACTGGTTTGGGGGAACGCGCGCTGCGCTGCGGGGCTGCGCGCGTACCGTGCCAGGGTAGCCGCATGACTGCTGGTATCGACAGGTGCAGTGCACGTAGGCGATGAAATCCGTACGCGGATTCCAAGATCACGACGAAATCAGCAGATTCCTCGCTTGCGAACAGGAGAACGATCAGGCACAGTGGCGGCGTGGCCAACCGCGACCGGAACGCGAGCGTTCCCCTCGATGCCGCCTCCAAGGCGATCATCGAGCAGCTCCAGGAGGACGGACGCCGCCCGTACGCCGCCATCGGCAAGGCCGTCGGCCTGTCCGAAGCGGCCGTGCGCCAGCGCGTCCAGAAGCTGCTCGACCAGGGCGTGATGCAGATCGTCGCCGTCACGGACCCGCTCACCGTCGGCTTCACCCGCCAGGCGATGGTCGGCATCCGGGTCGAGGGCGACATCGAGCCCGTCGCCGACGCGCTGGCCGCCCTCGACGAGGTCGACTACGTCGTCTGCACCGCAGGCTCGTTCGATCTCCTGGCCGAACTGGTCTGCGAGGACGACGAGCACCTGCTCGAACTGATCAACAAGCGCATCCGCGCGCTTCCCGGCGTGCGGAGCACCGAGAGCTTCGTCTACCTGAAGCTCCGGAAACAGACCTACACCTGGGGCACCCGATGACAGCCGACCCGGCGCAGAAGGACCTTTCCAAGACCGCCTACGACCACCTGTGGATGCACTTCACCCGCATGTCGTCGTACGAGAACTCCCCCGTGCCGACGATCGTCAAGGGCGAAGGCACCTACGTCTGGGACGACAAGGGACGCAAGTACCTCGACGGCCTCGCCGGCCTGTTCGTCGTCCAGGCCGGCCACGGCCGCGAGGAGCTGGCCGAGGCCGCCGCCAAGCAGGCCAAGGAGCTCGCCTTCTTCCCGGTGTGGAGCTACGCCCACCCGAAGGCCGTCGAGCTGGCCGAGCGCCTGGCCAACTACGCCCCGGGCGACCTGAACAAGGTCTTCTTCTCCACCGGTGGCGGCGAGGCCGTCGAGACCGCCTGGAAGCTCGCCAAGCAGTACTTCAAGCTGACCGGCAAGCCGACCAAGTACAAGGTCATCTCGCGCGCCGTCGCCTACCACGGCACCCCGCAGGGCGCCCTGTCGATCACCGGCCTGCCGGGCCTGAAGGCCCCGTTCGAGCCGCTGGTGCCGGGCACCCACAAGGCCCCGAACACCAACATCTACCGCGCCCCCGCCTTCCTCGAAGGCCCGGACGGCACGGTCGACCCCGAGGCCTACGGCCGCTGGTGCGCCGACGAGATCGAGGTGGCCATCCTCAACGAGGGCGCCGAGACCGTCGCCGCCGTCTTCGTCGAGCCGGTGCAGAACGCCGGTGGCTGCTTCCCGCCGCCGCCCGGGTACTTCCAGCGCCTGCGCGAGATCTGCGACCGCCACGACGTGCTGCTGGTCTCGGACGAGGTCATCTGCGCCTTCGGCCGCCTGGGCACCATGTTCGGCGCCGACAAGTTCGGCTACCAGCCCGACATGATCACCTGCGCCAAGGGCATGACCTCGGGCTACTCCCCGATCGGCGCCACGATCATCTCGGACCGCCTCGCCGAGCCGTTCTACAAGGGCGACAACACCTTCCTGCACGGCTACACCTTCGGCGGCCACCCGGTCTCCTCCGCGGTGGCGCTGGCCAACCTCGACATCTTCGAGCGCGAGGGCCTGAACCAGAACGTCCTCGACAACGAGGCCGCGTTCCTGGGCACCCTGAACAAGCTGCGCGACCTGCCGATCGTCGGCGACGTCCGCGGCAACGGGTACTTCTACGGCATCGAGCTCGTGAAGGACAAGGTCACCAAGGAGTCGTTCAACGACGACGAGGTCGAGCGCGTCCTCTACGGCTTCCTGTCGAAGGCCCTCTTCGACAACGGCCTGTACTGCCGCGCCGACGACCGTGGCGACCCGGTCATCCAGCTGGCCCCGCCGCTGATCTCCAACCAGTCGACCTTCGACGAGATCGAGCAGATCCTGCGGACCAGCCTCACCGACGCGTGGGCGAAGATCTGACCCCCTGATCCTCCTTCCCCACCCTCCGCCGAAGGGCGGTCCCACTCCCCCGGGACCGCCCTTCGGCGTTTTCCGGCGCGGACAGCCGATCAAACATGCCTGATTGCGGGTGATTTGCCCGCGATGGACCAGAGCGCCGCAACCGCACCAGGCCCCAGTCGTTCTAATCTGACGACTGTCATATCCCTGCGGCCACCCAGGATGGAACCTCATGTCAGCGGCACCGCCTGACAACGACGTGCTGTGGGCCCGGGGGATCGTCAAGTCCCATCACGGCACCCCCGCCCTGCGGGGCATCTCGATCGGCGTCCGCGAGGGCGAAGTGCTCGCCGTCACCGGCCCGCGCGGCTCCGGCAAGAGCACCCTCCTCGGCTGCCTCTCCGCCCTCCTCACCGTCGACGAGGGCGAGGTCTGGTTCAACAGCGCGCCCGTCCACACCCTCGGCCGGGCCGGGCGCGAACGGCTGCGCCGCGACCGCTTCGGCTTCGTCGGCTCCGAACCCCACCTGGTGCCCGAACTGACCGCCCGGGAGAACGTCGCCCTGCCGCTGCTGCTCGCCGGCGCCGGCAACAAGGCCGCCTACACCGCCGCCGACGAATGGCTGGAACGCCTCGACGTCGGCGAGGTCGCCCGGCAGCGCCCCGACCGGCTGCTCCAGAGCCAGCGCCAGCGGATCGCCGTCGCCCGCGCCCTCGCCCCGCTGCCGCCCGTCGTCTTCGCCGACGACCCCACCGCCCCGCTCCACCGAGAGGCCGCCGACCAGGTCCTGCGGATACTGACCAGCGCGGCCCGGTCGCACCAGCTCACCCTCGTCCTGGCCACTCACGACCCCGAGCTCGTCCGGTTCGCGGACCGCGCCGTCGCCCTCGTCGACGGACGGCTCACCGCCCCCGCCGCCCCCGTCCCGCGCGGCCCCGCCGCCCCGGGGGCGGCCGGCGCGTCCGCCGTGTCGGCCACCCGCCGCTGACGACGCCGAGCCGCTGAAAGAGTCGACGTGTTCTATCTCCGTCTGGCCCGGGGCTACCGGGTGCCCGACCTCGGCCGCTGGCTGCTCACCGTGCTGGCCGCCGCCGTGGTCTCCGCCTTCCTGCTGCGCTCCCTCGGCCGGGCGATGAGCGACCCGCTCGGCGGCGAGGACGCGCTGGTGCGACTGCTCTGGTGCCTGCCCCCGCTCGCCGCCGTCGCCTGGTTCGCGGCCGTCACCGCCCGCGCCGTACCCGCCCAGCGGCCCGAACGGATCACCGGCCTGCGCGCCGCCGGAGCCGGCTCCGGCCGGATCCGCACCCTGATCGCCGGTGAGGTCGTGCTCGCCTGCACCCTCGGCAGCGTGCTCACCCTGCTGGTCTTCCTGGTCCTGCGCAACGACATCGCCGGGCCCGCGCTCGCCCCCGATCTCGGCATGGGCGTACCGCTGCCGGCCGTCGCGCCGGTCGCCCTGCTCGCCCTGGTCCCGCTCACCGCCGGGATCGCCGCCGCCTGCGCCGTCCCGCCCACCGAGTACCTGCCCGGCAGCCGCACCCACCGCGGCACCGGCTTCGGCGCGCTGCGGGTCGCCCTGCCGGTCGGGCTCGCCGTGATCGGCCTCGCCCTCGAACTCATCGCCCTGCGGCCCGGCGCCGCCGCCGACGGCCGGCCGATCCACCTGCCCGCCGGGCTCGGCAGCACCAGCACCGCCGCACTCGGCGGCTGGGCCGCCAGCGCGGTCGGACTCGCCCTGCTCACCGGCCCGTTGCTGTCCTGGACGGGACGGCTGCTCGCGCTCGGCCGGCCCACCCCGCTGCGGCTGCTGGCCGGCCGCGGACTCACCGCCCAGGC
This sequence comes from Kitasatospora sp. NPDC043949, assembly GCF_056435365.1. Classification (NCBI taxonomy): domain Bacteria; kingdom Bacillati; phylum Actinomycetota; class Actinomycetes; order Kitasatosporales; family Streptomycetaceae; genus Kitasatospora; species Kitasatospora sp. NPDC043949. The sequence continues at coordinate 89,863 of NZ_JBWKEQ010000027.1, read as the reverse complement.
CCGCCGCCTCGGCCCTCCGCTGGCCGTGCTCACCCTCGCCCTCGCGCTGGTGCTCACCACCATCCGCTACTGGATCGGCACGCCCGACAGCGCCGACGTGCTGCCCGCCGTCGAGGCCTGCCTGGTGCTCGGCTGCGCGGCCGCCGCCGTGGCCGCCCGGCTGGCCGAGGTCCGCACCGACCGCCGGGACGTCACCGACGTGCTGCTGCGCCTCGGCACCTCGCCCCGGCTGCTGTTCGGCGCGGTCGCGCTGCGCACCCTGGCGGTGGGCACCACGCTGCTGGTGACCGGCGGGGCGACCGCCGCACTGGCGGCCGCCGGCCTGCGCTGACTTCCCGGCCTGCGGTGATTGCCCGGCCTGCGGTGACCCGCCGGCTCAGCCCGCCGGCTCAGCCCGCCGCGGCGAGCTGGCCGCAGGCGCCGTCGATCTCCTGGCCACGGGTGTCGCGGACGGTCGTCGGCACCCCGTGCGACTGGAGCCGGCGGACGAACTCGCGCTCGTCCTCGGGCCGGGAGGCGGTCCACTTGGAGCCCGGCGTCGGGTTCAGCGGGATCAGGTTGACGTGCACCCGGTGGTTCTTGATCAGCCGGCCGAGCAGGTCCGCCCGCCACGCCTGGTCGTTGATGTCCTTGATCAGCGCGTACTCGATGGAGATCCGCCGGCCGGACTTCTCCGCGTAGTTCCACGCGGCGTCCAGCACCTCGGCAACCTTCCAGCGGGTGTTCACCGGCACCAGCTCGTCGCGCAGCTCGTCGTCCGGGGCGTGCAGCGACAGCGCCAGGCGGCAGCTGAGGCCCTCGTCGGCCAGCCGGTTCATCGCCGGGACCAGGCCGACGGTGGAGACCGTGACACCACGCTGGGACAGGCCGAAACCGTCCGGCGCCGGGTCGGTCAGCCGGCGGATCGCGGCCAGCACCCGGTTGTAGTTGGCCAGCGGCTCGCCCATGCCCATGAAGACCACGTTCGACAGCCGCGCCTCGCCGCCGGGGATCTCGCCGGCCTTGAGCGCGCGCATCCCGGCGGCGATCTGCTCGACGATCTCGGCGGTGGACAGGTTGCGGGTCAGCCCGGCCTGGCCGGTCGCGCAGAAGGGGCAGTTCATGCCGCAGCCCGCCTGCGAGCTGATGCACATGGTGACCCGGTCCGGGTAGCGCATCAGCACCGACTCGACGAGCGTGCCGTCGAAGAGCTTCCAGAGCGTCTTGCGGGTGCTGTCGTCGTCGCAGGACACGTGCCGCACGACCGACATCAGCTCCGGCAGCAGGCTCCCGGTGAGCTTCTCCCGGCTGGCGGCGGGGATGTCCGTCCAGCCCGCCGGGTCGTTCGACATCCGGCCGAAGTAGTGGTTGGAGAGCTGCTTGGCGCGGAACGGCTGCTCGCCCAGCTCGGCGACGGCCTCCTTGCGCTCGGCGGGGCTCAGGTCGGCGAGGTGTCGCGGGGGCTTGGCGCCGCGCGGCGCGACAAAGGTGAGTTCTCCGGGCTTAGGCATGGTTCATCCAGTGTCGCAGACGCCGGGAGCGGGCCGGGACGTGCGAGGGCCCCGGACGCGCAGACGTCCGGGGCCCTTCCGCCGCTCGCGGCCGGAGGCCGGGTCGAGGGCCTGTCCGAGGGCCGGACAGGCCCTAACTGCCGACGAAGGCCGCCAGCAGCAGCCAGACCACCGGGGCGGTCGGCAGGAGCGAGTCCAGCCGGTCCATGATGCCGCCGTGGCCGGGCAGCAGCGTGCCCATGTCCTTGATGCCGAGGTCGCGCTTGATCATCGACTCGCCCAGGTCGCCCAGGGTCGCGGTGACCGCCGCGCAGCCGCCCAGGATCAGGCCCTGCCACCAGCTGCCGCCGTCGATGATCAGCTCCATCAGCACGGCGCCCGCCAGCATCGACAGGCCGATGCCGCCGGCCAGGCCCTCACGGGTCTTGCCGGGGCTGATCGTCGGGGCGAGCTTGGTCTTGCCGAACTTGTAGCCCACCGCGTAGGCGCCCGTGTCGCTGCAGATCGTGACGATCAGGAACAGCACGATCCGCTGCGGGCCGTCGTCGGCCGCCAGCATCAACGCCACGAAGGTGGCCAGGAACGGCACGTAGAAGGCGGTGAACACCCCGGCCGTTATGTCCCGCAGGTAGTCCTCCGGCGGCTCGGCCATCCGCCAGACCATCACCGCCAGCCCGGTCAGCGCGAGCGAGGCCGCGGCCCACTGCACCCCGGCCCAGTAGCCGGTGGCGATCATGGCGATGCCGCCCGCGACCAGCGGCACCAGCGGCGCCTTGATCTGCTTGCGCTCGGCGAGCCGACTGGTCAGCTCCCAGACGCCGACCGACACCGCGGCCATCACGACGAACAGGAACAGCGCCTTCACCACGAACAGCGAGGCGATGATCACCGCACCGAGACCGACCCCCACGCCTATCGCGGCCTGGAGGTTACGGCCACCGCGCTGCTTGCGCGGCTGCGGCTGCGGGGCGGACTGGGCGGCCACGGGTGTCTCCTGCCCTGGATGGGACGACGGCACGAAGTGGGGCTGCCCGGCCGCCGGGTAACTCGACGGCGGCGCGGGAGGCACCGAGGCCCCGGGGCGCGGCGGGGCGCCGCGGCCGGGGGTGGCGTCATCGGTTATCGCGCGCAGCACGACCGTCTCCGTCACGCCCGGCACCGCCGCCTCGGACCGGTCGTCCCGGAACAGCGGGCCGCTCAGCCGACCGGCCTCCCGGGACTGACCGGCGGCGGGGTCACCCGGCCGGCCGGAGCCCGCCGACGGGCCCTGGTCCGGCACGCCGGGGAACGGGCCGGGGCCCGCCGGTACGGGAGGCATGACCTGAGTCTCCTCCGCGTCGCCGCCCCAGTACACCGGAGGCTGCTGCGAGTGATCCGAACGGTGGCCGGGGTCACCCGGCGCGCCGCCCGGCGCACCCGGGTGGGCGGCCCCGCCGCCCGGGTGACCGGGGTAGCCCTGGGCCTGCGGCGGCGCCGGGTACTCGCCGTACCCCGGCGCCGGGTGCGCCTGCTGCAGAGGAGCCTGCGGCCGGGGCTGCGGCGCCGGGCGGTAGGGCTGGAACTGCTGGTCGGACGGGCCCCAGTAGCCAGGGGCGTCAGGGGCGTCGTTCATCAGACTTCGAGCAGCTCGGCTTCCTTGTGCTTCAGCAGCTCGTCGACGGCGGCCACGTACTTGGCCGTGGTGTCGTCGAGCTCCTTCTCGGCGCGGCGGCCGTCGTCCTCGCCGACCTCGCCGTCCTTGACCAGCTTGTCGATGGCGTCCTTGGCCTTGCGGCGCACCGCGCGGATCGAGACCTTCGCGTCCTCGCCCTTGCCCCGGGCCACCTTGATGAACTCCCGGCGGCGCTCCTCGGTCAGCTCGGGCAGCACCACCCGGATGAGGGAACCGTCGTTGGACGGGTTGACGCCCAGGTCGGAGTCGCGGATCGCCTGCTCGATCGCCTTCAGCGCGGTCTTGTCGAACGGCGAGACGACCGCCATCCGGGGCTCCGGCACCGAGAACGAGGCCAGCTGGTTGATCGGCGTCACGGTGCCGTAGTACTCGGCGACGATCTTGGCGAACATCGCCGGGTGGGCACGGCCGGTGCGGATGGCGGCGAAGTCGTCCTTGGCGACGGCGACGGCCTTCTCCATCTTCTCCTCGGCTTCGAGGAGGGTCTCTTCGATCACTGTGATCTCCCTGTCCGGTTCATCTGCGATTGTCCCGACCGGTGTCGGCGTCGAGGCCGGTCACGGCGACGGCGCCGTCCCGTACGGCTGATTGCTGCTCAGGCCCGGACAGAATCCTGGCTGATGAGTGTGCCGATCTTCTCACTCTTCACCGCGCGCGCGATATTGCCCTCCGCCAGCAGCTCGAAGACCAGCATCGGGAGGTTGTTGTCCTTGCACAGCGTGATCGCGGTGAGGTCGGCGACCTTGAGGTCGCGCGCGATGACCTCGGAGTACTCCAGCGCGTCGAACTTCACCGCGTCCGGGTTGGTCCGGGGGTCCGAGTCGTAGACGCCGTCCACGCCGTTCTTGCCCATCAGCAGGACGTCGGCGTGGATCTCCAGGGCCCGCTGGACGGCGGTGGTGTCGGTCGAGAAGTACGGCATGCCCATACCGGCGCCGAAGATCACCACACGGCCCTTCTCCAGGTGCCGGACGGCCCGCAGCGGCAGGTACGGCTCAGCGACCTGGCCCATGGTGATCGCGGTCTGGACCCGGGTCTCGATGCCTTCCTTGACCAGGAAGTCCTGCAGCGCCAGGCAGTTCATCACGGTGCCGAGCATGCCCATGTAGTCGGAGCGCGCCCGGTCCATGCCGCGGACCTGCAGCTCGGCGCCCCGGAAGAAGTTGCCGCCGCCGATGACCACCGCGACCTCGGTACCGGCACGGACGACGGTGGCGATCTCCCGGGCGATCGCGTGCACGACGTCCGGGTCGACGCCGAGTCCGCCACCACCGGCAAAGGCTTCACCGGACAGCTTGAGCAGCACCCGGCGGCGCGAGCCGGCCTTGGGGTCCTGCGCGGTCTCCTGCGTCTCCTGCATGGACTTCTCCTTTTTGCACCTACTGGCTCACAGGCGCGGGTGTGCGGATGCCCGGCCTGCGCGTACGCGAGAGGAGGCCACTGCCGCGGGAACCGGTTCGGTGTCCTGCACGGCAATGGCCTCCTCGTCGTTCATGGTGCCGACGCGGCCCGCCCGTGGACGGTTGGCACTGGGTGAGCCCGTTCGGCGTTCCGCCCGCCCCGGTCAACGGGCGGGGGCGGTTCCCAGCGTAAGGGCGCCGGGGACCAGGTGGAACGTGGCTCAGGCGCCGACGCGGAAGCGGGCGAAGCGCTTGAGGGCGACGCCGTTCTCCTCGAGGACCTTGGCGACGGTCTTCTTGTTGTCCTTCGCGAAGGCCTGCTCCAGGACGGAGTTCTCCTTGACGAAGCCGGTGACGCGACCCTCGACGATCTTCGGCAGGGCGGCCTCGGGCTTGCCCTCCTCGCGCGCGGTGGCCTCGGCGACGCGACGCTCGTTCTCGAGGTCCTCGGCCGGGATCTCCGCGCGGGACAGGAACTTCGGCGCGAACGCGGCGATGTGCTGCGCGACGTCCTTCGCGACCTCGGCGTTCTCCTTGTCCAGCTCGACCAGGACGCCGACGGCCGGCGGCAGGTCGGGGCTGGTCTTGTGCAGGTAGACCGCGACGAAGCCGTCACCGTCGAACTGGGCGAAGCGACGGAAGACGATCTTCTCGCCCAGGGTCGCGTTGGCCTCGTCGACGAACTGCTGGACGGTCTTGCCGGCCTCGATCTCGGACGCCAGGGCGGCGTCCAGGTCGGCCGGGGCGGTCTTGGCCACGTGAGCGGCGATCGCGTCGGCGACCTTGACGAAGTTGTCACCCTTGGCGACGAAGTCGGTCTCGCAGTTCAGCTCGACCAGAACGCCGGACTTCTTGTCCTCGGCGATCAGCGCGGCGACGGCGCCGTTGGAGGCGTCACGGCCCTCGCGCTTGGCAACGCCCTTCTGGCCCTTGATGCGCAGGAACTCGACGGCCTTCTCGACGTTGCCCTCGGCCTCGTCCAGGGCCTTCTTGCAGTCCATCATGCCGGCGCCGGTGAGCTCACGGAGCTTCTTGACGTCCGCGGCGGTGAAGTTCGCCATGGTGTGAATCTCTTCTCGCGTCTCGCGTGTCTGCGTGGGGAGACGCCGGGACCGATGGTTCGGTCCCGGCGCGGGAGAGAGGGGCACCTACCGGTGTCGTACCGGCGGGTGCCCCTCACCCTTGGTACGTCAGGCCTGCTCGGCCGGCGCCTCGGTGGCCGCAGCCTCGGTGGCCGCTGCCTCGGTGGCGGGGGCCTCGACGGCCGAAGCCTCGGCGGCGGGGGCCTCAGCGGCCGGAGCCTCGGCGGCGGCGGGGGCCTCCTCGGCCTTCTTCTCGCCCTCGATGAGGTCCTTCTCCCAGTCGGCCAGCGGCTGGTCGGCGCCCGGCTCGGCCTTGACGTCGCCCTTGGCGACACCGGCGCGGGCCTTCAGACCCTCGGCCACGGCGTCGGCGATCACGCGGGTCAGCAGGGTGACGGAGCGGATCGCGTCGTCGTTGCCCGGGATCTTGTAGTCGACCTCGTCGGGGTCACAGTTGGTGTCGAGGATGGCGACGACCGGGATGTTGAGCTTCCGGGCCTCGCCGACCGCGATGTGCTCCTTCTTGGTGTCCACGATCCACACGGCGCTGGGAACGCGCTGCATGTCACGGATACCGCCGAGGGTCTTCTCCAGCTTGTCGTGCTCGCGCTGGAGGACCAGGAGCTCCTTCTTGGTGAGGCCGGAACCGGCCACGTCCGAGAAGTCCAGCTCGCCGAGCTCCTTCAGGCGCTGCAGGCGCTTGTAGACGGTCGAGAAGTTGGTCAGCATGCCGCCGAGCCAGCGCTGGTTCACGTAGGGCATGCCCACGCGGGTGGCCTGCTCGGCGATGGCCTCCTGGGCCTGCTTCTTCGTGCCGACGAAGAGGACGCTGCCGCCGTGGGCAACGGTCTCCTTGATGAACTCGAAGGCGCGGTCGATGTAGTTCAGCGACTGCAGGAGGTCGATGATGTAGATGCCGTTGCGCTCCGTGATGATGAAGCGCTTCATCTTCGGGTTCCAACGGCGGGTCTGGTGACCGAAGTGGACGCCGCTCTCCAGCAGCTCCCGCATCGTGACGACGGCCATAGCCGTGCTCCTCAGGTGTTACGGCCCGGCGGTCGCGCAACGGACGGCGGGTTCGCGCGGTGGCGCTCCCCGCTCGCGCGGTGCGTCCGGCCGGGTCAGGCTCGGTTTGTCCGTGGCAGCCAGGTGACAGCCACGCCTGACGCCCCGAACGTGCCGAGCCGCTTGAACCCACATGGTCCGGGGACCAGGCGGACTCGGCGGACCGAGCGGCACTCGCACCTGGCGGGGGCAGCGGCCGGGCCGCGTCCGTCCACCGGTGGCGGGGCGTGCGAAGTCGACCCGGCGGACCGGGTCGCGTGTGAAGTGTACGGGAAGCGCTGCGGGGCGGGCGACTCCGCGACCGGCGGGGGCCCTGGGCGGGCGGATCAGCGCTGGCGGGAGCTGGGCGGAGGCGGGCCGGAGACGGACCGGAGGCGGGCCGGCCGGGCCCTGGGAGCGCCGCTGCTGCGGTGCTTGTACACCGGATGGCGGCATCCGTACACCCGCTGGAGGGACGGGATCCGGCCACGAGGGCGGTTTGTCCACAGGAGTCCGGAAGTGGGTGGCACCGGGGCGGCGGCGCAGCAAGCCTCGGGGCATGACTGCTCGCGCTGGGTACCCGGTTCTGTCCGCCGTCGGTCCGGCCCGCTTGGGGCCGGACCGGTTGGGGCCGCGCTCGTTTGGTGTGCTGCGGGGGGTGGTCGCCGTGCTGGTGACACTGGTGCTGCTGGTCTCGGGCGGCGCGGCGCGGGGCGCCGCTCTCAGTGGGGGTGTCGGCTCAGGTCCGGGCGGGGGTGCCGGAGGTGCTGGCGGGGGCGGCGAGACCGGCCGGACCGGTTCGGGCGGTGCGCGGGCCTGGCCGGTGGGCGGGCCCGGCGGGGTGCTCGGGCGATTCGAACCACCGGCCGCGCCGTGGGCCGCCGGACACCGGGGAGTGGACCTCGCCGCCGCACCCGGGGCGGAGGTACGGGCGGCTGCCGCCGGGGTGGTCACCTTCTCCGGGCTGGTGGCGGGGCGCCCGGTGGTGACCGTCACCCACCCCGGCTCGGGGTCACCCCCCTTGCGGACCACCTACCTGCCCGTCGCCGGCACCGCCCCGGTCGGCACCGAGGTACCCGCCGGACAGGTGATCGGGCGGCTCGCCCCCGACGGGCGGCACTGCCCAGCGCGGCACTGCCTGCACTGGGGGCTGCTGCGCGGCGGACGCTACCTCGACCCGCTGGCCCTGTTCGGCGCGGGAGCGGCGCGGCTGCTGCCGCTGGGCGGCGCTGGGCGCACCTGATGAATCAGCTGAACCGGATGAACCAGACGAACCGGGCCGAATGGCGGTTCAGGCCCGGTCGAGGCCGTGCAGGGCCATGGCCACCGCGGCGTCCGCGATCAGCTCGGGGCGCTCGGCCGCACACCCGGCGCGGCCCCCCGCCGACACTTGCTCGGCCCGGCGCACGGCCGCCTCCACGACCCCTTGGAGCAGCGCCGCAGCGAGCCGGGGCTGCGCGTGACCGAGATCCTCCAGGGCCCGGACGACCAGGCCGACCAGCTTGCCGTGCGCCGCCCGGATGCGCTCGCGCGCGGCCTCGTCGAGTTCGAGCGCGGAGATCGCCACCACCGCCCGGTGGCGCGGGTCCGCGGCCAACGCCAGCTGGCCGCGGACATACGCCTCGATCCGGTCGGCCGCGCTGTCACAGCTCTCCATCCCGGCCTCGATCTCGGCCGCCCAGAGCGGGAAGTCCACCTCGCAGAGCGCCTCGACCACGGCGGCCCGGGAGCGGAAGTACTCGTAGACCGAGGAGCGCGCCAGGGAGGTGCGCGCAGCGAGCGCGGGGAAGGTCAGCGCCTCCATGCCGCCCTCCGTGAGCAGGGTGCGGGCAGCGTCAAGGAGGGCTGCGCGCTGCAGCTGGCGATGCTCGGCCACCGTGGCCGCTCGGATCTTCGGCACGCTCCCACTGTACGGAGCCCTACCTTCGGCCGGTACGGCGCCGCGCATCTGGCCGGGGAGCGAGGGCGCGCAGGCGCGCGGCGAGGCGTGCGAGTGGGCGCGCAACCCGGGGTCCGGCCCGGAGTAACGGCCCAGGGTTCCGGCCAGGCAGGTGCGGACCGGGCACGCGGCCGGGCGGGTGCGGACCGGCGGCGTGGTCGGGGTCGCGACCCGGAGGTCGGCCGGGCCGGGACGGGCCCCGGCCCTCGCTACCGGATGTCCGACAGCTTGGCGCGCAGTTGGAGGACGGACTTGGTGTGGATCTGGCTCACCCTGCTCTCCGTCACCCCCAGCACCTGGCCGATCTCGGCGAGGGTGAGGCCCTCGTAGTAGTAGAGCGTCACCACGGTCTTCTCCCGCTCGGGGAGGGTGTTGACCGCATGGGCCAGCAGCCTGCGCAGCTCGCGGTCCTCGGCCACCTCGACCGGGTTGTCGGCACCGTGGTCCACCAGGGTGTCCATCAGGCTCAGCCGGTCGCCGCCCTCCCCCACCGGGTGCAGCAGTTCGTCCAAGGCCACCACGTTGGCCAGGGACAGCTGGCTGAAGATCGCGTGCAGATCCTCGATCGCGATGCCCATCTCGGCCGCGACCTCGGGCTCGTGCGGCGTACGGCGCAGCCGGGCCTCCAGCGTCGCGTACGTCCGCTCGACGGCCTTCGCCTTCTGCCGCACCGAGCGCGGGATCCAGTCCAGGGCACGCAGTTCGTCGATGATCGCGCCGCGGATCCGGCTGATCGCGTAGGTCTCGAACTTGATCGCGCGGTCGACGTCGAACTTCTCGATCGCGTCGATCAGCCCGAAGACCCCCGAGGAGACGAAGTCGGCCTGCTCGACGTTGGAGGGCAGGCCGACCCCGACCCGCCCCGCCACGTACTTGACGAGCGGTGAGTAGTGCAGGATCAGCTGCTCGCGCAGCCGCTGGTCGCCGGTCTCCTTGTAGGAGCGCCAGAGCTCTTCGAGCGCGGTGCGCCCCTGGGCTCCGGGGCCCTGACCGCTCGGCCCCTGCTCCGGGCCTGGCGGGGGGGTGCCGTCCGGTGGCAGGGCACCGGCAGCGATCGGGCGGGCTGCGCCGTCGCCGGTGGCGGCGGCGGCGGCGACCGCGTCGGTGGGCTGGCCCGGCACCGCCGTCGGCCGGCCGCCCTGGCGCGACAGGCCCCCCATCGTCCCCGTCGCCTTGGGCGGGAACTCAGTCACGGGGCGCCGCTCGGTCCGCGGCCCTCCCGAGGACCGGGCGCCACCGGTCACTCTGTGTCCGGGAATGTGTGTGGGCATGCGTTGGTCTGCGCCGTTCTGCCGAGTCATGTGCTGATAGGGAAGGCATGTGGAGCGTAGCGTGACCGACTCGCTGCAATGCGCTACCGCCACTCGGTCGTCCCCCGATCCGGTGGCGTTCGCGCCACCGGATCCGGGCACGCGAACGGACGAACCGGAGCAGCAGGTCAGCCAGGCGATTCCGACACTCCCTCTCCACGGCACGGATGTGCGCTTCGTTCCGACCGTCACCTCCTCCGCACCAGGCGCCAGTGCGCGCCGTGCCGCTCGACGTAACCGAGCGAGCCCAACTCGTAGAGCCGCTGCAGTACTTCGTCCGGAGGGAGTCCGGACTGTCGGGCCAACCGCTCGATCGGCGCGCCCTCCGCCGTCGCCGGGACGGCCTCCAGCACCCGGGCCACCGCCGGCTCCAGCAGATCCCTGGGCAGGACCGGGCCGCTGCGCTGCGGCGCCAGGTCGTCCCCGATCGCCCCGATCAATTCGGCGATCTCGGCGGAGTCGGTGACCAGCGTGGCGCCGCCGCTGCGGATCAGGGCGTGCACCCCGGCCGAGAGTTCCGAGGTCACCGGGCCGGCGACGCCCATGGTGTGGCGGTTGAGGTCCCGCGCCCGTCTGGCCGTGCTCAGCGCGCCGCTGCGCATCGCCGCCTCGACCACCACCGTGCCCCGGGTGAGCGCCGCGATGACCCGGTTGCGGAGCACGAAGCGGAAGCGGTTCGGGTGCTCCCCGGGCGGGAGTTCGCTGACCAGCAGCCCCTGGGCGCCGATCCGCCGGATCAGTTCGGCGTTCCCCTTCGGGTAGGCCACGTCGACCCCGCAGGCGAGCACCGCGATGGTCATCCCGCCGACGGAGAGCGCCCCTCGGTGGGCGGCCGCGTCGATCCCGTAGGCGGCTCCGGACACCACGACCCAACCTCGCTCGGCCAGTTGGGCCGACAGTTCCCCAGCGACGTGGGCGCCGTAGGCCGTGCAGGCCCGGGAGCCGACCATCGCCACCGAGCGGAGCGCGAGCAGCCGCAGCGAACCCGTGCCGGTCGTCCAGAGCCCGATCGGGCGCCCGTCGCCCAGATCGTCCAGTTGGCTGGGCCATTCCGTGTCCCCCGGAATGATGAAGCGTCCACCGACGGCTCGTACCCGTTCCAGGTCCTCGGCCGGGTCCAGACCGGGGAGTCTCGCCTGGTAGCCGGCCAGCCGGGGGCCGTCCAGTCCGGGGTGCGCGGGCACCGTCCCGTCGCGGATCGCCCGGACGACGTCGGCTGCGGAGAGCTGACCGAGCCACCGGCCGACCACCGCGTCCCCGGGCTCGCTCAGCCGGCTGAGTACGGCGCGGGCGAGGCGCTCCGGTTCGGGACCGGACTCGGGCTCTGCCCGACCGGGAGGCTGAAGGTGCGTCATCATCGGGTTCATGCCTCACCGCCCTCGTTCGCCGGATGCTGGTCGCGTTTCCCGGACCGCTTGGCGGAGCCGGACCGGATGGATCGGCCAGGGGCATCGGGGCGGTCCGACGGACCAGGACTCTCCGGGCCAGGACTCTCCGGGCCAGGACTCTCCGGGCCAGGGCAGTCGGGACGATCGGGCTTCTCGAACCGGCCCGACCGGCTCTGCCCTTCGGGCGGCTCGTCGACCGGCCCGCTGCGCTGGGCCGGGATGCCACCGAGTCGGCCGTAGACCCGCTCGCCCAGCGGCAGCCCCTGCTCGACGCCGGTACGCAGGACCAGTGCGGTGCGGACGTCCCGCTGGTCCGGCCGATCGCGACCGGCGAGGTCGGCGACCGTCCAGGCGACCCGGAGCACCCGGTCCAGGCCGCGGGCGGTCAGCACCCCTCGCTCCAACTGGCGGGCGACATCGTTCAGTGCGCCGGGGGCGAGCTGCCAGCGGGTCCGCAGTTCGTGGCCCGGGACTTCCGCGTTGGTCCGCCACGGGGTGGCCGCCAGCCGGGCCGCCGCCCGTTCCCGCGCGGCCAGCACCCGGGCCGCGACGGTCTCGGTGTTCTCCGCCGTGGCGTCCCGTTCCATGAGTTCGATCCTCGTCACCGGGGCGACCTGGACCTGGAGGTCGACCCGGTCCAGCAGCGGCCCTGAGAGCCGCCCCTGGTAGCGGCTGACCATCGTAGGAGTGCACTCGCAGCCCTCACCCCGCCGTGAATGCCGACCGCACGGGCAGGGGTTGGCGGCCAGACAGAGGAGGAACCTGGCCGGGAGCCGGAGTGAGCCGGCCGAGCGGGCGATCACCACCTCGCCCGACTCCAGCGGTTCTCCAGACGCTTAAAAGTGTCTCGTTGGAGTGGAACGTGGGTGCTTCGCGTGGCCTACCTGGGTGGCTGCCCGTTGAGCGGATGAGCTGCTCTTGGGGAGTGTTGGGTGCATCTGTTCTTCTGGGACGACCAAGTTGTCTGGAAGGTCGGCGAGGTCGCTGGCCTGGGCCGCGCCGAGGTGTCTGAGCTGCTGAACCAGCGCCACCTGCCTTCTGGGACACCTGTGCTGCTTGACGATCTGATGCGGCCGGTGGAGCCGCTCTCGTCGTGGTTTCGAAGCCTCGCCTTGGACGGACGCAAGCCGAAGACCATGCGTACATACGCCTACGCGGTCTTGCGCTTCCTGGAGTACTTGCTCGATCGCGGTCTTGACCTGCGACTGGCCACCGAGAGCGACGTTCGGGAGTTCCGAGTGTGGCGCCGAGAGAGGGGCAAGGCGACAGTCCAGGGATCCACCTGGGACAAGGAGTCGGCCGCAATCAGCGAGCTCTACACCTATCTCGGCCGGACCGGGTACGTAGCAGGCCGTCCCTGGCGCTCGTCGGCCACGCTGACCGAAGGAGTCATCCGGGATCTTCGGGTTCGCCACCTTGAGCTCGACCAGTACATCTACCTGCGGGACGTGGGATTCGGCGGCCTCTCTCCTGCGGCATGCCTGGATGAGTCCTTCCACGGATGGCAGCCGCACCGAAACCGGGCATCGTGCGAGCTTGCGCTACTGACCGGGATGCGCATCCAGGAGTGGACCACTCTTCTGACAGTCGAGCTCGGCGTGGACGCGGGCCAGCGGCCCCTCACCGCAGATATCGACCTGGCGGCGTGCGCGAAGGGTGGCCGCCCTCGGTCCGTCTACGTTCCGGTCGATGCGATGGAGCTGCTAGAGCCCTACCTCATGCTGGAACGCCCCGAGATCGTCGCGAGGGCCCAGCGCACACTGCGGCGGCGAGCCGTAGACCTGTTCGTGGTCCAGCGTGTCGATCCGGATGGCGAGCACGTGCACGGAATCTTGCGAGGCTCCAGGGCCACGAAGGTCGTGAAGGACATGAGCCCCGACCTTCGCCGCATCAGCGTGCGCGAGACCGGGGACGGCCTGGACCCGCTCGGGCTGTTCATCGGTCGCGGAGCCGGGATGCTCAGCTTGTCGGGCTGGGACCGGGTGCGCTGGCGGGCGTGGGACCGGATGCGCGGCTGGTCTGGCGACCAGGCGGCTCCAGTGATGCCTCGACGCTGCTGGGTCTACCACGACCTGCGGCATACTTTCGCCCTCAGACTGCTGATCTTTCTGACCCGCGAGGCCCTTAACGACGCCGAGGTCCAGCAGCTCCCGATGTCGACGCTTCTGGACCACATGACCAGCAACCCGCTGCTGGTGGTGCAACGGCGCCTTGGCCACGCCAGTCCGTCGACGACGTACCGATATGTCCGTTACCTGAAGGAGCCCATGCGCGAGGTCGACGCCGCTTTCCGGGACTGGACGGATGCCGGCGGCGCTTCGTACGTCGACGTCGCGCGCCGCCTCATGAACCTTGAGGAGGGGCGCCTTGCCTCGCAGGGGTGAGTACAACCGCGACTTCCCTCCCCCGTCGGAGCCTGCCCAGAAGGAGACCCCTCGGATCGGTTTGCGGGAGGTCACCGCACCGGATCCCCGGGGCGTGAGGAGAACCTGCTCAGTAGATCCGTCCGAATTCCTATGCGAGCACCTGGCAATGGAACTGGCGGACGAGTGGGTGGAGTTGATGACCAGCAAGTCCTACGCGGTGGCGACAGCGGGGGCCTATCGCGAGGCGATCACGAGCTTCTGCAAGCACGTTGACGCCACCGTCGCGCGGGCGCGGGAAGCCTCGCTGGCTGCCTCCGAGCCCGATCTCCACCTGGCGGTGACCGAATGGCTCCAGGTCATGCCCTTGGGCTACCGAACGGGATCCCGCACGCCCGCGTGGACAGCCGGCAGGCTCCGGACTTTGATCGCCCGACGCATCGAGCACCCGGATCGGCACGTCGCCGGGCTGCTCGGCGGCTGGGTTTCGGGGGCCCTGGGCCTGCGCCGGGGTCAGTCGGAGGAACTCGACGAGTTCACCCTCGCGGAGAAGAAGACCATGGTGCGGGCCGCGTGGGCCGACAAGTTGGCCACCGACGCTCGGATTCGTCGCGGATGGGAACTTGCCGCCCACGGCCATAATCCGGAGCCGGATGGATGGACGGAGCCCGCGAACCTTCTCTGGGCGATCAGCAACAGCGTGTGGTCGTGCGAGGAGATCGCCCATCGCCTGCCACCGTTCCGGACGTGGCCACCAGCGTTGCGCGATCTGATTCCGGACGAAACCTACCCGAACCTTGCACGGCGGGTGGTGCTACGGGCACTGGTGCGGATGCTCCTTCCGCACAACCTGGACCTGCAGAGTTACCGCATCCTCATGATGGCGGCCACTGGTCGCGCACCGGAGGAAGTTGTCGGGCTAGACGAGGACGATATCGAGTACGGCCCGAAGAGCGTGATGATCGACTTCTCGAAGCATCGAGCACACAGCGAACAGCGCCGGGCCTTCGGGGCAGAGCCGTCCCAAGGAACGCTCCACCCAGCCAGGCCCCGGCTCGACGCGGCGGAGCTGACCCATGATCTTCTGCGGATGGCACGGCCGTTGGCGGCTCTGACCGGCGCTTCCCCGGTCCCGCTCTTCCTCCGCGCCTCCGTAGATGTCTGCTCGCTCAGGATCAGCCCTTTCTCTGGTGACATGGCCGGCGCGAGCTTCGCGACGTGGTTGCAGGCCCACAGCGTGACCGTCAAGGGTTCCAAGGACATCCGCAGGCTTCGGAAGTCGGGGAAGGTCGAGAAGGCGATCGCGTTCAAGGGACGTATCAGTGACATCGCTGACGACCACTCGGTCGAGACGTTCCGCGGCCACTACGCGCACGGCACCACGTTGCGCGTGATCGCAGGGGGCGTGATCACCGCCGCCCAGAAGCGCTGGTTCGACCAGGCACTGACGGGGCCGACCCTGCTCACGCCGGAGGCCGAGGCGACCTTGGGGGAGGCCGGAACAGCCTCAGCCCTCGGTTTGTCGGCAGAGGACATCGACCAGTTGCGGGCCGGCGCACTGGACATGGGTGTTTCGAACTGCAAGGACCCCCTCGACTCACCATATGGGCGTCCCGGCCAGCTGTGTCCGGTCGCTCCGACCCGGTGCCTGGAGTGCCGCAACGCGTTCATCCTTCCATCGAATCTGCCCCAGCTCCTGCTCTTCGCCACCCATCTCGAACAGCTCCGGCTGCGGCTGGCCCCGCCACACTTCCACGCACTTTGGGGCCAGAGCCACGCGAACCTCCAGGAGGCTCTGCGGGCCCGAACCGATGCCGAGATCGCGCAGGCGCGCCAACTCATCGTGGACGAAGGTCTATCCCTGCACCTGCCCCTCGCAACCCAGGTGGAGTTCGACGCATGACTGGCCAGCTTCCGCTGCCTCGGCAGCGATCCGTCTTCCGAGACGACGAGTGCATCGTCCAAGCCGCCTCCACGCCGGCCGGCGCCCGGCAGCCGCGGTTCGGAGACACCGACTGGGACATGAACCCGGTCCTACGGCGTCCGGCGAACCGTCGTGCGGACGAATGGCGGATCTCTTTCTCCCATCTCACGGGCCCCTGGGAGCTGCTGGCTCGCGAAACCTCCATGATCGCGTTCAACCCGCGCCATCAGGCTTTGCTGACCCGCGGCATCCACCTCGCGCCAAGTCCCGCCCAGGTCAGTAGCGTCCGAGCTCGCGTTTCGATCATCCGTGCCCTTCACGCCTTTGCCAGTTCCCGGGGGCTTCCCGACGAACTCATCCACTGGAGCGATGACGACTTCAAGATTTATGTCACCGACAGCTTGCAGAGCAGGGAACCCGAGAGCGTCGCTCCGCATGTCACGTTCATCAAGTCACTCCACCAACTCGCGCCCGTGCTCGCTGACGGCGGCATCGCCGCCGACCCCTGGCCTGACAAGACCGCAAGCAAGGTCCTGGACATCGAGTCGGATGCTCCGCTCAAGACCCCCGCGGTCAAGCCGGAGGCATGGTTTCCGCTGGTCCGCGCCGCCTGGACCTATATCGATCGCTTCGGGCCAGACATCCTCACCGCGCGCACGAGATGGCAAGCCCTCCAGGCAGCAGCCACGACAATGAGCCGATCACAAGCCCGCGCCCGATGCAACGCCTGGCTGGCGGATCCCTCCAACCTGGTCCCTATCTGGCATCAGGATGACCGGGCGAGGAAGGCCCAGGCCGCGACCAGCATCAACTGGTCGCTTCTGGCCCACATGATCGGAGCGACCAAGGACACCGGAGTCTTCGCGGTGACGGAGCCGAATGGCCGCCGTCAGCGGGCAATCGTCGAGCAGGCCGTCGCCGAAGGCAGGACCCAGTACGGCCTCCTTGCGTCACCGGCGGAGGTCAAGCGAGGGGACGGGAGCCATGGTCCGTGGACGTATAGCCTCCACCCGCACTCGCTGTGGATCGAATACACAGCCTTGCGCAACGCCTGCTACGTCTTCGTCGCCGCCCTGTCGATGATGCGCGACAGCGAGATCCGCGAAGTCCTGAAGGATTCCGTCGTCGAGCACTACGGCAGCCCTGCGGTGAAGTCGAAAAAGCTGAAGCTCGACCCCAACCTACCAGTCAAGCACTGGTGGATCATCGATCCCGTTGCTCGCGCCATCGACACCGCCTCGCAACTGTCTCTGCACGACGAGCTCGCCTTCGGCTCTGTCCAGGCGCGGTCGCCCGACAATCACTTCGACAGCGGGTGGGCCATCAACAGCTTCATCCGACATGTTAACGGCCACCGGCACCTGACCGGTCTGACGGAAATCCCCCGGCTTCGAGCGAAACCGCACATGTTCCGAAGGACCATGGCCATGCTTACCCGGGACTTCCCTGGGGCAGAGATCGCGGTCGGGATGCAACTGAAGCACGCAGCTACTCGCGCTCTGGCTAACCGCACCACCCAGGGCTACATGGATGCGGACCCTTCCTGGGCCAAGTACCTCGACGAGGCCATCGCCGACCGGCGCTTCAACCGGCTCAAGGACCTCTTCACCGCTGACAGTCACGGAGAGAACATCGGCTTCGGTCCAGGCTCCGACAAAATACGGGATGCCTTCGCCGCGGTCCGTGCCAAGGCTGCGGAGCTCCAGGCCAACGGCCAGGCCCGGCGTGGCGACCTGCGGGTCGAATACGACCTGCTCCGGCGAACCCGGATCTCGATCAGGTTCGGCAAGCTTAACCACTGCACCATGGACGATTCCAACCCCGTCGGCGCCAAGTGCATTGAGGATGCGGTCATCCCGGAAGGTCACCATGGGCCCCTGATCGACCGCTGTCAGCCATCAAGATGCGCCAACAGCGTCCTCGCTCCCGAGCACTTGCCAATCTGGACGGCGGAGCGGGCCTCCCTCGACGGACTTTTGTGTACCAAGAACCTCGCGCCGGGCCGCCGAGCCCTGATCAAGGAACAACTCCGCGAGGTCAACCTCACGATCCAGAAGATGCAGCCATGAGCACGAAGCCACCTTCACCGGTGAGCCTCCAGACCGAGCGGGCCCTGCGCGAGGCCATGGAGCGACTCTTTGCCGGCAGGCCCGAGCGTACCGACGGCCGGCTGACGAAGAACAACCTCTGGCAAGAAGCCGGCGTGAGCCGGGCCACCATGAACCGCGCCTCTACGGTCCTTGCAGAGTGGGACGCCCTGGCCGCGATGAGCCCGGCTGGGGCCTTGCAGCAGAAGCGCAACAACGAACTCGCCGAGCTCCGTGGGAGGCTCCGCCGCAGCCGTGAAGAGTGCCATCAGCTGCGGGATCAGGTCGACGCGGCTGCCACCGTGATCATGACACTCCTCGCCGAAAACGCCGCCTTGCGAGAGCAAGCCGTCAGGCGATCCGCTGTCATCGTCCCGATCTCTAGGTCCGTAGCGGATCGCCCATGAGCCGTTAGGACGTCACGTCCGCTTGCGAATGGCGATGTTGGTCTCGATCAGTATCTGCGGGAGGCTCAGCGACGCGACCAAGGGTCTTGGATTCAGATTTCCGTGAAATTTGTCCACTCTAAAACAAGGAGCTCTGCTGGGCGGGCTGCCCGCGGTCAGGCACCGACCCATACGGAGTATTGAAGGGCAGATCGTGCAGTCCTGACAGATACGCCGCAACCCGACTGCTAGCAATTCGACCCAGGCATCTGAACCCCACCAGCAATAGCGCCTTGTGCTCCATCGTAAATAGATGTTCAAATGCCTTTGACTTCCACGCCTTGCCGCCGACCAGGGCGTCAAAGCACGCCAGTTCCGCAGTCTGCAATAGCTCTCGCGCGACGTGCGGATTCGATCGCAGCCTTTCCACAAGATCAAGGTAGTCATTGATGTATGTGGGCGGAGTTGCCACAGAATCGCGCAACGAAGGGTAATCAATCCGGATTGGTTCGGCGCCTGAGCCCACGTAAGCCTTGTGTGTCCGCTCCTGCACATGGCGAATAATTGCGTCCGCCCTCTCCAGCATCGGAAGCACATAGCTGTCGTCCGGATCGCCAACAGTAAGCGCGCTCTCAAGCCTGCGCCGCAGGAGGCGATCAGAGAGGTCGTCGAGTCGTCCAGCATCCTGCAAGGCCGCCAGCAGTACCGCCATCAGGCTGTGCCCAGCCAAGATCGTGGCAGCGGGCTCGGGGAGGACGCCCTGCCGTCCCACTGCAGCACCAAATGCCTCAACCCCACGAAGGAGCGAGGGTGAGTCAGCAAGGATCGCCTCACCGCGCAGAAATCGTGCCAGCGAGGAAAAATCTGCCGGCATTCCCTTTAGCTGCGTGTCGGTCCTGGCCTCCTGGGCAGCGCATTCCGGGCCGTCCAAGTGCGCAAACCGCTCGGGAAGCCACGCGTGGGCCTTCTCTCGCCGGCTCACAGTCGCCTCGTCTGCCACGAGGATTCCAAGTCGCCGCGCCAAGGCTCGGCCCCGCGGACTTACCATCTGCCGGACAATCGTCACCCGGTCCAGATTGAGCAACTGACGAAATCCAGCCAGCCATACAATGGTATACGGCTCGCCGCTCTGTCCCTTGCCGCTCTTGCATTCCATGCTTGACCGAGAAATTCGCAGCCGAGAGTCAATATCAATCGAGAGAACGTCAATATCGGTGAGCACATCGCGGCCAGCATCTGCGTCATCCGCCGGGAGCGGGACGCGCAACCGAACGAATGCGCCGTCCGCAAACTCGAGTCGAGCCACCCGTCGCTCCAGCGTTCCCCCGGCGGTATCCGCAGGCTTCGTGCCAGCCCGGGGGGAGGCCGCAGGGCGTCGGCGCCGGCTGGGGGCCCCTTCACCAGCGGTTCCACTACTCGCTTCGGTCACTTGCGGCCGCCCATCATGCGGTTCACAGGAACCTCCCGGAGGGCGGCAATCAGCCTGGCCTCCTCGATCTTGTCAACATCGCTGGTCAACGCCAGACGCGCCCGTTCCTGCTCCACGTGGCGGTACGAACGCTGGGCTCGGAGAGCTGCCGCGTCCGCCTTCTCGTTGCCGGTACCCTCTCGGGCATTGAGCATGTCGAGGGCGTCCTGAGCAACGTCCTGCTGCAGAAGCTGGAGCGCGTACCGGCCCGGAACGCGGCCGTCTACAACCTTCACAACACCCGCCTTCTCGAGCATCGGGTAGTCCGTTCCGACGTTCGAGGTGTTGCCCGCCACACCGCGATTGATGAGCGCCTGGAGGAACGCCTCCGGCGAGTAGAGCTTGTAAGTCGCGAACGTCGCGGCGTAGATCATCGAGCCGACGAGCTGCCGGACATGACCAGACGCGTCTCCAGCTGTTCCCCCAAAAGGATCACGGCGGGCGTGAGGACTGAAGAGGAACCCCCGTTCGGCACCGTCAGAGGTCTGGATGACCGACCTCTGGACCAGGTTCTGCGAGACGGCAAAGTCCACCCATTTCGCCTCGGTGGACTGGACGTGCGCTTCGGGCAGACCTGGGTTGAGCGAGACCTCCTCCATGAGGGCGGTCACCTCAGCGGTCGCCCTGGCGTCCGCCGCCCTCAACGCCGCCTTCGCAACGGAGTCGTCACCCTGGGTCCACACATTCGGGTTGTAGAGCACGGGCCGGCCATCATCGACGACGACGCGGCGAATGAGCCCCGTATGGGTCAGGTACCTCAGAGCGTCGGCGGCCGCCTGATCGTGCCCGGTGACCCGCTCAGCCGTAGCGGCGATCTGGATCGCATCCTGCTCCAGGAGTGGCTGCAGCGTCGTCGCGCGAAGCAGCGCAAGTGCAGCCCGCTCCACAGGGCCAACCATGAGCACATCAAAGAGCGTAGGTGCGGCCTGAATGAGGTCGCCTGCCGCCGGAATACTCTCGGTAATGGACACGAGCTGACCGTTCGTGTCCCTAGCCGTCGTGATCCAGCCCATGCTCTCCATGGTCACGATGACGTCTCGCAGCCTCCGCACGCCGAGGCCGACATCGAGCCCGATGGCCTGGACCCTGCTGGCGCTGCTGACCGTACTTCCCTGAAGCCGGAAGGCGACATCGAAGGTCCAACCAGCAAACTCCAGCTGTTCCAGAGCCGCCCGCTCGGGCCCCATCTGGTACACGGAGAGATGTCTGGAGAGACCCAGGGCAAGCTCAGCATCGGTCAAGTAGCTCAAGACGTCCCCACCTCGCACTAAGGTGCCGGGCTCGCGGTAGTCCGGCAGAGCCCCGGCACCAGCCTACCGATCACCCCTGCTGTCAGCCCTCGTTTTCGTATGACAGCACCGGGCGGCGGCGGGCTCAGATCCTGGGCTCAGGAACTGACTTCTTTGCGGCAGCCCACTCAGCCATGAGGGCCGGGTCCATCTCAGCTGATTCGAACACGCGCGCTACATCGAGATTGGTTCGCACGGCACGTGGTCCCGTCACCCTCAAGTGACCGCGAGCCAGGAGACGCGTGATCGCGATCTCGCGCTCGTCGTCCGTCAAGCCGAGAAACATAGTGGCAGTCATCATGACCATCGGGTTGTTCACCACCGGGCATTCGGGGTCGTACTGGCCGATCGCAACGACAGTGAGAGCCCCCATCTCATCCGGGTCTCGGACTAGCGTCCTGAAGATCATCTGCCGGACTCCGAGAATCGGCGAAGCCGGGTCTGCGACGTTCAGGGGCTGGTAGATCCACGCAGCGTCGCGGGCAATCAGCTCGTACACCGGCAGGGGTGCCTGGTCTCGCAATGCGAACTCCACCCGTGCTCGGTGCGTATTCGACCTGCCTCCCGGGCCTGCCTTGCAGGGCTCCCCGGGTTCTGCCCAGCAGTCCGTGCAGGTCTTCAGCCGGGCTGCCTCGCGCTGCTGGGCACGTGCTGCCCGCTCCTCGCGGGTGAGTGTGTTCATGGCCGGCATCGTGCACGAGCAGATCGGCTGACCAACTTCCGCCGCGCCCGGCAACTGAGCCGGATGGGCTACAACATCTGCCTCCACGGGGAAGGACTCGTGGCCAGGCGCCTCGATGCGCACGTCGACAACATCCCACCGACGTGTCTCATGAGACATACAGCAGTCTGGAGAACACCGGCTGGCGCAGTGAGTCGAGCACCCGGACCGGAAACTCCGGCGCCTCGTCCAGGAACAGCACGCCCCGGTGGGCCAGCGAGACCGCCCCCGGTCTCGGCAGGCCGCTGCCGCCGCCGACGATCGCCGGCATCGTCGTGGAGTGGTGCGGGGCGCAGTACGGCGCCGTGTCGATGAGCGGGCGCCCTGCCGGGAGCAGCCCGGCCACCGAGTGCACGGCGGTGACCTCCAGAGCCTCCTTCTGGGTCAGTGGCGGGAGCAGCGAGGGCAGCCGCTCCGCCAGCATCGTCTTGCCCGCGCCCGGTGGGCCCTTGAGGTACAGGTGGTGACCTCCGGCGGCGGCGATCTCCAGGGCGCGCCGGGCCTCGTACTGTCCGGCCACGTCGGCCAGGTCGAGGCGCGCCGACTTGTCGTCGGACAGTCCCCGGACGCCGGCGCTGGGCAGCATCAGGCCGGCCATCAGCGGATCCGGCCGGCCGCCGATCGGGTCGGGCGGCTCCTCCGGCGCGGGCGCGCCGGTCAGGACGGCGATCAGCTGCCGCAGGCTGCGGACGCCGATCACGGTCACGCCCGGGACGAGCGAGGCCTCGGGCGCGGTCTGCTCCGCGACCACGACCCGCTGGTATCCCGCGTCGGCTGCGGCCAGCACAGACGGCAGCACCCCGCGGACCGGCCGCACCCGGCCGTCCAGCCCCAGTTCGCCGATGATCAGCAGCTCGGCGATGGAGGAAGGGTCGAGCCGCTCGGCCGCGGCCAGGACGGCACAGGCCACCGCGAGGTCGAAGCCACTGCCGCTCTTGGGCACCGAGGCCGGACTGAGCCCGACGGTCAGTTTGCGCTGCGGCCAGGCCTCACCGCTGTTGACCACGGCCGCGCGCACCCGGTCGCGGGCCTCGGACAGCGCCTTGTCGGGCAGGCCGACCAGGGTGAACGCGGCCACCCCGGGCTCCAGGTCGGCCTGGACCTCGACGATCACTCCGTCGACGCCGACCAGCGCGACGGAACAGGTACGGGCGAAGGCCATCTCAGACCACCCCCCGCAGGTGGTCGACCAGGGCCGCACCCCGGGCCCGGTTGACCACGGCCACCAGGTCGATCCGCACGCCCCCGGGCGGAGCGGGCGGCCAGTGCGGGTCCGTGGGCCCGGGGTCGTACCCGGGACCGGCCAGCCGCGCGAAGTGGCCCGGCCAGCGTTCGGCCATCCAGCGCTCCGCCAGGCGTTGCAACCGGGCGGCCTTGGCCTGGCCGATGGCCTCGCTGGGTTGTTGGAAGCCCCGCTCGGAGCGGGTCTTCACCTCGCAGACCGCCACGGTGTCGCCGTCGAGGGCGACGATGTCCAACTCACCCTCGACACAGCGCCAGTTGCGGTCCAGGATGCGGAGCCCGGCCTCCGTGAGACGGCGGGCGGCGACCCGCTCGCCGTAGCGGCCGAGCCCGTTGTTGGTACTGCGGCCGCCGGCACTGCGGCCCGGGCCCGGTCCGGTTCCGTCCCTCGTGTCGTCTTTCGTGCCGTCCCGCACGGCTGCGGCCGCTGCGGCCTGGTCCAGTACGGCCGCACCCGGTACGGCCTGGTCCTGCGTGATCGTGTTCTGCACGGTGACCACCTCCGCCGTGGAGGTTGCACCGTCGCGCACGGCGGGGCCGGGGATTTCCGGTTCCCTGTGGATAACTCGAGCCTGTGGATAACTTTTGTCACCCGCAGGAGTGAGACGCCCCGATCGCGCGAAATTCCGCTGGACAACGCCGGTCCGAGCAGTCCAACGTCAGTTCCCGAAGCCGGACTCGTCCGAGGGCAGCTCCAGATCGCTCTTCGCGAGTTCCTCGATGTTCACGTCCTTGAAGGTCAGCACCCGGACCTTACGGACGAACCGGGCCGGCCGGTACATGTCCCAGACCCACGCATCCGCCATCGACACCTCGAAGAAGACCTCGCCCTGCACCGAGTGCACCTGCAGCTCGTAGTCATTGGTGAGGTAGAACCGTCGCTCGGTCTCGATCACGTACTTGAACAGGCCGACGACGTCCCGGTACTCCCGGTAGAGCTTGAGCTCCATCTCGGTCTCGTACTTCTCGAGATCTTCGGCACTCATCCAGGCGTCCCCTCAACTTGTCACGTCCACCCATTGTGGACCACCGCACCCACGCTCAGAGCCGTACCGGGGCGACCGGCGGGCCCTCGGCCAGCAGTCGCTCCAGGAAGTCCGCCAATCCGGCCGGGTAGACCGTCTCGGCGGTCCCCCTCAGCTCCTCGACCGTCCACCAGCGCGCCGCGAGCAGTTGGGCGTGTTCCTCCTCGCCCATCCCCGAGTGGTCGAGCCCCGTCTCCGTGGTCCGGGCCAGATGGAACCACTGATCCTGCTCGTAACGCCGTCCCTGAAAGGAGAACGACACCGTGCCGTACGCCACCAAGGGCCCCAGGTCCACACCCCGCAGGCCGGTCTCCTCCGCGAGTTCCCGCGCGGCGGCCTCCCGCACGTCCTCCCCGGGCTCCAAGCCGCCGCCGGGCGTGAACCACCACGCCTCCCCCGGCGTCGCCGGGTCGGAGCCCAGGAAGAGAAGGATGCGGTCCTGCCCGTCCAGCAGCAGGATCCGCGCCGCCCTGCGCCGTTGTGCCGTCATGGCAGCGCTCCACGCTCCTTCCGTTCGCATCGGTGGCGCTACCGATCCTGCCACCCGGCGCCGCCGTCCGGGGCGATGTTCGGCAGAGCGGCCCGGGCCGCGACGACCGCGATCAGGAGCTGCGCCCCCGGCTGAGCCGGCGGGCCAGGCCCGCCACCCCGCCCACCGCCGAAGTCACGAGGATCAGCGCCGCGCCCGCAACGGTCGCGAAGGCGGCCGGTTGCAGCGGCCCGGGCGCACCGGCCTTCGGTCCGGGAAGCCCGTCGAAGGCCGCGGTCCGGCCGAGGTCGCCCACCCGGCCGAACGGCATCATGGTGGCCTCGACCCTGGCCTCCACCGCGCCGGCCGGGACGGTCCCGCCGTCGACCTCCAGGTGGGTGCGGGAGTCGAGCGAGCCCAACCGGTTGTCGCCGAGCAGGAACAGCCGCCCCGGCGGCACCGTGACGCTGAACGAGGAGCCCTGCGGGCCCTGCGCCGCGAGGTACGGCTCCTCCACCGTCTGTCCGTCGACCGTCAGCCGGTGGTCGTTGCCGGTGGCCGCGACGGTGTCCCCGCCGACCGCGACCACGCGCTTGACCATGAGCTCGCCACCCCAGTCCTGGTCCCGGAAGACCACGACGTCCCCCCGGCCGACGGCCCCGCCGTCGATCTTCCGGGCGAGCACGGTGTCCCCGATCCGAAGCGTGGGGGACATCGAGGCGGTCGGGATGCTGTACGGCCGGTAGTCGATCGCGATCAAGGCGAAGCCGCCGATCATCAGCACCAGCCCGAGCGCGATCGCGACGCCCTGCAGCACCGCCGCGGGCCGGCGGCCCGGACGGGCGGGCGAAGCCGGGTGGTCGGCCGTCTGATCAACGACACCGCTCATCGAATCCGTCCACCTCTGGCCGACCGGAGAACACCACTGGCACGCCGGGGGCACCGGCGGAAAAGCCGACGGGCCGTGGCACGTCCGAGCAGATTACTCGTCGGTACCACGGCCCGCGCAAGGGCTGGGGAGAACCCGGTGGAGCTCAGGAGTCCTTCCGGCCGTCCCTCCGCTCCCGCACCCGACGCACCAGCGGAAGCAGCGCGACCGCGCCCACCGCGCCGGCCACGGGAGGCGCCAGAGGCGCGGCCGCCGCCAGACCCTTCTGGTCGAAGGTGTTCGGCACCGAGAGCGTCGACCAGTGGCCGACCGGCCAGGCCACGACGAAGGCCCGCCCGATCACGTTGCCCACCGGAACGGTGCCGCCACCCGGCTGGTCCATGTGGAAGCGGGAGTCCAGCGAGTCGGCGCGGTGGTCGCCCATCACCCAGATCCGGCCGTTGGGCACCTTCACCGGGTCGAACGGGTGGTCACCGCAGGGGGTGTTGCCCTGGTAGACGTACGGCTCGTTGAGCGCGACACCGTTGACCTTCACCGGCCCGGTGCCCTGGCACTCGACGGTGTCCCCGCCGACCGCGATGACCCGCTTGATCAGGTCCTTCTCGTTGGCCGACGGCATCAGACCGACGAAGCTGAGCACGTCCTGGACGCCCCGGACGAAGGAGTTGCTGCTCTGCGGGGTCGGCTCGTCGTTCAGCCAGCCGCCCGGGTCGTGGAACACCACGACCTCACCGCGCTCGGGCTCCGCTCCGAACCAGGGGGTCAGCTTGTCCACCAGGACACGGTCACCGACCTGCAACGTGTTCTGCATCGACTCCGACGGAATGGAGAAGGCCTGGACGAAGAAGGTCTTGATCACCAGCGCCAGGACCAGCGCGATGCCGACCAGGATCGGCAGTTCCTTCCAGAAGGAACGCTGCTTGCGCTGCTTGCCGGGGGCCTGCGACTCCGACTGGTCCGCCGACTCGGCGTCGGGCCGGTGGGACTCCGAAGAGCCCCCGGTGGGGCCCTCCGTCCCGTCGCCATGCTCGTCGGCGGTCTGGGCCGCCGCGTCCTCGACCGAGGCCGAGGACGCACCGGACTCAGCGGACCGGGCCGCTCGACCGCCAGAGCCCTCGGGCTCGCCGGCACCTGAGCGGGCGCCGATCACCACATCCCCCACAACGTCTCCTCCCTGCTGTGCGGACGCCCGCGCGCCCGCGCTCACAGTGCCGCACAGCGGGCACCACGCTCACCACGACCATGGACGCTTCGGGACTGCCCATCGCGGGCTCCCCTGACACCAGCACAGCCTCGACGCACGACCGGGACCTCCCGGCCGCACCTGCACTTCTCTATCACTCCAAGGCATCCGGCTCGCGGTCCCACGCGCGCGGCCCGGCCGCGAGACGCCCGGCCCGGCTCACTCGGGCGGCCGCCCTGGCCGGCGAACGACGGCCGGAAGGATGCCCAACACACCCATAACGAGCGGAGGTTCCATCGGAACCGGCCCAACGCCCACGGATTCCGGCGCAGTTCCGCGCGCCTGCGGAGCCCGGGCCAACGAGGAGAGTGAACTCGGCACGCCAAGTTGATGGAGGCGGTCCAGCGGCCAGGCGTTCATGAAGGCCCGGCCGACCACACCGCTCAGCGGGATGGTCCCCTGCCCCGGGTTCCCCATGTGGAAGCGGGAGTCGGCGGACACGTCCCGGTGGTCGCCCATGACCCAGAGCCGGCCCTGCGGCACCCGCACCTTGAAGGGCTGCCGGGACGGCGGGTTGGCGGGCGCGAGGTACGGCTCGTCCACCGGCGTGCCGTTGACGCTCAACCGGCCCTGCGTATCGCAGCACTCCACGGTGTCCCCGCCGACGCCGATGACCCGTTTGATCAAGTCCTGCTCGCTGTCCGACGGCAGCAGCCCGACGTAGGTGAGGACCTGCTTGGCCGCCCCCAGCACCGGACCGTCGCCGGACGGTTTGTGGTCGCCCTCCAACCAACCGCCCGGATCCTTGAACACCACCACGTCGCCGCGCTGCGGCTCGCTGCCGAACCAGGGGGTCAGCTTGTCCACCAGCACCCGGTCCCCGACCTGGATGGTCTGCTCCATCGAGCCGGAGGGAATCACGAACACCTGGAGCAGGAAGGTCTTCATCACCAGCGCGACCAGCAACGCCACCACGATGATCAGCGGGAACTCCCTCAGCAGCGACCGCTTGCGCCGCCGGGCCACGCGTCGGGCGCTGCGGCGGCGATCGGCCCGGCCCCGGACCGGCAGCACCACGGCTGGGCCCGCACCCCCGGGGGAGGCGTCTCCTGGTCCGGCACCGTCAGATCCGCCACTCGCGGGATCGGCCTCCACACGCCCGGCATCCACACGTCTGGCCTTCACACGTCCGGCCTCCGCAGGTCCGGCACCTGCGGATCCGGCGCCGACCGGTCCGCCGGCGCCCGGCTCCGGAGCCGGGCGGTCCGCCACCCGGCCCCTGCCCCTGCTACCTCTGCTCCCCATGACCGCCCGTCCCCGCAGTCGCGGCGAAGGCTGCGGGCCGGTCCAGGCCGGTCAAGCGCGAGAACGGGTAGACCACCCAGTCCGCCCGGCCGATCACCCTGCTCTCGGGCACGAAGCCGCCGCCGGGCTCGCCGAGGTGGTCGCGGGAGTCACGGGAGGCGCTGCGGTGGTCCCCCATCACCCAGAGCTTGCCGGTCGGCACCACCACGTCGAAGGCCACGCTCGACGGCTGGTCCCCCGGGGCCAGGTAGGAGGACTCGTCGATCGGCACCCCGTTGACGGTGATCGGCCCGCCCGGGCCGGTGCTGGTCACCCGGTCCCCGCCGACGCCGATCACCCGTTTGACGTAGACCGTGTTCCCGGCCGGGGCCAGCCCGAGGTCCCGGCCGAGCGAGCTGAGCCCGTCCCAGAAGCCGGTCGGCCCGCCCGACCCCGGCAGGAAGGAGCCCGTCCCGTCGAAGACCACGACGTCGCCCCGCTGGGGGTGGCCGCCGAAGGCATAAGCGAGCTGGTTCGCGATCAACCGGTCGCCCGGTCGCAGGGTCTCCTCCATCGAACCGGACGGCACCGAGAACGGGCGCGCGACGAAGGCGTTCACCAGCAGCAGGGCCAGCAGGCAGATCCCCACGAGCAGCAACAGGTCCCGCGAGCGCGAGTGGCCCGGATCCTCATCCCCCGGCGCGCGCTCACCTTCCGGCACGCCCCCACCTTCCGGTGCACGCTCGCCCTCCGGCGCGTTCTCACCCTCTGGTGCGTCCTCGTCCTCGGAAGCGGCCTCGCCCTCCGGCGCACCCCCGGCGTCCGCCCGCGGGTCCCCACCGGGGCCGGATCCCTCCCCACCGGGCCCCGGGACGGCCCCCGAAACGACCGCGGACCGCGACAGCGAGTCCGCACCGGTGGGTACGGGACTGCCGTCGCGGTCCGCGGGTGGTTCGTGCGTGCTCATCGGGGGCTGAGCTTACCGTGCGGCGGCCCGGCCCCTCAGAGCGATCCGATCCCCCGGCGAGGCCGGGGGACGGTGGATCAGCGGTCGCGCTTCTCCTTGATCTTCGCGGCCTTGCCGCGGAGGTCACGCAGGTAGTACAGCTTGGCGCGGCGAACCGCACCGCGGGTCACGACCTCGATCTTCTCGACGACCGGGGTGTGCACCGGGAAGGTGCGCTCCACGCCGACGTTGAAGCTGACCTTGCGAACGGTGAAGGTCTCACCGACGCCGGCGCCGTGGCGGCGGATGACGACGCCCTGGAAGACCTGGACGCGGGAGCGGTTGCCCTCGATGACCCGGACGTGGACCTTCAGGGTGTCACCGGCGCGGAAGGCCGGAATGTCGCTACGCAGCGAGGCCGCGTCGACAGCAGCGAGCTTGTTGCTCATGTTGCTCTCCATCGCAGGCGCCACGGGCCGCCCACGGAAGTTCGTCACAATGGGGTTTGCTGCGGGCCGCATCGGCTGACGACGATCCCCCCGTGGCGAGGGCGCCGGTCCACGTGGCCCCTACGAAGGGGGCCCAGCAACAGACAGCAGCGGCCTATTCTTCCACACCGACGGCCACGGACCGAAATCGGCCGAGCTCCTCGTCCCAGGCCAGGCCGAGGATGCTGAGCGCCTCCCGGTCCTTCTTGTCGAAGGCGCCGTAGCGCCAGCGCTCGACCAGGTCGGTGCGGTTCGCCAGGGTCCGGGCGAAGGCCTGTTCCCGCCGCCAGCGGGCGATCCGACCGTGGTTTCCGCTGAGCAGCACATCCGGCACGGTCCGGCCGCGCCATTCGGCGGGCTTGGTGTAGACCGGGCCCTCCAGCAGGTCGGCCATCGCACCGGGCGCGAAGGAGTCGTCCCGGTGGGACTCGGCGTTGCCGAGCACCCCGGGCAGCAGCCGGGCGATCGCCTCGACCATCACCAGCACGGCGACCTCGCCACCGGCCAGCACATAGTCGCCGATCGAGGCCTCGACCACCGGCATCCGGGTGGCCGCCTCCTCGATGACCCGCCGGTCGATGCCCTCGTACCGGGCGGGGGTGAACGCCAGCCAGGGGCGGCTCGCCAGTTCCTGGGCGAGTTCCTGCGTGAACGGCCGCCCGCTGGGGGTGGGCACGACGAGCGTCGGCAGCTGACCCTCGGGCCCGCCGGCGACCACCGCGTCCAGCGCCTCGCCCCACGGCTCGGGCTTCATCACCATGCCGGGGCCGCCGCCGTACGGGCTGTCGTCCACGGTCCGGTGCACGTCGTGGGTCCACTCGCGCAGGTCGTGGACGTGCACGTCCAGCTGGCCGCGGGAGCGGGCCTTGCCGACCAGCGAGATGTTCAACGGTTCCAGGTACTCGGGGAAGATCGAGACGACGTCGATCCGCATCCCGTCCTGGACCTGCGCGACGCCCTCCTCCACCGTCACTCCGACCCCTCCGCGCCCTTGGCGCCGGCCGCACCCTCGGCGCCCTCGACACCCTCAGCGTCCTCGACACCCTCAGCATCCTCGGCGTCCTCGCCCTCGGCGGAGGCACCACGGGCGACCTCGGCCTGCTCGGGTTCGATCAGGCCGACCGGCGGGGTGATCACGGCACGCTGGTTCTCCAGGTCGATGGTCGGCACGATCTGGCGGACGAAGGGCACCAGCACCTCCGTCCCGTCGGCCTTCTCCACCGTAAGCAGGTCCTGGTACGGCAGGTGGACGACCTCGGTCAGCTCGCCGACGAGGGTGCCGTCGAGCAGCACCACGTCCAGGCCGATCAGCTGGTGGTCGTAGTACTCCTCCGGGTCCTCGGGGCTCTCCTCCGGGTCGACCTCGGAGATGAGCAGCGTGCCCCGCAGCGCCTCCGCCGCGTTGCGGTCCTTGACGCCGGCGAAGCGCAGCAGCAGCCGGCCGCTGTGCACCTTGCCGGACTCGATGGTCAGCGGGCCCACCGACGCGGGGTCGGTGAACAGGACGGCACCGGGGCCGAGCCGGAGCTCCGGCTCGTCGGTGCGGACCTCGACGCTGACGTCCCCCCTGATGCCGTGGGCGCGGCCGATCTTGCCGACGACGAGCTGCACGGTGATCGTTCTCCTGGAGTTCCTGAAGCGGGACGGAATGCGGGAAGCGCGAGAAACGCGAAAGGCCGACCGGGACGACATGCGTCCCGGCCGGCCTCACAAGCCCTGACGGCTGAACGAGCAGCTGCGTCAGCGAATGTTGTCCACGTCGACCAGGTCGACCCGGACGTTGCGACCGCCGAGGGCGCCGACCACGGTGCGCAGTGCGCGCGCCGTGCGGCCACCCCGGCCGATCACCTTGCCGAGGTCATCGGGGTGCACTCGCACCTCGATGGTGTTGCCCCGACGCAGGTTGCGCGAGCGCACCTGCACCTCGTCGGGGTGCTCGACGATGCCCTTCACCAAGTGGTCGAGGGCGTCCTCGATCACGCTCAGGCCTCGGCGGCGGCGTCGGCCTCAGCCTCGACCTTGTCCGACTTCTTGGCCTTCGGGGTGATGGCAACACCGGTGGTGGCGTCCTCGAAGCCGGCGACGGCCTTCGCGAACAGGTGCGAGAAGTCCTCGACCTTGGGCTCGGCGACCAGCAGCGGCGCCGGGGCCGGGAGGCCCTTGAACTTCTGCCAGTCGCCGGTCAGCTTGAGGATGGCGAGCACCGGCTCGGTCGGCTGGGCGCCGACGGACAGCCAGTACTGGGCCCGGTCGGTGTCGACCTCGATCTTCGAGGGGTTGTAGGTCGGCTGGTAGATGCCGATCTCCTCGATCGCGCGGCCGTCACGCTTGGTGCGCGAGTCGGCGACGACGATGCGGTAGTGCGGGGAGCGAATCTTGCCGAGACGCTTGAGCTTGATCTTGACTGCCACGGGAGTGGATTCTCCTGGTGTTGACGTGGGTGAGCGGCCGCGCCGTCGCGTGGGGTTGCGCCGTGGGCCGTTCAAGGGACACGCCAGCCGTAGGAGAGAGGGGTCCTGCTCGGCTGCCGAGTACTCAGCTGTCCATTCTGCCATACCGGCGCGAACCGCCTTCGCTCGGCCATCCGCAGGAGGCATCCCGGCTGCATCCCAGCCGTACCCCGGCCGCGCACCCAGCCGTGCCCCAGCGGCGCGCCCGGCCGTCCGCGGGCCGCGCACGACCCTCCGGAGGCCGCCCCCCGACCGCCTCCGCAGGCCCGTCCACAAGGCGCGACCGGGAGCCCTCGCTCCCGGTCCGCCCACGAACTCACCGATGTACCGCTCGCTCCGGCCGGATCCGCTGCCCGCACAGCCGTCCGCCGGCCTTCCCCGTCTTCTGGTGTTCCGGTCTAACGATCTCCCGGTCCGGTGGACCGATCGGTCACGAGATCTTGAACGGCTGCTGGCACGCGCCGCAGACGATGGACGCCTGGGCGAGCACCGACGGCACGACCCGGACGTTCCGTCCGCAGCCGCACACCGCCTTGACCCGGACGCCGCCCCCGGAGGAGCCGTGCCGGGCGGCCGGGCCGCGGAAGGCCCGCGTCGTACCGTCGCCGGCCACCGCCTCCTGGTGCGCGCCGAGGGCGCGGTCCAGTCGCTCGATGGTCTCCGCGTAGCGCTCCTGGGTCTCCTTGAGCATGGTCACCTGGGAGAAGCCGCTGCTCGCGTGCGGTTCGACCGGGTGCGCCAGTCCGAGCTCGGAGGCGAGCAGCAGGAAGCGCCGGTTGTGGTAGCGGCCGGCTCGCGAGGTGTCCCGGATGTCCCGGGCCGCGGCCAGACCGTGGGCAGCCTCGTGGAGGAGCCGCTCGAAACCGAGCCGGGTGCCACAGGCCGAGGAGGATTCGCCGATCAGGGCCTCGGGCGAGGCCAGGTCGGGGAGGTCCTGGTGGTGGGCCTGGATGTCACTCCAGGCGGCGGCCAGTTCGGCCGCGAGGACGAGGGGCTGTGTCGTGCTCACGCTAGACCAACGATGGAGTGCGAGCCGATGTTCCGCATGTTCTCGTTCTTCGGGAATTCCCAGGAAACTCCCAGGAATGCATGGTCGCGCGCGAATTGCGCGTTCCGGATCTGACGCAAGACCAACCCCCTGCCGGTTTCGGCTCGCCGCAGCTCGGCGGGCCTCGTGAATTCCGTCCGGGGGCGGGCTGTCGCCCCCTGGACGTACGGCCCGTGGACCCGTCGAGTTGACAGGGCCACGGGCCGTACACCGTACCGCTATTGCGTTAATACCGGCAGTTGACCGGCCAGTAGGGATGTCCGCGGCCGGGGCGCCCCTCGGACAGTTACCGGATTCTTACTCATCCGCATTCCGGGCAAATGTCGCCGGCAACGGTCATTACCTGCTGGTAACAGGCATCAGTACGCGCGGGCGACGATCGCGATATTGCCGTCCTGGTCGTCCGCCAGCGGCACCGAGCCGTCGGCCGCGACAATGCAGCGCACCGAAACGCCCTGCTCGGCCAGCTTGGCCTCGCCCTCCGGGCCGAGGTCGGCCCAGGAGATCCGGCCCCAACCGGTCGCGGCGGCCTCGGCGGCCTCCTCGATGGTCTTGACGTCGACGGTACGGGCCTCGCGGCGCTCGCGGGACTGGCGCAGCAGCAGCGCCTGGTCCTCCTCCAGGATGCCCGGGACCAGCGCGGCCAGGGAGTCGATGGAGACGGGCTCCTTGCCGCCGGGGATCCGGCGGGCCAGCATCGCGGTGCCGTTCTCGAGGTCGCGCGGGCCGACCTCGATGCGCAGCGGCACGCCCTTGAGCTCCCAGTCCACCGCGCGGCGGCCGAACGGGGTGTCGGTGCGGTCGTCGACGACCACCCGGACACCGGCGGCCTCCAGCGTGGCGCCGATCTCGCGCACCTTGGCGATGACCGCGTCGTCGCCCTTGATGGCGAGCACGACGGCCTGGACGGCGGCCAGTCGCGGGGGCACCCGCAGGCCGTTGTCGTCGCCGTGGGACATGATCAGGCCGCCGACCATGCGGGTCGAGACGCCCCACGAGGTCTGCCAGACGTGCTCGCGCTCGCCGCCCTGGAGCTGGTAGGTCGTGTTGAACGCCTTGGCGAAGTTCTGGCCCAGCTCGTGGCTGGTGCCCATCTGCAGCGCCTTGCCGTCGCCCATCATGCCCTCCAGGGTGAGGGTGTTGATGGCGCCGGCGAACCGCTCCTTGGCCGTCTTGCGACCGAGCACGACGTCGATGCCGAGCACGTTCGTCATGAAGTCGCCGTAGACCTGGGTGTGGATCATCGACGCGTACGCGCGGGCGTCCTCGTAGGTGGCGTGGGCGGTGTGGCCCTCCTGCCAGAGGAACTCGGTGGTGCGCAGGAAGACGCGCGGGCGCAGCTCCCAACGGACCACGTTGGCCCACTGGTTGATCAGCAGGGGCAGGTCGCGGTGGCTCTGCACCCACTTCGAGAAGTACTCGTTGATGATCGTCTCGGAGGTGGGCCGGACGACGACCGGCTCGTCGAGCTGCTTGCCGCCGCCGTGGGTGACCACCGCGAGCTCGGGGGCGAAGCCTTCGACGTGCTCGGCCTCCCTGGTCAGGTAGGACTGCGGGATGAACATCGGGAAGTAGGCGTTCTGCGCGCCGGCCTTCTTGATCCGCGCGTCCATCTCCTGCTGCATCCGCTCCCACAGGCCGTAGCCGTACGGTCGGATGACCATGGTGCCGCGCACCGGACCGTTGTCGGCCAGCTCGGCCTTGTTGATGAGGTCCTGGTACCAGCGCGGGAAGTCTTCCGCCTGAGGGGTGAGAACGGGTGCCTTAGCCATGGCCCGAATGGTACGGGGCGCGGCCCCCTGACTTCGAATCGATAACACGCCCGCGGCCGCCGGACGGACGACCGCCGCACCCGCCGGACGGGCGACCGCGCACCCGCCGGCGGCCGGAGGCGGCACCCGCCGACCGCAGGGGGCGCACGACCGCGACACGCGCGCACCACCCTGCACCCCTCTGGACGCCGGGCCCGACCCGCTGTTCGCTGGAGTGGGGCGGGACTTTGGGGGAGCCGTAGCAGCACACCGAAGGACCGGATGGGAGGCCGCGATGGCTTCAGCTCGGACGACCGGCACGACCGTACGACCGACAGGCGCACGACCGCACCACCCGCAGCCCGGGGCGGGGCGGCCCGCGCGGGCGCGCGACTGGGCGGAGATCCAGGAGCGCATGCTCGTGCCGCTCTACGAGGCGGTCCACGACCGGCTGGAGGTCGGCCCGGCGACCAGCGTGCTGGGCCTGGGCTGCCGGTCCGGACTGGCGCTGCTGCTCGCCGCCGGGCGCGGTGCCCAAGTCACCGGCCAGGAGCCGCGGGACGAGCTGCGCGAGCTGGCCCGTGGCCGTCGGCTGCGGGTGTGCGCGGGGGCCCGGCCGACCGCTGCCGTCCCCCGCTCGGCCCATTCACTGGTGACGGTGTTCGAGCAGTTGCCCGGTTGCGCCGAGCCGGGTGCGGTGGTCGTCGAGGCCGCCCGGTTGACCCTCCCGGGCGGGCACGTGGTGCTGGCCGCCTGGGGCCCTCCGGAGCGCTGCCAGAGCGCCCCGGTGCTGGACGTGGCACGTCGGCGGGCGGGCCGGACCACCGCGCGCGACCCGTTCGAGCTGAGCACGCCCGGCACGCTGGAGGACCTGCTCGCCCCGGCCGGCCTGCGCCCGGCCGGCAGCGGGCGGGTGAGCTGCCCGTTCGCCTACGCGGACCTGGACAGCGCGGTGCGCGGTCTGCTCTCCACCGGTCTGTTCGAGGCGGCCGAGGAGTTCTCCGGCGCGTCGCTGGTCGCCAAGGAGCTGGAGGAGGCGCTGCAGCCGTACCTGCGCGCGGACGGCTCGGTCCGGATGGAGAACGTCTTCCGCTACCTGATCGCCGAACGGCCCCGGTAGCGGCTGGCGGCGGCCGACCCCGACGGCGTTGGGAACGGGGCCCACGGCGACGCCCGGAACGAGACCCCGACGGCACTGGGAACGAGACCCCCGGCGGCGATCGGAACGGCCCCGGGCGACAACAGATCCGGCAACGACGAAACCGGGGGCGCCCGCCAGCGCGGCGAGCGCCCCCGGCCCGCCGGTTCACGCCTGGTCGAGCGACTTCTGGTCGGAGCCGGAGCCCTTCCGCGGCACCCCGGCCGCCCGGTACGCCTGCTCCTCGTCCAGCGTCTCCCCCTCCAGCAGCGCCGCCGCCAGCGCGTCCAGCCGGGCCCGCTGCTCGGTCAGCAGCCGCACCGCGTCCTCGTAGCACTCGGCGACGATCCGCCGGGCCTCCTCGTCCACCGCGTCGAGGGTGGTCGGCGCGGCGGAGAGCCCGTAGGCGCCCTGCGGGTCGGCGGGCACCGCGGTCAGCCGCCCGACCCGCTCGCTCATCCCCCACCGGCCGGCCATCCCGCGGGCGATGTTGGTGACCTGCTCCAGGTCGCTCTCCGCCCCGGTGGTGATCACCCCGTAGACCACCTGCTCGGCCGCCATCCCGCCGAGCGCGCCGATGATCCGGCCGCGCAGGTAGGGCTCGGTGTACGAGTAGCGGTCGTTCTCCGGAGTGGACAGGGTCACGCCGAGCGCCCGGCCGCGCGGCACGATGGTGATCTTGCGGACGGGGTCGGCGCCGGGCTGCAGCATGCCCAGCAGCGCGTGCCCGCTCTCGTGGTAGGCCGTGCGCTCGCGCTCCTCCTGCGGCATCACCAGCGGCCGGACGGCGCCGAGCTGGACCTTCTCCAGGGCGTCCGAGAGGTCCCGCTCGTTCACCGCGTCCTGCTTGCGCTTGACGGCCAGCAGGGCGGCCTCGTTGACCAGGTTGGCGAGTTCGGCGCCGGTCATCCCGGGGGTGACCTTGGCCAGCCGGGTGAGGTCGGCGTCGCCGGCCAGCGGGACGGTCCGGGTGTGGATGCGCAGGATGGCGGCGCGGCCGTCCCGGTCGGGCGGGCTGACGGTGATCCGCCGGTCGAACCGGCCGGGGCGCAGCAGCGCCGGGTCGAGCACGTCCGCGCGGTTGGTCGCGGCGATCACGATGACGCCCTCGGAGCCGGTGAAGCCGTCCATCTCGGTGAGGATCTGGTTGAGCGTCTGCTCGCGCTCGTCGTGCCCGCCCATGCCGCCGCCCGCGCCGCGCTGGCGGCCGATGGTGTCGATCTCGTCGATGAAGATGATCGCCGGGGCGACCTTGCGGGCCTCGGCGAACAGTTCACGGACCCGGCTGGCGCCGACGCCGACGATCATCTCGATGAACTCGGAGGCGGAGGCGGAGAAGAACGGCACGTCCGCCTCGCCGGCGACGGCCCTGGCGAGCAGGGTCTTGCCCGTCCCGGGCGGGCCGCTCAGCAGCACGCCGCGCGGCATCTTGGCGCCGAGCCTGCGGTACTGCTGCGGGTTCTTCAGGAAGTCGACCACCTCGGTGAGTTCGGCCTCGACCTCGTCGATGCCGGCCACGTCGGCGAAGGTGGTGCGCTTGCCCTGGTCGGCGGTGACCGGCTTGGGCGGGGCCTTGCGGCCGAGCGCGCCGGCGCCCAGCCCGCCGGCCATCCGGCGGGCGAGCAGCACCCAGATCAGGATCAGCAGCACCATGGGGGCCAGCGAGATCAGCAGGTTGGCGAGGAAGCTGCGCTGCTGGACCACCGGGGAGGTGGCGGTGACCTCGACGCCCTGCTGCTGCAGCGTGGTCCACAGGTTGTCGTTGGCGAAGGACGGCCGCTGGGTGGCGAAGTCGGTGTAGTCGCCCTTGCCGCCGTCCGGTTTGGGCTGGGCGCTCTTGAGGGTGCCCTCGATCGCGTCGCCCTTGGAGTAGATCTTGGTGATGTTGCCCTTGTTCAGCTGGTTGTTGAACTCGGTGTAGGAGATCGTGGTGGCGCCGGCGTTGCCGAAGAAGGACAGCAGCAGGTCGGAGATCAGGAACACCACGAGCGCGGTGAGGGCGAGTCCCATCCAGCCGCCGGGCATCCGGCGGCGGGGCGGCGGCGGGGGCGGGGCGCCCTCGGACCGCCAGGGCTGGTCGGGGGTCTGGCGCGGCGGCACGGGTTCGGTCACCCATCGGACGATACGGACGCGGGCTCGGGCGAGCCACCCGAAACGCCGCGCCGAGCACGCCCCTGACCAGCCGCGACGGGGCCCTGCCCGTGGCTACGCCTCCGCGCCCGGCCACTCCTCGGCGGTCAGCGCGAACCGCTCGTGGTCCCGCCAGTCGCCCTGGAGGAACAGCATCCGGGGGGTGAAGCCCTCGTGCCGGAAGCCCAGCCGCTTGGCCATCGCGACCGACCGCTCGTTGTCCGGCTGCACGTTGATCTCCAGCCGGTGCAGGCCCAGCCCGCCGGCCGACTGCGGGGCGAAGCAGCGGTCCAGGACCAGCCGCAGCCCCTCCGTCATCCGCCCGGTGCCGGCGAACGGCAGGTACGCGTCGTAGCCCAGCGCGCCGTTGCAGAACCGGCCCATCACGATGTTGGCGACGTTCACCTTGCCGACCAGCCCGCCGGTGTCCCGGTCGACGATCAGGAAGGTGCGCAGGCCCGGCCCCTGGCGGTCCAGCAGTTCGGCCAGGCCGTCCGGCTCGACCGGGTTCCACCGCCCGATGTGGTCGGCGGACCGTCGGACCGCCTCGGCGTACACGTCCTTGTCCTCGGCCCGCGGGGCCCTGATCGTCACTCGCACACCACCATCATCGGGCATGCGAGCGGCCCGCCGCCCGGAAGGTCCCG
Source organism: Kitasatospora sp. NPDC043949 (assembly GCF_056435365.1). Lineage (NCBI taxonomy): Bacteria > Bacillati > Actinomycetota > Actinomycetes > Kitasatosporales > Streptomycetaceae > Kitasatospora > Kitasatospora sp. NPDC043949. The sequence continues at coordinate 51,610 of NZ_JBWKEQ010000027.1, read as the reverse complement.
GACGGCGGGCCGCTCGAACGACGGACCGGTCTACAGCAGGTCCTTGAACTCCTTGGGCAGCTCGAAGTCGGCCGGGCCCTTGCCCGCACCGAGGCCGAACGCGCCGCCGCCGGCCGGGTCCTGGTCGCCGCCCGGGCCGAGCGCGCGGCGCTGGGCGGCCGCGGCCTCCTCCTGCGCCCGCTTGAGCGGGTTGCCGCTCTTGCGCTTGCCCTTGGCCTGCGGGGCCTTCTTGCCGGACTTCTTGGCGCCGCCGCCCATGCCCGGGATCCCCGGCATGCCGGGCACGCCCTTGCCGGAGGCCATCGCGGACATCATCTTGCGGGCGTCGAAGAACCGCTCGACCAGGTTCTTCACCTCGCCGACCTGGACACCCGAGCCCTTGGCGATGCGGGCCCGGCGGGAGCCGTTGATCAGCTCCGGCTCGGCGCGCTCGGCCGGGGTCATCGACTTGATGATCGCGCCGACCCGGTTGACGTCCTTGTCGTCGATGTTGTTGATCTGGTCGCGGATCTGGCCCATCCCGGGCAGCATCCCCAGCAGCTTGGAGATCGAGCCCATCTTCTGGACCTGCTCCAGCTGCGACAGGAAGTCGTCCAGGGTGAACGCCTTCGGACCGCCGCGCAGCTTGGCGGCGATCTTCTCGGCCTCCTCCTGCGAGAAGGTCTGCTCGGCCTTCTCGATCAGCGAGAGGACGTCACCCATGCCGAGGATGCGCGAGGCCATCCGGTCGGGGTGGAAGGCGTCGAAGTCGTCGACCTTCTCGCCGTTGGAGGCGAACATGATCTGCTGGCCGGTGACGTGGGCGACCGACAGGGCGGCACCGCCGCGGGCGTCGCCGTCGAGCTTGGAGAGCACGACACCGGTGAAGTCGACGCCGTCGAGGAAGGCCTGCGCGGTGGTGACCGCGTCCTGGCCGATCATCGCGTCGACGACGAACAGGACCTCGTCCGGGTTGACCGCGGCGCGGATGTCCGCGGCCTGCTGCATCAGCTCGGCGTCGATGCCCAGGCGTCCGGCGGTGTCGACGACGACGACGTCGTACTGCTTCTGCTTGGCGTACTCGATCGAGTCCTTGGCCACCTGCACCGGGTCGCCGACGCCGTTGCCCGGCTGCGGGCCGTAGAAGGCCACGCCGGCGCGGTCGGCGACCACCTGGAGCTGGTTGACGGCGTTGGGCCGCTGGAGGTCGCAGGCGACCAGCAGCGGGGTGTGCTTCTGGCTCTTCAGCCAGTGGCCGAGCTTGCCCGCGAGGGTGGTCTTACCGGCACCCTGCAGACCGGCGAGCATGATCACCGTCGGGCCGTTCTTGGCGAACCGGACCCGGCGGGTCTCGCCACCGAGGATCGCGATGAGCTCCTCGTTGACGATCTTGATGATCTGCTGCGCGGGGTTGAGCGCGCCCGAGACCTCGGCGCCGGCCGCCCGCTCCTTGACCTGCTTGATGAAGGCCCGCACGACCGGCAGCGCGACGTCCGCCTCCAGCAGCGCGATGCGGATCTCGCGGGCGGTGGCGTCGATGTCCGCCTCGCTCAGGCGGCCCTTGCCCCGGAGGTTCTTGAACGTCGCTGCGAGGCGATCGGAAAGAGTGTCGAACACGTCGTCGCGGGTCCTCTGCGGCATCGGTATCGGTACGGTCGTCGCCCCCCAGGGTATCCGGCCGCCCCGGGTACGGTCTCCACCCGGGTTGCCACGACCTCGGAACGGACCTCGGCAGGCGCCGGCGGGCCCCGGCGGAACCCGGCGGAACCGCACCCCGGCGAGCCCCGAAGGCCCCCGGTACGGCTCAGCCCAGCGCCGCCCGAACCGCCGCCGCCACCTCCCCGGCCCGCCCGGCGGAGAGCGACCGCCCCTCCCCGTCGGTCAGGTAGAAGGAGTCGACGGCCTCCGCGCCCAGCGTCGAGACGTGCGCCGTCCGCACCCGCACGCCCGCCCCGTCCAGCGCCCGGCCGATCCGGTGCAGCAGCCCCGGCGCGTCGTGCGCGCGGACCTCCAGGACGGTCGCGGTCGCCGAGGCCACCGCAGGCGCCACCGCGACCACCGGCGGCGGGGTGGGGATGCCCCGGCGGCGCGGGGCGGCGGCGTCCCGCTCGGCCAGCCGGCGCGCGACGTCCAGCGAGCCGTCCAGCGCCCGGCGCAGGTCGGCCCGCAGCCGGGCGGCCTCCGGCAGCTCGCCGAACTCGGCGGCCACCCGCCAGGACAGCAGCAGCACCGGGCCGGCGCCGATCGGGTCCAGCTCGCGCAGACCGGCCGAGCGGACGGCCAGCCGGTGCAGCGCGAGCACCCCGGCGACGGTGCCGAGCAGTCCGGGCCGGTCCGGGACGGCCAGGGTCAGCTCGACGCCCATCGGCTCGGCGCCCGGCTCCGCCCCCTCGGACCGCGCCAGCAGCGACAGGGCGGGTCCGCCGGTCCGGGCGGCCTCCACCGCGAGCCGTTCCTGCGCGGCGGTCGGCGCGGTCTCCACGGGCGCGGCGTAGGCGCCGGCCAGCCGGGCGGCGACCCGGGCCGCCAGGCCGTCCACCAGCGAGGCCCGCCAGCCGCTCCACGCGGCCGGGCCGGTGGCCAGCGCGTCCGCCTCGGTGAGCACGTGCAGCAGCTCCAGCTGGGCCGCGGTGCCGACCACCTTGGTGATCGCCTCGACGGTGGCCGGGTCGTCCGGGTCCCGTCGGGTCGCGGTGTCGACCAGGGTCAGGTGGTGGCGGACCAGCACCGCCAGGGTCTCGGTGTCCTCGGGGCCGAAGCCCATCCGGGCGGCGACGTCCCGGACGATGACCTCGCCGGCCTCGCTGTGGTCGCCGGGCCAGCCCTTGCCGATGTCGTGCAGCAGCGCGGCGACCAGCAGGAGGTCCGGCCGGGCCACCCGGCGGGTCATCGCCGCGGCCCGCACCGCCGTCTCCACCAGGTGCCGGTCCACCGTCCAGCGGTGCACGGCGTTGCGCTGCGGACGGCAGCGCACCCGCTCCCAGTCCGGCAGCAGCCGGGTGACCAGTCCCTCCGCCTCCAGCGCCTCCCACACCGGGACGGCCGCCTCGCCCGCGCCCAGCAGGGTGACCAGTTGCTCGCGCGCCTCGTCCGGCCAGGGCACCGGCAGCGGGCGGCACTCGGCAGCCAGCCGGCGCACCGTCGCGTACGAGACGGTGAGCCCGTTCTGCGCGGCGGCGGCCGCGGCGCGCAGCGGCAGCACCGGGTCGGCGGCCGGGCGGGCACCCTGGGCGAGCACCGCCTCGCCGTCCTGCTCGACCACGCCCTCGGCGAGCGGCCGGCGCGCGACCGCGCCCCGGGCCACCGCGCCCGCGCCGCGCCCGGCGCCGGTGAACGGGAAGGCCAGCCGGGCGGCCCGGCGGCCCCGGCCGGACCGGGCGGCGAGCACCCGCTCCACCGCCCGCCAGGTGACGTCACTCGCGTAGGCGACGGTGCGGGCGGCCTCGTAGACCTGGCGCAGCAGGGTGTCGGCGTCCAGCACGCCGAGCCGTTCGGCGACCTGGTCCTGGTCCTGGAGGCCGAGCCGCTCGGTGGCCCGGCCGGTGGCCAGGTGCAGCGCGTCGCGGACGTCGGCGAGCCGCAGCGCGGCGGCGTCCAGGCCGTCCCGGGGGGCGTCGGCGAGCCAGGTGGCGGCGACGGCCTTGAGCGCGACGGCGTCGCGCAGGCCGCCGCGGGCCTCCTTGAGGTCGGGCTCCAGCAGGAACGACAGCTCGCCGTGCCGCTCGGCCCGCTCCCGCCCGAGGTCGCGCAGTTCCGGCAGGCGCGCGGGGGCGCTCGCGCGCCAGTCGGTGAGCACGGCGGAGCGCAGGGCGGCGGTGAGCTCCTGGTCCCCGGCAAGGTGGCGGGCGTCCAGCAGGCCGAGCTGGGCCTTGAGGTCTGCGGCGGCGACGGACCGGGCCTCGGCGACGGTGCGCACCGAGTGGTCGAGCGCGGCGCCCGCGTCCCAGACCGGGTACCAGATCCGCTCGGGCAGGTCGGGGTCGAGCCGGCCGTCGTGCAGCAGCAGGACGTCGAGGTCGCTGCGCGGGGACAGCTCGCCGCGCCCGTAGCCGCCGACCGCGACCAGCGCGACGCCGGGCGGGCCGCCGGCGGCCGCGAGCAGACCGGCCAGCCAGTCGTCGGTGAGCCGGGCGAGAGCCGCGCGGCGGGGCCGCCCGGCCGGGCCGGGGCCGGCGAGCAGCGCGGCCCGGGCGGCGCCGTAGTCGGGAGGGCTGGTCTCGGTGGTCATGGCGTTTTGGTCCCGTCCGTCGTGCGGTTGAGCGGGCGGCGCCGGACGGCCTGCGGGCGGCCGATGGGAGATCTGCGGACGGCCCGGGCGGCCTGGCGCCGATGCGCCGTCGGCGGACCCGCGACCCCTCGGGGACGGCGGGCCCGCCTGCGGCGCGTCCTACGGTTCAGGGCCCTCGACGAAGGGCCCTCGGCGAAGAGCCCTCAGAGGGCGTCCGGCCCGCGCTCTCCGGTCCGGACCCGGACGGCGGTGTCGACCGGGACGCTCCAGACCTTGCCGTCGCCGATCTTGCCGGTCCGGGCGGCCTTCACCAGGACCTCGATCAGCTCGTCGGCGTCCTCGTCCTCGACCAGCACCTCGATTCTGACCTTGGGGACCAGGTCCACGGTGTACTCGGCGCCCCGGTAGACCTCGGTGTGGCCGCGCTGGCGGCCGTAGCCGCTGGCCTCGGTGACGGTCAGCCCGTGCACCCCGAAGGCCTGTAGGGCGGCCTTCACCTCGTCCAGGCGGTACGGCTTGATCACGGCGGTGATGAGCTTCATCGGGCGTCGACCTCGGTCTTCTCGGTGGGCTCGGCGGTGGTCGTGTCGGCGGCCTTCCCGGCGGCCGTGGCGGCTGGCTCGGCGGAGGGCTCGGCGGCGGCCTTCCCGGCGGCGGCCCTCTCCGCGGACCTCGCGGCCGCCGCGGCGCCGACCAGGCCCGGCAGGGCCCGCGCCAGGCCCGCGCCCACCGCGCTGAAATCGTAGGCGGACTCGGCGTGTTCGGCCTGGTCGATGCCGCCCACCTCGATCTCCTCGGCGACCCGGAAGCCGACCGTCCTGTCGATCGCCTTCGCCAGCAGCCAGGAGAGGACGAAGGAGTACGCGGCGACCACGGCCACGCCCATCGCCTGCTTGCCGAGCTGCGCCGGCCCGCCGCCGTAGAACAGGCCCTTGGCGGTCTGGCCGACCCCGCCGGTGGCGAACAGGCCGATCAGCAGCGAGCCGATCGCGCCGCCCACCGCGTGCACGCCGACCACGTCGAGCGAGTCGTCGAAGCCGAGGCGGTACTTGAGGCTGACCGCGGCGGCGCAGACCGCGCCGGCGATCAGGCCGATCGCCACCGCGCCCAGCGGGCTGACCGAGCCGCAGGCCGGGGTGATCGCGACCAGGCCGGACACCGCGCCGGAGGCGGCGCCCAGCGTGGTGAACGCGCCGTGCCTGAGCTTCTCGTAGACCAGCCAGCCGACCAGCGCCGCACCGGTGGCGACCTGGGTGTTGACCATCGCCATCGCGGCGACGCCGTTGGCGGCCAGCGCCGAGCCCGCGTTGAAGCCGAACCAGCCGAACCACAGCAGCCCGGAGCCGAGCATCACCAGCGGCAGGCTGTGCGGGCGCATCGGGTCCTTCTTGAAGCCGACCCGCTTGCCCAGCACCAGGCAGAGCGCGAGGCCGGCCACGCCCGCGTTGATGTGCACGGCCGTGCCGCCGGCGAAGTCGATCACGCCGTTGCGGTCGCCCAGCCAGCCGCCGTGGCCGCCGTCGAAGAAGAACACCCAGTGCGCGACCGGGAAGTAGACGACGGTCACCCAGAGTGCGATGAACAGGCCCCAGGCGCCGAACTTGGCCCGGTCCGCGATCGCGCCGCTGATCAGCGCCGGGGTGATGATCGCGAACATCAGCTGGAAGGTGGCGAACGCGGTGACCGGGATGGTCCCGGTGAGGTCGTTCAGGCCGATGCCGCGCATCCCGAGGAAGTCCAGGTTGCCGATGAGGCCGGCGAAGGAGTCGGGTCCGAAGCTGAGCGAGTACCCGTAGAGGACCCAGAGCACGCTGACTATGCCGAGCGAGAGGAAGCTCATCGCCAGCATGTTCAGGGTGCTCTTGGCCCTGACCATGCCCCCGTAGAAGAAGGCCAGGCCCGGGGTCATCACCATGACCAGGGCCGCACTGATGAGCACGAAGGCGGTGTCGCCCGCGCTGAAGCCGTCCGGCATCGGCGTCTCCTCTGCGTGGAAGCCGATCCAAACCCGGATTACCCGTCCCGTGCCACCCGGGGTGTCGGCGATGAAGAGGAGAGTGCCGAAGGCTGGTTTCGGCCAGTGCGGCCCGTTGTTTCGCGGCCGTGACGCGTACGACGCGCGGGTTACACCTTCGTGAACGACGGCCGTGCCACAGGGCCGAACGGGTTACCGTGCCGCCGAACGGGACGGCCGGTGGCACGACGGCCACCGACCGTGGCGGCGGCGGCCGTCACGGTCGGCGGGGTCCTCGGGCCGGATCCGCGGCCCACGGGCTCGGGGTGCTCAGACCACCGAGACGTACTCGGGGATGTCCTGGACGACGCGCTCCTTGAGCCGGCTCACCGCGTCCACGCCCTTGAACCGGGCGGCCGCGGCCTCGGTGGTCTTGCGGACCCGGGAGTTCAGCCGCTCCGAGCGCACCTTGGTGGCGATGTCCACCGCCTGCTCGGCCATCACCGCGGCCTGCTCGGCCTCCCGCTGCAACAGGTGGACGCTGGCCATGCCGATCAGGTTGAAGGCGTACGAGCGCACGTGGTCGCCGTCCTGGCGGAACAGGTCGACCGCGCGCTCCATCACCGGCGCGGACATCGAGGCGTACAGCTGGGCGTTGTCGGAGTGGTACGCGAGGTCGCGGAAGGAGTGCGCGTTCTCGGCGTTCAGCTCGGCCGGCGAGAAGAACTTCAGCCAGTCCGGCTCCTCCTCCCCCTCGCGGATGTCGGTGAAGGTGTCCTCGGCCAGCCGGACGGCCCGGGCGCAGCGGTTCACCTCGCCGATGGTGGCGTAGGCGCGCGCCTCCATCGCGTACAGCAGGGACTGCTGGCGCGCGCTGGCGGTGTCCCGGCTGCCGTACTGCGCCAGGTGGATCAGCTCCAGGGCGTCCTCGCCCCGGTTGAGGTGGATCATCTGGCGGCTCATGTCGGTGAGGATGAGTGCGCCGAACGGGCGGTCCCCGGCCTCCTTGGCGGCGTGCAGGGCCAGCACGTAGTACTTCTGCGCGCTCGGGTGCATCCCGACGTCGTACGACATCCACCCGGCCAGGTGGGCGAGCTCGGCGGTGAGCCGGAACAGCCGCCGGGTGGTGTTCTCGTTGTACGTCTCCTGGAGCAGGTCGGTGACCTCGTGGAGCTGGCCGACGACGGCCTTGCGGCGCAGCCCGCCGCCGTTCTGCGCGTCCCACTGCCGGAACATGACCGTGGTCTGCTCCAGCAGTTCGAGCTCGGGCTCGGACAGCCGGCCGGTGAACGGATCTCCGCCGTTGGCCGCGGCGAGGATCGGGGTGGGGGCGCCGGTCGGGCCGGGGGTGAGCCAGCGCTGCATCGGCTCGATCAGCGCGGCGCCGGCGGTCAGCGCGAGCGAGGTGCCGAGGAAGCCCCGGCGGTTGAGCATCAGGTCGCTGCGGGAGTAGTCGCTGATCAGCTGGACGGTCTGCGGCGCGCTCCACGGCAGGTCGACGCCGCCGCCCACGGTGGAGACCGGGATCGCGGCGCGCAGGCCGAGGTCCTCGATCGAGACCACCGAGCCGAAGCGCTCGGAGAAGAGCTCCGACATGATCTTGGGAATCGGCTCGCGGGGCTGTTCGCCGTCGAGCCATCGGCGCACCCGCGAGGTGTCGGTGGACACGTGGTGGGCACCGATCTGCCGGGCCCGTCGGTTGACCTGACGGGCCAACTCGCCCTTGGACCAGCCGCTGCGGGCGAACCAGGTGGTCAGCTTCTCGTTGGGTTGCTTCTCTGCCATGGGAACGTCCCCATCCCGCCCGGCCCCCTCGGGGCCCCGATCGTGACGCCCGACGGTTTCGGGCCCTTGCCAGACGTACCGTGCCTGAGGTGTCGCCGTACCACGCTCTCGCACTGGTGTGCCATCGTTACGGACGGACCGTCAGATTCCCAACTCCCGCGCCCTGGCGGACCGGAGTCGATTCCACGATGACGTCCGTGTGCTGAACGTAATGCCCCGCGCGGCGCCCACGGGAGCGGCCCTGGCGAAACGCCACCTTTCGCCACCCCCACGAGTGAACCGAAGCCACGGCCCACGCGCTTCACTAGGAAGTCCGACGGCCCGGCATATGCGGGCCGCCAAGGCCTCCGGCGAAACCCGGCAGCCCCGGCAACCCACCGCAGTCACAGGCGAGTTCGACGCCCACCCTGATCGGCGGCCGCCTCGCCCACCCCACGATCCGGCATCGGTGCCGCCAGCCACAAGGCGGCGCCCGAGGCGCACCACCACGACAGGCGCACACCGGGCGCTGCACGCCGCCACCGCACAACGCACCACGCAACGGACAATCAACACACAGTCACCATCCCGTAACCATCGGCGACGGGAACCTGTTGGGGGAGGCATGGACAACCTGTTCGGCGAACTTCGACTGGGACACCTGCGGTTGACGCCGCTGGGCGCGCGCCGCCGCACCAAGGTCACCGCGTCCCAAGCCGCCGCGGAGTACACCGGCCGCTGGGGCTGGACGGTCGCCACCGGCGCCCCGGCCGGCTCCGCCACCGCCCCGACCCGCTGTCCCTGCGGCTCCGACCGCTGCGCCGCGCCCGGCCTGCATCCCGTACCGGGCGGCGAGGACCGGTCCCGGGAAGCGGGCGCCGGGGGCTCGGTGCTGTTCCCCACCGGCCGCGCCTTCGACGTCCTGGACGTCCCCGAGCAGGCCGGACTACAGGCGCTGGTCCGGCTGGAGCGGATGGGCACCCAGGTCGGCCCGGTGCTCGCCCCGCCCACCGGCCGGCTGCAGTTCCTGGTCGCCGTCGGCGCCGCCCGCCGACTGCCCGACCTGCTCTACCGGATGGGCTGGGACGACGCCGCGCTCGACCTCACCTGCCACGGCGAGGGCAGCTACGTCGCCGCCCCGCCCACCGTGCTCGGCGCGCTCGGCCCGGTCCGCTGGCTGCGCCGCCCCACCCGCGACAACGCCGGCTGCCCGCCCGAGGCCCGGCTGCTGCTCGGCACCCTCGCCTACGCCTGCCACCGCGGCCGCGAGCGCACCGCCGAACCTGCCTGGCTCGCCTCGTAGGCCTCCGCGCGCCCCGCACGTCTCGGCGTGCGCCCCTCCAGCTCGGCGCGCTCCTCCGCCTCGGCACGCTCCTCCGGTCCCGGGCACCCCGCCGGCCCCCGGGCGGCAACGCGAAAGGGCCCGCCCCTCGCGGAGCGGACCCTTCGTGCGTACGGGGCCTCAGTCCCCGATCAGCGCGTCCACGAACGCGCCCGGCTCGAACGGCGCCAGGTCGTCCGCACCCTCGCCCAGGCCGACCAGCTTGACCGGCACGCCCAGGTCGCGCTGGACCGCGACCACGATGCCGCCCTTGGCGGTGCCGTCCAGCTTGGTCAGCACGATGCCGGTGATGTCGACCACCTCGGCGAACACCCGGGCCTGGATCAGGCCGTTCTGGCCGGTGGTGGCGTCCAGCACCAGCAGCACCTCGTCCACCGGGCCGTGCTTCTCGACGACCCGCTTGACCTTGCCCAGCTCGTCCATCAGGCCGGTCTTGGTGTGCAGCCGGCCGGCGGTGTCCACCAGCACGGTGTCGGCGCCCTCGGCGATGCCCTCCTTGACCGCGTCGAACGCGATCGAGGCCGGGTCACCGCCCTCCGGGCCGCGCACGGTGCGCGCACCGACCCGCTCGCCCCAGGTCTGCAGCTGGTCGGCGGCGGCGGCCCGGAAGGTGTCGGCGGCGCCGAGCACCACCTTGCGGCCGTCGGCGACCAGGACGCGGGCGAGCTTGCCGGTGGTGGTGGTCTTGCCGACGCCGTTGACGCCGACCACCAGGACCACGGCCGGCCCCTCCGCGTGCTTGGTGGAGCGGACGGTGCGGTCGGAGTCCTTGCCGATCAGCTCGACGAGCTCCTCGCGCAGCAGCGCGCGCAGTTCGTCGGGCGTGCGGGTGCCGAGCACCTTCACCCGGGTGCGCAGCCGCTCGACCAGCTCCTGGGTGGGGGCCACGCCGACGTCGGCGGTCAGCAGGGTCTCCTCGATCTCCTCCCAGGTGTCCTCGTCCAGGTGCTCGCGGGAGAGCAGCGAGAGCAGGCCCTTGCCGAGCGAGTTCTGCGAGCGGGAGAGCCGGGAGCGCAGCCGGACCAGTCGGCCCGCGGTGGGCTCGGGGACCTCGACGGCGGGTGCCGTCTCGGCCTCGGCGGCCTCGACCTCGACCTCGGTCGGGGCCGTCGCCGGGGCTCCGGTCGAGGCTTCGGTCGGAGCCTCGGTCTCGGGGAGCTGCACCTCCTCGACGGTGCGGCGGGGCTCCTCGGTCGGCGGCGCGGCCTCCTCGCCGACCTGGGGCTCCTGCGGGGTGGTCGGCGGCGCCGTGATGACCGGCGACTGCGACTTCGGGGGCAGTTGCTGGCGTCGTCTGCCGGAAACGACGAGGCCGGCGATCGCGCCGATGGCGACCACGGCGATGACTACGGCAAGGATCACGTATTCCACATAAATCTCCTTCTCGGGATCCCACGACAGAGTGATCCTTCGGTCACCGACGCACGGAGCGTCGCCGCCTCCCTTACGCTGACCGCTGTGCCGTGCGGCACCGGTCAGGGCTTGGCCGTCATGAGGTCGTCAAACGGCTGAACGAGAAGCCCCCTCGCGAGCGAGGGGGAGGAGTCACAACCGCTCCAGTATCCGTGATCGGAGCGTCCGGGAGCATCTGCCCGGGCCAGGCCGGTGGATCAGTCTGTCGACCCGGAGACAACAGCCTCGTCGCGCCGCCGAGGAGGCATCGGGCGCGCCCTTCGCTCCCGGCGCCCCTCGCGCAGCCGCTGGCTGATCACCTGCGAGATGCCGTCGCCCTTCATGGTCACGCCGTAGAGGGCGTCCGCGGACTCCATGGTCAGCTTCTGGTGGGTGATCACGATCAGCTGGGAGCTCTCCCGCAGCTCCTCCATGATCCCGACCAGCCGGCGCAGGTTGGTCTCGTCGAGCGCCGCCTCCACCTCGTCCATCACGTAGAACGGACTGGGCCTGGCCTTGAAGATCGCCACCAGCAGTGCCACCGCGGTCAGCGAGCGCTCGCCGCCGGACAGCAGCGACAGCCGCTTGACCTTCTTGCCCGGCGGGCGGGCCTCCACCTCGACGCCGGTGGTGAGCATGTGGTCGGGGTCGGTCAGCACCAGCCGCCCCTCGCCGCCGGGGAACAGCCGGGCGAAGACGCCCTCGAACTGGGCGGCGGTGTCGTGGTACGCCGAGGCGAACAGCTGCTCGACCCGCTCGTCCACCTCCCGGACGATGTCCAGCAGGTCGCGCCGGCTGCGCTTGAGGTCGTCCAGTTGCTCCCCGAGGAACTGGTGGCGCTCCTCCAGCGCCGCGAACTCCTCCAGCGCCAGCGGGTTGACCTTGCCCAGTTGCTGGTACGCCTTCTCGGCCGCCCTGAGCCGCTTCTCCTGCTCGGCCCGGTCGTACGGGCGCGGCTCGCCCGGCTCCCGTCCTTCTTCCGGGGTCGACGGCGGGACGGGCTGGTCCGGCCCGTAGGTGGCGAGCAGTTCGCCGCCGTCGATGCCGAACTCCTCCAGCGCCCGGGCCTCCAGCTGCTCGATCCGCAGCCGCTTCTCGGCCCGCAGCACCTCGTCCCGGTGGCCGGCGTCGACCAGTTTGTCCAGTTCCTCCTTGAGACCGCGGCCGTGCTCGCGGTGCGCCCGCAGTTCGGTCTCGCGCTCGGCGCGCGCCTGCTCGACCGCCGCCCGCCCGGCGTCCGCGCGGGACAGCGACACCTCCAGGCAGGCCAGCAGCTGTCGGGCGCCCGCCGCGACGGCGTTCGCCACCCCGGCGTCGTGCTCGGCGCGTCGGCGGCGCTCGGCGGCCCGGGCACGCGCCTCGCGCTCGGCGCGGGCGGCCCGGTCCAGCTGGTCCGCCCGGCCGGCGAGCGCGCGGACCCGCTCCTCGTGGGTGCGCACCGCGAGCCTGGCCTCCAGCTCGGCCTGCCGGGAGCCGGTGGCGGCCTCGGCCAGCCGCTGCTGCTCGGCGGTGTCCGGCTCGTCCTCTCCGGAGTCCTGCGAGTCCTCGGCCGCGGCCAGGCGTTCGGCCAACTCCTCCGCGGTGGCGAGGAGTTCCGCCAGGCCCTGGTCGGCCCGCGCGGCGGCGGCGGACAGCCGATCGGCCTCGCCGGCGGCGGCCCTGGCCTGCCCGCCGAGGCGGCCGAGCGTGCCCGCCACCTGGGCGCGCTCCTTCTCCTGCCGCCGCCGCTGCTCGGCGAGTTGCTCCACGGCGGCGTCCGACTCCCGCCGCTGCTCGGCGAGTTCGGCCAGGCGTGCGGCCGACTCGGTGCAACGGAGGGCGAGTTCGGCGATCGCCCGGGCGGTCTCCTCGACCGCCGCCCGGATCTCCAGCAGGCTCGGCACACCGTCGGAGCCGCCCTGCGCGAAGTCGGCGCCGAGCCGGTCCCCGGCGGCGGTGACGGCGGTCAGCCCGGGGTGGTCGGCGACCAGCCGCAGCGCCTCGTCGAGGGTGCCGACGACCGCCACCCGGGCCAGCAGGCCCCGCACGGCACCGACCAACCCGGCCGGCCCGTCGACGAGTTCGGCGGCCCAGCGGGCTCCTTCCGGCAACTCTCCGACGCCGGCGAGCGGTTCACCGGCACCCCCGATCGGCAGCGCGGCCCGGCCGGCACCCTCGATCAGCAGCGCGGCCCGGCCGGCGTCCTCGGCACGCAGCAGCCGCAGCGCCTCGGCGGCGGTGCCGGGCGAGTCGACGGCGACCGCGTCGGCGGCCGCGCCGAGCGCCGCCGCCACCGGCACCTCGTACCCGGGGGCGATCCGCAGCAGCGCGGCCGCGGGGCCCCGCAGTCCGCTCAGCCGCTCCCCCGCGTCGAGCAGGGCGCCGGTGCCGTCCTTGCGGCGCAGTCCGAGGGAGAGCGCCTCGTGCCGCGCGGTGAGCCCGGCCCGTTCGCGCTCGGCGGCGCCGGCCGACTCCCGGGCGGCGGCGAGGTCGCGTTCGACGGCGGCGAGCCGCTCCCGGGCCTCCTGGTGGGCGGCCTCGGCCCGCTCGTCGTCCCCGGCGGGGCCGCCGACCTGCCGCTGGAGCTCCTCGTACTCGGCCTGCGCGGCCTCGGCCCGCAGCAGTGCCTCGCCGCCGGCCTCGGTCAGCCGGCCGATCTCGGCTTCGGCGGAGGCCGCCTTGGAGCGGGCGGCGGCGGCCTGCCCCTGCAACCGGGCCAGGCCCTCCCGGCGGTCCGCGATGGCCCGGGCGGCGTCCCGCAGCCGACGTTCCTCGGTGGCCAGCCCGCGCTCCAGTCCACTCCTGCGTTCGACCGCCTCGGCCAGCGCGTACTGCGCCTCCTCCAGCGCCTCGGCCAGCGCGGCCTCGTCCTCGCGGACCCGCGCGGCCTCCCGCTCCAGTTCCTCGGGATCGCGGCCGCGCCGCTCCTCGGCCTGCCCGCCCGCGGCGGCGTGCCGGGCGCGGGCCTCGGCCAGCCCGATGGTGCCGCGGGTGCGCTCGGCGAGCGCGGAGAGCCGGTACCAGGTCTGCCGGGCGGCCTCCAGGCTCGGGCCGAGCTGCTGGACCTGCGCCTCCAGCACGGCCTCGCGCTGGACGACACCGGCCAGCTCCTGCTCGACGGTGGTGCGGCGCAGCCGCAGTGCCAGCTCGTCGGCGATCTCGGCCTCGACGGCCTGCCGGAGGGCCAGCAGGTCGTCGGCGAGCAGCCGCAGCCGGGCGTCGCGCAGGTCGGCCTGGATGCCGGCGGCGCGGCGGGCGATCCTGGCCTGCCGGCCGAGCGGTCCCAGCTGGCGGCGCAGTTCGGCCACCAGGTCCTGGACGCGGTTGAGGTTGACCTGCATCGCGTCCAGTTTCCGCAACGCCTTCTCCTTGCGCTTGCGGTGCTTGAGGACGCCGGCCGCCTCCTCGATGAAGGCGCGGCGGCCCATCGGGTCGGCGTGCAGGACGGAATCCAGCTGGCCCTGGCCGACGATGACGTGCATCTCGCGGCCGATGCCGGAGTCGGAGAGGAGCTCCTGGATGTCCAGCAGGCGGCAGGTCTCGCCGTTGAGCGCGTACTCGCTGCCGCCGTTGCGGAACATGGTCCGAGTGATGGTCACCTCGGAGTAGTCGATCGGCAGGGCGCCGTCGGCGTTGTCGATGGTGAGGCTGACCTCGGCCCGGCCGAGCGGGGCGCGCCCGCTGGTCCCGGCGAAGATGACGTCCTCCATCTTGCCGCCGCGCAGCGACTTGGCGCCCTGCTCCCCCATCACCCAGGACAGCGCGTCGACGACGTTCGACTTGCCGGAGCCGTTCGGGCCGACCACGCAGGTGATGCCGGGCTCGAAGCGCAGGGTGGTGCTGGAGGCGAAGGACTTGAACCCGCGCAGCGTCAGACTCTTCAGGTGCACGCGGCCGGTCTCCTCGTCGCTCGCCAGGGCCCAGGGCCTGTCGTCAACGGCGACTGTATCCCCGGCGGGCCGCGAGCCCCGGGCCCGGACACGACGAAGGGACGCCACAACCGGGCGTCCCTTGCAAGCTGCGTCCCTTTCGGAGCGGCTCAGTGCACAGCGGCGTCGATCTGCGAGGACCGGGCGGGACTCAGGTGAGAGCCGGCTCCCGCTGATCCAGATCGATGCTGTTGAGCAGCGAGTGCCCGTCAGCGACAGCGGCGAGCGCGTCGTTCTCGGCCTGCATCCGAAGGAGCTCGGATTCAAGGTCCTGGACGCGCTGCTGAAGCCGTCGCATCTCGGAGAGCATTCGCGGGTCGGGGCCGCCGACGTACCCGAGAAGCGCCTTTGCCATGATGAATGGTCCTCCACGCTGAGTGACCGAACCGGAACGGTACAGGTCTAGGGGGAAGGGGGACGCACGCGCGGCGCGTCACCGGTAGTGCTGGCTGGGCACTTACGGCACAACCATCGTGAGCTGGGCTCACGAGGGCAGGCGCCTGCCGGGAAAACGCGGTCGTGTGCGCGGGTTTCCAGCGTCTCACCAAAGACGGAAAGGGTCAACACGATCACCGCACGCTACCGCGACCCTGTCACCTGCCTGGCGGTGTCGTCACGCCTGGGGGCCTCGGGCCGGGTCCACCAGCTGCTCGTGGATCATCGTTCGATGCGGAGTCAACCACGAGTCTGCCCGAATGGCAACCGCATGACACCGGCAGTTGCGGATCAGTTCCGGCCCGCGCGGGTGTGGCCGGGCTCAGCGGATCTCGAAGCCCTCGTAGCCGGGGCCCACGGCCGTCCAGATCTCGGTGACGCCGCTGACCTCGCCCGGGGTGTCCGGGCCGCGCAGCAGGTCCAGCAGCAGTTCGCAGTCGGCGGCCAGGCCCTCGGCGACCACCTGCACCCGGCCGTCCCCGAGGTTGCTCGCGTAGCCGGTCAGGCCGGTCTCCAGCGCCCGTGCCCTGGTCCACCAGCGGAACCCGACCTGCTGGACCTTCCCCCGGACCCAGGCGGTCACCCGGACCGGTTCCTCACTGTGGGCGTCGCGACCGTGCATGCCCCGAGCCTAACCAACGCGACGGACGGTCACAGGTCCACGGGGCCGTCGACCACGCGGAGCGGCCCCGCCGGAGGAGGTCCGGCGGGGCCGCAGGGGTGTCGCGGTGGGGCTCAGCGGGTCACCAGTCGCCGCCGCCGAAGTCGCCGCCGCCACCGAAGTCCCCGCCACCGAATCCGCCGCCGTCGCCGAAGCCGCCGCTGAAGTCGGAGGAGTTGAAGTCGGCGCCGGTGAAGTCGCCGCCCTCGTGCTGGTCCTGGTAGCCCTGGTCCATCATCGGCGCCGCGGCGTAGGCCGGGCTGCTGATCATCGAGCCGAGCATGGTGCCGACCAGCAGGCCCGGCAGCAGGCCGCCGCCGAATCCGCCGAAGTAGCCGCCCGCCCAGGGGGCGTAGGCCGGGCCGGCGTTCCAGTACGGCTGCGGGCCGTGCTCGGTCTCGACGGTACGGATGGCCGGGTCGAGGCCGGAGGCCAGCCGGTCCGCGTCGGACCGGCAGACCGGGACGGTGCGGGCGGCGCCGTCGGCCGGGGCCCAGTCGACGTCCTTGACCGACGGGCCGTGGCGCGGGTCGAAGAAGCACGGGGGACGGCGCTCGGGCACCGGGCGCTTCTCCCGCCGGGCGGCCAGGGTGGCCAGCGCGAACCGGCCGTCCTCCAGCGCCTCGGTGACCGGCTTGACGTCGTCCGGCCGCTTGGCCTCGTCCATCAGCCGCTTGGCCTTCTCGTACGAGTCCAGGGCGTGGGTGTAGTCGGTGCGCTGGGTGTCGTCGGCGCCGGTCGCGGCCGGGTTGAAGTCGAGCCGGTCCAGTTCCTCGCCGAAGGCGGTGATGTCCTCGTCGACCACCCGGCGCAGCTGCTCCAGCTCGGCCCGGGCCTGCTCCTCCTTGCGCGTCTTGGCGCGGCGGAAGAGGAGGAAGACGCCGGCGCCGGCCAGCGCGAGCAGCACGACCGGGATGACCACCCAGGCGATCGAGGTGCTGTGGTTCACCCCGGTGCCCTTGGCCTGCGGGGCGGCGCTGTCGACGAACTCGTTCAGGGTGGCGTCGATGTCGCCGTTGTGGGAGCGGAAGGCGGCGCCGGCGATCCGCTCGGCACTGCCCTGCGCCATCGCGCCGCGGTCTGCCTTGGCCGCGAACTGGTCACCGCGCCAGATCGCGTAGGCACCGTCGATGCCGACCTTGGTGCGCAGGTCGTTGAAGACGGTCCGCTCGCCGTAGGGGGCGCTGGCCGGGACGACCGCGACGAAGATCGGCTTGTCGGCCTTCTTGATCTTCTCGGTCAGGGCGTCGGCCTGGCTCTGGCTGAATCGGCTGGTCATCGCCGGGTCGACGTAGACCCGACCCTGCTTCAGGGTGGAGGCCGCGTCGTCCAGCCCGCCCGCGGCCGAGGCCGTCGGTGCGAGCAGGAGCAGCAGCCCCAGCAGCGCCGCCACCAGGGCAAGCGGCCCGGCGCCCCGGGAACGTCGTGCAAGGGTTCTCATGCCCTCGACGCTACCCCGACGGGCGTCAAGGCACGGCATACCCTTCGCATACTGGTAGTGACAGGATTCCCCGCCGACCGCCGGGGCCGCACCCCTCCTCGGGGATGATGTTTCCCCCACTCGCCCCTGACGCGGGTGGTGCGCGGGAACTGCGGCCGGCGCCCGGACGTACGTCCCGGCGGGCCCAGGGTGTTCCGGGCGGTGCGCCGACCGTACCGCGCGGACGGGCATAGTGGTCCCGGACCACTGGTCCCATTACCTGTTCTTGACCCATCTCCCGATCGGAGCACCCGGTGATCATCGGCCTCGTCACCGCCGTGGCGGCATCCGCCTGCTACGGCACCGGCTCAGTCCTCCAGGCCGTCGGATCCCGCCGTTCCGCGCGCGAGGAGGCCGCCAAGGGCGCCGCCGGCGCCACCACCGAGCACGGCGGGCCGAGCCTGTCCTCCACCGCGAAGGCTGCCGTCACCTGGGAGTTCATCGTCGGCACGGTGCTCGACCTGATCGGCTTCGGGCTGGGCGCGCTGGCCGCGCGGCTGCTGCCGCTGTTCCTCTCGCAGACCATCATCAGCGCCAACCTGGTGATCACCGCGGTGCTGAGCATCAAGCTGCTCGGCATCCGGCTCAAGCAACTGGAGTGGGCCTCGATCGGCGTGCTCTGCTCGGCGCTGGTGCTGCTGGCCGTCTCGGCCGGCCCGGAGGGCGGCCACCACGCGTCGATGTCCTTCCACTGGGGCCTGCTGCTGGTCACCACCGTGCTGCTGGTCGGCGGCGGCCTGCTGGTGCGGCGGATGGGCTCCAAGGGCGCGATCGTCGCCGGCCTGCTCTCCGGCCTGGGCTTCGGCGCGCTGGGCGTCGGCGTGCGCATCCTGAACGGCATCGACCCGTTCGACGTCGCCAAGCTGCTCTCCGACCCGGCGCTGTACGCGATCCTGGTCGGCGGCCTCGGCGGCATGTACGTGCACACCGTGGCGCTGCAGATCGGCTCGGTGAACGGCGCGACGGCGGCGCTGGTGGTCGGCGAGACGGTGCTGCCCGGCGCGATCGGCGTGCTCTGGCTCGGCGACTCCTCCAAGTCCGGCCTGGGCTGGCTCGGCGTGGTCGGCTTCCTGCTCGCGGTGGTGTCCGCGGTCGGGGTCGCCTACTTCGGCCAGGACACCCACGGCTCCCCCGGCGAGGCGGCCGCCGACCAGCCGGAACTCGCCAAGCACTGAGCTCCCCGGCCCCCGCTTCCAGCCCTCGCTGTCAGCCCCCGCTGCGGGCCCGCGGCACCCGCTGGCAGCGGGGGCAGAAGTAGCTGGAGCGGTTCATCCAGGCGGCCCGCCGGATCGGGGTGCCGCAGCGGCGGCAGGGCTCGTGCTCGCGGCCGTACGCGTCGAGGTCGCGGGAGAAGTAGCCGCTCTCGCCGTTCACGTTGACGTACAGGCTGTCGAAGCTGGTGCCGCCGACGGCGAGCGCCGCCGTCATCACCTCGCGGGCGTTCGCCAGCAGTTCGGCGGCCTGCGGGCGGGTGAGCGTCGCGGTCGGGCGGTCGTAGTGCAGCCGGGAGCGCCAGAGCGCCTCGTCGGCGTAGATGTTGCCGACCCCGCTGATCAGCGTCTGGTCGAGCAGCGCCCGCTTCACGGTGGTGCGCTTGGCCCGCAGCGCGGCCGCGAAGGCGGTGTCGTCGAAGCGCGGGTCGAGCGGGTCGCGGGCGATGTGCGCGATGGAGAGCGGCGTGCCCTCCGGGTCGCCGTCCTCGGCCTCCTCGACCGCGAGGCCGCCGAAGGTCCGCTGGTCGACGAAGCGCAGTTCGCGCCCGCCGTCGGTGAACCGCAGCCGCACCCGCAGGTGCGTCTCGTCGGGTACGGACGGGTCCTGGACGAGGAGTTGGCCGCTCATGCCGAGGTGGCCGATCAGCGAGAAGCCCGCGCCGGACCCCGCCAGCGGCACCCACAGGTACTTGCCGCGCCGCTGCGCGGTGCCGAGGGTGGTGCCGGTCAGCCGGGCGGCGAAGTCCGCGGCGCCGGCGGGCTGGCGGCGCACCGCGCGCGGGTGCAGCACCTGGACGTCGGCGACGGTCCGCCCGGCGACCCAGTTCGCCAGACCGCGGCGGACGACCTCGACCTCGGGAAGTTCGGGCACGGGAACAGGCCTCCTGCGGAAGGGATCAGCAGGAGGAAGGCTACTGCTCCCTCACGCCCCGGCGGGCAGCCGGTCGGCGTACTTCTCCTTGATCGCCCGCCAGGCGCTCTCGGCGGCCTTCTGCTCGGCCTCCTTCTTCGAGCGGCCGACGCCGCTGCCGAAGTCCTCGCCGGCCACCCGGGCCGCCGCGGTGAAGGTCTTCTCGTGGTCCGGACCGGACTCCATGACCACGTACTCGGGCACCCCGATGCCCACCGAGGCGGTGAGCTCCTGGAGGCTGGTCTTCCAGTCCAGGCCGGCGCCCAGCTGGGAGGACTCCTCGATCAGCGGGTCGAACAGCCGGTGGACGAACTCGGTGGCCGCGTCCAGACCCTGGTCCAGGTAGACGGCCCCGATCACGGCTTCGACCGTGTCGGCGAGGATCGACGACTTGTCGCGGCCGCCGGTGCCCTCCTCGCCCTTGCCGAGCCGGATGAACGTGCCGAGTTCCAGGCCCCGGCCGACGTCCGCGAGCGCGCGGGAGTTCACCACCGCGGCGCGCAGCTTGGCGAGCGTGCCCTCCGGCACGTCCGGGTGGACGCGGTAGAGGGTGTCGGTCACCACGAGGCCCAGCACCGAGTCGCCGAGGAACTCCAGGCGCTCGTTGGTGGGCAGACCCCCGTTCTCGTACGCGTACGAACGGTGGGTCAGGGCACGCACCAGAAGGGCGCGCTCGAGTGTGTACCCGAGGCGCCCTTCCAGGACGTCGTATTCGGTCGAAGCCGGCCCACCGGCCTTGCCACCGCCCGAAGAGGAACCCTTCGGGGCGGAGGACGCCTTGCGGGTGGAGTTACCGTCCGACATCGATCCGTGCACCCCGCCGATCAGACCGAGAGGACCTGGCGACGGTTGTACGTGCCGCAGCTCGGGCACGCGATGTGACCCAGCTTCGGCTCGTGGCAGCGGTCGCACGCCACGAGGGCCGGAACAACGGCCTTCCAGTTGGACCGACGGTGGCGCGTGTTGCTGCGCGACATCTTCCGCTTCGGAACAGCCACGGCTACTTCTCCTGGTTCTCGGCGAGACCCTCACGGGTGTCGCTGTTCTTGATCCCGTCACCCTCGTCGCCGGGGGCGGCGGAGAGTCCCTGCAGAGCCGCCCACCGGGGGTCGGCGGCGTCGTGGTGGTGCGTCGGGTCGTCGCTCAGGCGCGCTCCGCACTCGGAGCACAGACCCAGGCAGTCTTCCTGGCACACCGGCTGCAGCGGCAGTGCGAGCACCACCGCGTCACGCAGCACCGGCTGGAGGTCGAAGAAGTCGCCCTCCAGGCGGTAAGTATCTTCTTCCGAGTCCTCGTCGAGGTCCTCGGCCCCGGCGGTCCGGGCGCGGTGACGCTCGTCGGACTCCGGGTAGTAGTACAGCTCCTGGAAGTCGACGTCGAGGTCGTCCTCGACGGGCTCCAGGCACCGGGCGCACTCGCCCTCGACCTGGGCCTCGGCGGTGCCGGTGACCAGCACGCCCTCGACCACGGACTCCAGGCGGAGCTCCAGCCGGAGCTCGCTCTTCTCGGGGACGCCGATCACGTCGATGATCCCCAGGCCCGCGGGGGCCTCCAGAGTGCGGGACACCTTGCGCAGCGAGCCCGGGCGACGTCCCAGCTCGTGCGTGTCGAACACGAGGGGGTCGCGGTGGTCGAGGCGGTTCAAGGTGTCCTGACTTCCATGGGGAATCTTCGATCGCGGTGCCACCGCACCAACGGTGCGCGGGCAAGCCGACAGTCCGACACGAAAAGGCCGGAGTGGTCAGCCTACCGGAGTCTCCCGCCAGGCCCAACTTCGCTCCCGTCAGGAGCTTCCGCCGGGCCCGCGCGGGGCCGGCTCAGCGACCGCCCAGCTCCCGGAGCCGGGTCATGTCGATCATGCTGGTGTCGAAGAAGCTGGTCTCGTCCAGACCCGGCTGCTGCTGCTGTTGCGGCACCGCCGGCGGGGCGGCGGGCTGCTGCGGGTAGGTGTAGGCGTCGTACTGCTGCGCGCCGTAACCCGGCTGCTGCTGTTGCGGATAGCCGTAGTCCCCGTGCTGCTGCTGGGCCGCGTAGTCCGGGTGCTGCTGCTGTGGGTAGCCGTCCGCGGCGCCCTGCTGCTGGTGCCCCCACTGGGCACCGTACGGGTCGCCCTGGCCGGCCGGGTCGTAGCCGCCGGCGTACACCTCGGCGTACTGCCCCTGCTGCTGCCCGCCCTGCTGCTGGGCGGCCGCGTACTGGTCGACGCCCGGCGCCTGCCAGCCCGCCGCGGCCGGGGTCTGCTCCGGCCAGGTCTGCTGCTGCGGGACGTCCTCGCGGTACCAGGCGATGTCGTCGCCGTTGGCTTCGGCGTCGGTGGCGAAGCCGGCGGCCACCGCCTCGGCGCGCTCCTTGGCCTGCTGCGCCTCGTCGGCTGCGGCCAGGTAGGCGCCCAGCTCGTCGATCGGCCGCTTGCCGAGCAGCTTGTCGCGGCCCTTGCCGACGGCCTCCAGGGTGGCGCTGAGGACGTTCTCCAGCGTGGCGAGCTTCACATCGACGTACTCGTCGACCTCGGGGCTGGGGGTGATCCGCTGCGGCTGGAACTCCTCGCCGTCCGTCTCGCCGTCGAATTCGGTCTCGAAGACGCTGGAGTCACCGCGCAGCTTGGTCCGGCCGCGGCCGACGGCGCCGAGCGTCTTGGTCAGCACGACCTCGAAGTTGGCGAGCTTGCTGTCCACGTAGTCGTCGGCCTCGGCACGCTTGGCCTCGGTCTCGCCACGGGCCTCGGCGAGGATCCGGTCGGCCTCGGCCTGGGCCCGGCGGACCACCTCGGTGTCCGAGATCAGCGAGCCGCGCTCGGCGTGCGCACCCTGGATGATCCGGTCGGCCTCGGCCTGGGCCCCGGCCACCACCTGCTCGTGGTCGGCCATCATCGACTGGGCCTGGGCGAGTTCGGCGGGCAGCTCCGCCTTGAGGGCGTTGAGCAGGCCGATCAGTTCGGCCCGGTTCACCACGCAGGAGGCCGACATCGGCATCGAGCGGGCGTTCTCGACCGCCGCGACGATCTCGTCGACCTTGTTCTGCACGTCCACGGGGCTTCGTCTTTCCGTGTGCCGCCGACGGTCCGGCGGAGGCAGGCCCGACGCGGTGAACCTCACCGCAGGGGCAGGAATACAGACTGTACGGCCACCGCGCGGCGTGGTCACAACGCCCGAGCCGAACCGGTCGACCGGGCATCGGACAAGTCATGACGAACCAGCAGAAACGGACGCCCGCCCCGCGATGCCGACGCTCCCGCCTACTGCTGGGCCCTGCGCTCCGCGATCCGCTCGACCAGCCGCCGGTGCACCGTCTCCGGCAGCAGGTGGGAGACGTCCCCGCCGTACGAGGCGACCTCCTTGACCAGCGTCGAGGAGAGGAAGCTGTACGTCGGGGAGGTCGGCACGAACAGCGTCTCCACCCCGGACAGGCCGTGGTTCATCTGGGCCATCTGCAACTCGTAGTCGAAGTCGCTGACCGCGCGCAGGCCCTTGATGATCGCGGGGATCCCGCGCTCCCGGCAGAAGTCCACCAGCAGGCCGTGGTACGACTCGACCACCACGTTCCCGAAGTCCGCGGTGACCTCCTCGATCAGGCCCATCCGCTCCTCGACGCTGAACATGCCCTGCTTGTTGCGGTTGATCAGGACCGTGACATGCACGACGTCGTACAGCTTCGAGGCCCGCCCGATGATGTCGAGATGACCGTTGGTGATCGGGTCGAACGAACCGGGACAGACGGCGCGGCGCATGGCGTGGGTGCTCCCTCGTGGGGTGACGGCTGCTGCGGGCCTCGGCCCGCTACTCGTGCTGACTGGTCTCGGCGGCGGCGCGACCGTACCAGAGCGTGCCCTCGCCGTAGCGGCGCGAGCGCAGCACCTCGAAGCCCTCGGGCCAGCCGAAGTCGCCGCCACGGGTGCTGCGCTCCACGGTGACGAGTGCGTCCTCCGCGAGCCAGCCCCCGGCCAGGAGTGTGATCAGCATCTCGCGCAGCTCGTCGTCCGTCACGGCGTACGGCGGGTCGAGGAAGACCAGGTCGTACGGGGTCTGCGGGGGCGGGCCCGCGATCACCTGCTCGGCCCTGGCGGCCTTCACCTCCACGCCCGGCAGGCCGATCGTGCGGACGTTCTCCCGGATCACCCGGGCCGCCTGGCCGTCCGCCTCGACCAGCAGGACGTGCTCGGCGCCGCGCGACAGCGCTTCCAGGCCGACCGCGCCCGATCCACCGAACAGGTCGAGCATCCGGATCCCGTGCAGGGTGCCGCGCAGCGCCTCCAGGGTGGAGAACATCGCCTCACGGGCCTTGTCGGAGGTCGGGCGGGTGCCCCGGCCTGGCGGTACGGCCAGCCGGCGGCCGCCGGCCAGCCCGGCGATCACGCGGGTCATGGTGGGGGAAGGTCCTTTCGTCGCTGCCCGACCACGCTATACGGGTCGAGGCCCCACCGACGGATCGGTGGGGCCCCCGGGTCACGGCTCAGCCCGCCCCGGAGCCCGCCTCAGCCCGCCCCGGAGCCCGCCTCAGCCGGCCCCGGGGCGCGTCTCAGCTCGCCTCGGAGCCCGCCGGCGGGGTCGGGACGGCCGCGCCGAGCAGCGCCGGCGAGGCGTAGCGGGACCAGGACAGGCAGCCGTCGGGCGGGCAGAACTCGGGGCGGCGCGGGTCGTGCCCGAGCTCGCGCAGCTTGGTGCGGACGGAGTCGGGGGTGCGGCCGAAGCGGGCGGCGATCCGGGCGACGGTCTCGCCGTCGTGGAAGCGCCGGACCAGCTCCTCCTCGTGCTGCGGGACCCAGGGGGCGCCGTGGCCGGGGTACAGCTCGCGCAGCACGTCACGGTCGGGGATGGGCTCGGAGACGTCGGCGACGATCGCCAGCGCCCGCAGCGCGCGGTTGAGCGCGATCCGCAGCGAGGCGACGTCCTCGACCGGCAGGCGGAGCTTGCCCGAGGCGAGCGGCTGGGCGGCCGCCCCCTCGCGCCAGCCGGTCAGGGTGAGGGTGACCTCGCGGTCGTCGTCGCTGGCGAGTTCGATCCGGAAGACCTTGTCGCCCAGCGGGAGCTCGTTGAGATGACGGAATGCCATGGCAGGACCCCCAAATGTCGTGCCAGGTACGCACCTTGGGGGTGCGCCCTGAACACCTTCATTCTCTCGCGGGGGTCTGACAATTCCGGGGCCGGCGGCGGCCGCTCAGCCCTTCTCCATGTAGGCCGCGCGGTCCTCGTCGAGCAGGCTCTCCAGCGCGGTGCGCAGCTCCGGGTGGGCGGTCAGCTCGCGGTCCTCGGCGACCAGCCGGGTGGCCTCCGTCCTGGCGGTGAGGATGACCTCCTCGTCCTCCAGCACCGAGAGCACCTTGAGCGAGGACTTCACCCCGGACTGCGCCTGGCCCAGCACGTCGCCCTCGCGGCGCTGTTCGAGGTCGATCCGGGACAGCTCGAAGCCGTCCAGGGTGCCGGCCACCGCGTCCAGCCGGGCCCGGGCGGCGCTGCCCGCGGGCATGTCGCTGACCAGCAGGCACAGGCCCGCGGCGCTGCCGCGGCCGACCCGGCCGCGCAGCTGGTGGAGCTGGGAGACACCGAAGCGGTCGGCGTCCATGATGACCATCGCGGTGGAGTTGGGGACGTTGACGCCGACCTCGATGACGGTGGTGGCGACCAGCACGTCCACCTCGCCGGCCGTGAAGCGGCGCATCACCTCGTCCTTGGCCTCCGGGGCCAGCCGGCCGTGCAGGATCTCCACCCGCAGGCCCTGCAACGGCCCCCCGACCAGCTTCCCGGCGGTCTCCACCACCGAGAGCGGGGGCCGCCGTTCGTCGCTCCCGGCACCGGCGTCGGCGACGTCCTCCAGGTCCTCCTCGGCCGCCTTCCGCTTCTTCTTCGGCTCGGCGGCGGGCTCCTCGTCCCCGATCCGGGGGCAGACCACGTACGCCTGGTGGCCCTTGGCGACCTCCTCGCGCACGCGCTCCCAGGCCCGGGCGAGGAAGTTGGGCTTCTCCAGCGCGGGGACGACGTGGGTGGAGATCGGCGAGCGGCCGGCCGGCAGCTGGTCGAGGACGGAGGTCTCCAAGTCCCCGAAGACGGTCATCGCGACGGTGCGCGGGATCGGGGTGGCGGTCATCACCAGCAGGTGCGGCGGCTGTTCGCCCTTGGCGCGCAGGGCGTCCCGCTGTTCGACGCCGAAGCGGTGCTGCTCGTCGACCACGACCAGGCCGAGGTCCTGGAACTGGACCTTGTCCTCGATCAGCGCGTGGGTGCCGATGGCGATGCCCGCATCTCCGCAGGCCATGTCGAGCAGCGCCTGGCGGCGGGCCGGGACGCCCATGGAGCCGGTCAGCAGCACCACCCGGGTGCCGAGGTCGGAGCCGCCGAGCATGCCGCCCTCCGCCAGGTCTCCCATCATCTCGACGATCGAGCGGTGGTGCTGCTGGGCCAGCACCTCGGTGGGCGCGAGCAGCACGGCCTGGCCGCCCGCGTCGACCACGGCGAGCATGGCGCGCAGCGCGACCAGGGTCTTGCCGGAGCCGACCTCGCCCTGGAGCAGCCGGTGCATCGGGTGCTCGCTCGCGAGATCGGCGGCGATCTCGGCGGACACCTTCTGCTGGCCCTCGGTGAGGGTGAACGGCAGCCGGGCATCGAAGGCGTCCAGCAGGCCGCCCGCGCGGGCCCTGCGCGGGACGGCGGGCAGCGCGGACTCGGCGGCCCGGCGCTGGGCCAGGGCGACCTGGAGGACGAAGGCCTCGTCCCAGCGCAACCGGCTCTGGGCGAGCTCGCGGTCGGCCTGGCCGCGCGGGCGGTGGATCAGCTCCAGCGCCTCGGGCAGCGGGATCAGCCCGTGCCGCTCGCGCAGTTCGGCGGGCAGTGGCTCGCCGACGTCGCCCAGGTGCTTGGTGAGGGCCGTCTCGACGCAGATCGACAGCTTCCAGCTGGGCATCTGCGCGCTGGCGCCGTAGACCGGGATCAGCCGGCCGGCGAACTGCCGGGCGGCGTCCGACCCGGCCTCCTCGTCGAGCAGCTGGTAGTCCGGCGAGACCAGCTGGCGGCTGCGGTTGAAGACGCCGACCTTGCCCGCGAACAGGCCCTGGGCGCCGGACTTGAGCTCCTTCTGCCGCCAGCCCTGGTTGAAGAAGACCAGCGAGAGCCGGCTGCGGCCGTCGGTGACGACGACCTCCAGCCGGTCGCCCTTGCGGCCGCGGAACGGGATCAGGGTGACCTTCTCGATCCGGGCCAGCACGGTGACGTGCTCGTCGATCTCCAGCTCGTCCAGGCTGGTGAGCTGGCCGCGCTCGACGTAGCGGCGCGGATAGTGGTGCAGCAGGTCCCCGACCGTGCGCAGCTTGAGGCTGTCGGCGAGCACCTTCGCGGTGCGGTCGCCGACGAGTTTGGTCAGTGGTTCATCGAGAGCGCCCATCAGGCCCCTGTTTACACCACGGGGCCGACATTCCGGGCTCCGCGGCGTGCCCTACTCCACCCCGATGAGCAGCGGCGCGGACTCCTGGCCGCCGTGGAAGACCACCGCGTCGACCTCGGGCCGCCGGTGCCGGGCGTGTGCCACCAGGCGGTCGGCGAGCGCCTCGTCGGCGCCCTCGCCGAGGACCAGGGTGACGAGTTCGCCGCCTGCGCCGAGCATCCGGTCCAGCACGCTCGCCCCGACCTCGGCCAGCCCGGTGCCGATCACCGCGACGTCGCCGTCGATCAGGCCGAGCACGTCCCCGGCCTGGCAGACCCCGGCCATCGTCCAGGACTCCCCCTCGGCCACGGCGAGTTCGGCGTACCGGGTGGCACCTGCCGCGGAGGTCATGGCGACCACGTCCTCGTCGAAGCGGCGCCCGCCCTCGTGCACCGCGAGCGCCGCCAGGCCCTGCACCGGCGAGCGGGTCGGCAGCACGGCGATCCGCACGCCCTCCTCGCGCAGCTGGTCGGCGGCGGCCCCGGCGGCGGCGCGCAGTTCGGGGTCGTTGAGCAGCAGGACGACCTCGCGGGCGGCCGAGCGGCGCACGGCGGCGGCGAGTTCGGCACTGGCCGGCGGGCGGTCCGGGTCGGCGTGCAGGGCGACGGCGCCGGCCTGCTCGCACAACTCGGCCAGTCCCCCGCCGGACACCACGCAGAGCACCGCGCGGGCCCGGTCCCGGCGTTCGCCGCGCTCGGCGGCGCTGCCGGCCCGGGCGGCGGCCTCGGCGAAGTGCGTGATCCGGATCTGGTGCGGCCGCCCGGCCTCGACCCCGGCCTCGACGGCGGCGCCCGCGTCGTCCACGTGGACGTGCACGTTCCACAGGCCGTCGCCGCCGCCGACCACCAGGGAGTCGCCGAGCGCGCCGAGCCGCTCGCGCAGCGCGGGCAGGGCCTCGTCGGGCGCGTCGAGCAGGTAGATCACCTCGAACGCGGGGTGGCCGGGGCCCGGCGGCCTCAGGTGCACCGCGCAGCTGTCGACCTCCCGGACGTCCCCGCGCAGCGCGACCGGGCCCATCGGCTGCTGCCCGGCGACGGCGTCGGCGAGCGCGCCGAGCACGGCGACCAGGCCGCGTCCGCCGGCGTCCACGACCCCGTTCTCGGCCAGCACGGCGAGCTGTTCGGGGGTGTGCCGCAGCGCGTCCCGGGCGGCCCGGTAGGCGGTGTCGGCGACCTGCGCGAGCCCGTCCCCGGCCCGGACGGCCTCCCGGGCGGCGACCCGGGCGACGGTCAGCAGGGTGCCCTCGACGGGCTCCGCGACGGCCTGGTAGGCGGAGTCGGCGGCCCGTTGCAGGGCGGCCCGCAGCTGGTCGGCGCCGCCGCCCTCGGCGAGCGTCTCGGCGGTGCCGCGCAGCCATTGGGCGAGGATCACCCCGGAGTTGCCGCGGGCGCCGACCAGCGCGCCGCGGGCCATCGCCCGTGCGGTGTCGGCCAGGCCGGGGGCCGGGTCGGCGGCGGGGTCGGCGAAGCGGCTCTCCACCTCGGCGGCGGCGGACTCGACGGTCAGGTAGAGGTTGGTGCCGGTGTCACCGTCCGGGACGGGATAGACGTTGAGCGCGTCGATCTCCTCGCGGGCCTGGCCGAGCGCACGCAGGGCGAGCTGGCACCAGGTGCGCACGGCCGGGGCGTCGAGCGTGTGCAGCACCAGGTCTCCTCCGGGTGGGACGCCGCGACGGCCTGCGGGGCAGCAGCACGGCCAAGGCCGCGGCGAGGGGTGATACCGGCAGGTTATCGGGGGCCGGGGAGGGTCGCCCGGACCGGCGACCGGAGCGATCACCCTGCCGGACATGGTAGTTTCGTTGAACCGGAACAGGCGTTGTATGCTCTTCCGGTTGCCTGGAACAATCCAGGCTCACCCCTCGGTCCGGTCAGGTTCACGCGAGTGCTCCGCTGGTCCAGCGGGGTTGTCGAACGTAAATGATCTGAAGTCTTGGAGTGACTCCTGTGGCTGCCAACTGCGACGTCTGCGGCAAGGGGCCGGGCTTCGGCAACAGCATCTCCCACTCGCACCGCCGTACCCCCCGTCGTTGGAACCCCAACATTCAGACGGTGCGCGCTGTGATTGGGCGGACGCCGAAGCGGCTCAACGTCTGCACCTCGTGCATCAAGGCCGGTAAGGTCTCGCGCTGACGCGCAGACCGGCATGCCGGTCCTCCAGTGAAGCCGGTTCATCCTCGGATGAACCGGCTTCACTGTTTTTCCGCCGCGCTTTCCGGCCGCTGATTTCCCGCCGGCTTCCCGCCGCACCCGTGTTCCCCGCCACATCCGTGGTGGTGGGGGGGGGGGGGGGGGGGGCCCCCCGGGGAGCTCGCGCTCCAGTCAGGAGGGGGGGGCCGCGAGGAACCC